>CAYOOZ010000071.1:0-10495 GCA_964405705.1 uncultured Christensenella sp.
TCGCCATCCTTTTTGAGGTTTTTATTGGTCTCAAAGGCGATGTCCAGTTTATGCACGCTGGTATAGCGGCCCTGGATGTCCAATTGGTATTTCAGGGAGACGGTGCCGTCCCCCTCCTTGGAAACGCTATAGTCCACCTGGGTGGGGAAAATACCCATGCTCAAATCGCCAAAAGGCGTGCGGTAGCTGCCCTCAAAGCGGTGGTCCTTGTGGAACACCATATCGCTGGCAAAAGCGCCCTTGCGGGTCACGGTCACCCGGCCCTCCCCCATGGTCATCTCAATGTCGTGCTTGTCCTCGCTGTCCGTGCGGCGCTCTGTGTAGCGCAGCTTCCATTGCTTGGAATTGCCCGAAAGCGTGCCAAAGGTGGTCAGGTGCATGGCCTCGTCCTCTTCATTGCGGTTATACGCCATTCCTGTCACTGTCAACCTTACCGGTCTTGATCTCATCACACGCTCCTCCTTTGGGAATCTGATAAATCCCCATTCAATTATACCACAGGTGGGGGCTGGCGCAAGGGCAGAGGGTCCCATAAAGAGCCGAACGTAAAGGTTCCTCCTTTGCTATAGGCAATTAAGATCCCGGGCAGGCAAGGACCTGTCCCGGGATCTTCTGAATCATCGGTTCGGTTGGTTAGCGGCTTCAAATCAGTCGCGTTTTGCCCAACCTTTAGGTATTTGTTTCACCGGACCTGGGTGCTTAAACAATTGGCCAAACCTTGCATACTCCAAAGCCAGATTCTCATCCACCAACCCTCTGGGATCCGGACTAAAATTCATAATGAGATTCACATTCATTTTCAGGTATTGATCAGCCAGTTTTAAGATGTACTCCGCTGTCTTGGGTAATTCAACTGGATCTTGCGCCCGCCAAAACCAGGCATCTGTCAACTTCTGACACAAAACCCCGGGGCCTTCAAATCCTTTCGTTACATCCTGCCCTGCGCCATTTTCAAAGAAAACGATATCACTCTTTTTGACATCTTTGGTCCAGCCGATGTTGAGCAGCAAACAGTCGGGCTGTAATGACTTCACCAGGCCATCAATTTCTTCAAAAGGCAGCAGGTCAAATCCCGGCCCGCCCCAGGGAGCATTCCAGGCGTCCACAATCAGAAATGGGATGTCCCCATAATTGGTCAATAACTCCGTAATCTGCCCCTTTATATAGGCCTTGTCCTCTTCATTGCATCGTTTTCTGTTGATCCCGGCTGTCAAATCCAGAATGGAGAAGTATAAACCAGCCGCAATCCCCTTCTCTCGAAATGCTTTGAGATAAGCAGCCACAACATCAGTGGTTACACTTGCGTTGCGAACACAGTGATCTGTATACTTTGTCGGCCAAAGCGCAAAGCCTTCATGATGCTTGGTCGTCATAGCCGCGAACTGAAAGCCAGCTTTCACAAAGATATCAGCCCATTGTTCGCAGTTTAGCTGTTCTGGATTCCATTCCTTTGGGTTAAACGGAAAACGCCGGGGTTCGCCATTGTTTTCATGGCTATACTCCCAATCCACCATGTCTCCTTGATTGAATTGCACAGTAGCACTGTTAAAATGGATAAAGGCTCCAATCCGCTTGTCAATAAAGGCGCGCTGTAAATCCACTAATCGGGTCATTTTAATCTCCTTGTATGGCAAGGGTTTGCCGCCAGAGAATGAGCAGCAAACCCTTGCTGGATTCATTACTTGTACATGGTGTCGTAGGCGGCTTGATAGATGCTGCAAAGCTCTGTCAAACCATAGGTTTCCAAGCTGGTGAGATGGTCCTGCCAAGCGGAATCATCGTTGATATCCATATCTCCGGTGATAAAGCCAAAGATAACCTGGTCATAGTAGTTTTCAAATTCATACCTGAGAATGGACAGGCGACTTTGCTGTTCCTCAGTAAAAGTCAACCTAGGCACACAGTATTCAAGCGCACCATGAGGCTCATACATCTCTTTGGTGACCTTGTAGAGCAAAAACTCCATCCCCTCGGGGCTTAACAGGTCTACATTGGTGTCCACAGTCTGCCCGGCCCGCCAGGCTGCGCTGAAGTTATAAATGCCCACTTCTGTCCAGCTATGGTTTTGGATTTCACCAGTATCGCCCTGATAGGGCTTGATGGCAGTCCAAAGGGCTGGTTGCCCATCCATGCCATACTCGCCTTCTGTAGCCCAGCGCCAATATTCACCTTCCGGTCCATTTTGCATGTTCTCAGTTACGGCATAATCATAGAAGTAATCTGCCCATTCCAAGGCCAGTTCCACATCCTTGCAGGCAGAGGTGACCACAAACCTGCCAATGGCCGGATTTTGAATCCTGCCCATCGCAAATTGAACACCTTGCGGTCCCTTCAGCGGCGGAATAGCGTAATACTCCCGGTAACGCTCATCGCCAATTTGCGCTGAGAATAATCCGCCATAGCCAGCAGTGGTTGCGCCAACCTGGTTGCCATTGGGGTTCTCAACCATGGATTTAAGCTGGTCCGGCGTCTGGGTTAAGGTGCCTTCGTAAAACAACCCTTCTTGATACAGCATATTCAGATAGCGCATTGCGTCACGGAATTCGTCCTTGGCCATGGCATTGTAAATCATCCCTGCATCATCCAACTGAAAACCCTTATTGACTGCGTCAAAATAGAGGAAACTGTTGATGACAAAAGGGTAGGTCTGGGTGTACCAGTCTGTCGGGTTGCCAGCCAATGGAACTTCATCGTTCGGGTCACCATTGCCATTGGCGTCCTGATCGCGGAAAGCGCGCAACACCTCGGTGAACTCGTCAATGGTTGTGGGCACTTCTAAGCCAAGATTATTAAGCCAGGTCATGTTCATCCATAGCTTGTTGGCATAGGTGCAGTGGTAGCATGGGTTAATGGCCGGCAAACTGTAAGTGCGGCCATCTGCTTGCTTAAGCAAGGTGAGCCCCTGGTCATAATAGTTCATCGCTTCAATTAGGCGCGGGGTATGCTCTTGAAGATAGTCATCCAATGGAACAATGGCGCCCGCGCTGCCATACTGCAATAGCATGTCATCCGTAAAACCAACACCGATAAAAGCATCTGGCAACTCGTTGCCCGCAAACATCATGGCGACCTTTTCTGCAACGCTTTCCGATGTAATCTGCGTATAGTTCACCTTGATGCCGGTATGCTCTTCCAACCAAAGGGAGAAAGCATTGGTGTCCAGGTTTTCAACAACAGACGCTTTGACTGCTACAATGTTTAATTCGCGCTTGGGTTGTGCCTCTGCAAAGATGTTTGTGGGCATTAACACTGTCATCAGCATTGCCACTAAAACAATGGCTATCAGTTTCCTTTTCATATTTTACGCTCCTTTATTATTGTGCTTTCCTTTTCTACCTGCCGCTATCCCTTCATGGAACCTACCATCACTCCTTTCACAAAAAACTTTTGAACAAAGGGATAAAGCACCAGAAGAGGCGCACTGGCTACAACAATGAGGGCATATTTCAGGATGTCTGCAAGCCCTTGCTTGCGCTGAAGAGAAGAAATGTCAGTTATCATATCGATAGAAACCTTGTTTTGAATCAGGATTTCTCGAAGAATAATCTGAAGGGGAAAGAGCTCATATTTATTTAAGAACATCAGGGCATTGAAATAGGCATTCCAGGAGCCCACAAGACAGTACAACGAAATCACCGCAATAATGGAACCAGATAAAGGTACAACCAGCAACATCAGCTTCCTGAAATGGTCACAACCATCAATATCTGCCGCGTCCATCATCTCCTCCGGTAGCCCGTGGGCAATGCTGGTTCTTACCAACATGATGTGATACACATTCAAAGCCCCAGGCAGGATGATCGACAGCCGTGTATTGATCATGCCAAGTGAACGGACGACAATATATAAAGGAATAATGCCTCCTGAGAACAGCATTGCAAAGATAAACAGCCTGGTGATTACCGCTTTGCCCAAGAAATGCTTGCGCGAAAGCGCATAGCCTGCCAGCACAGACAGGGAAACAGAGGTCAGGGTCCCAAAAACCGCATAGATAATGCTGTTGTAATAGCCACTGAGAATGTTGGGATTTCGGAAAACCTGCTGGTAGGCGATCAAGGTGGGTTCAACCGGAAACAGCCACACCCGGCCTGAAATCACAGCTACAGAGTTAGACAAGGATGCGCTGAGCACATAAAGGAGCGGATAAAGCATGGCGAGAACCACAAGGGTTAGCAAGGTGTTGGAGGCAATGGAGAACAGGAGATCCCCCCGGCTCTGCCGCATTTTTCTGTGTTTTTTATGGAGTGATCGCTGAACGCTCATCAAAAACCCCTTTCCTACCATATGCTGTTGGTGCTAAGTTTACGCGAAATACCATTGACCAGAACAACCAGAACAAAGTTCACCAGTGAGTTAAACAAACCGACTGCCGCGGAGTACCCATAGTCCAGGTTTAACAAGCCCATTTTATAGATATAGGTTGACAGCACCTCTGAAACCCGGGCATTGGCGCTGTTTTGCATCAAGTGTACTTTCTCAAAGCCGATGTTCATGATGCTCCCGCAATTGAGTATAAAAAGGATGGTCATGGTGGGCACGAGGCTTGGCAGATCTATATGAATAATTCTTTGAAAACGGCTTGCGCCATCAATGACAGCAGCCTCGTGTTGGGCTGGATCCACTGCGCTCAAGGCGGCAAGGTAGATGATGGCATTAAAGCCCGTGGTTTGCCAGACACCGGACCAGACATACATGCTACGGAACATATCCTTTTTAGCCATGAAATTGATGGGCTTTCCGCCCAGACCTGAAATCATCTGATTGACAATGCCTGTCCTTTGGTCAAATAGTTGCATCATCATGGCGACCAATACCACAGTGGATATGAAGTAAGGCGCATAGGTAATCATTTGAGCTGTCTTCTTATAGCGCACGCTGCGGCACTCATTCAAAAGGATCGCCAGTAAAATCGGACTTGGTAGACCAGCGATGAGCGCATAGACGCTGACAGACATGGTATTAATAATTGTTGATGTGGCAGAAGGCGTTGTGAAAAATCTGGTAAAATTGTCAAAACCGATCCATTGACTGTCGAAGATGCCCTTCACAATGTTATACTTGGTAAAAGACATAAACACACCATACATAGGCACATACGAAAAAGTAATCAGCCAAATCATTGGAAGCATAAGAATCAGATAAATTTGCCAATCATTGCGCACCCTCTTACGGGCAAGCGCAGGACCTGTTCCAAGTTTCACACGTTTCATACATACTCCATATTCATGGGTTGGAAGGACGATTCGGATTTAGCTTTTGCACTTAGACCATACCTTTCTGCCTTGAGGACAACAAGAATCAATCTTTGTAAAAAGGTTCTTTTCTTCCCTTTTTAGACATGAAAGACCTTTTGAGAGAAAAAAGCACCCTGCTGTTAAAATTGTACCTGTACTGCTATACTGAACTAAATTATCCTGAATATACATATCAAAGGAAGTGATTGCATGCCAAAAACGATGTCAGTCCGCCGGAATAGAATCCTGCGCTGGTTTTTCATATCTTTCATTGTAGTCACCCTAATTCCTGTCACCTTCCTGAGTGTCGTATACTCTCATTTTTTAGATACTTTAAGGTCAGAAGTGCGCTCCAGGAATGAGACCATCCTGGCTCAAAGCCAGCAAGCCATTGATGGCATTTTGGTCAATGCACAAAACCTGACAGGAACCTTTGGTTTTAATTTCAACGCCCAGCAGTTCGCTTACAAACGATTTGATTACAGTTCCCCCATAATGGCAGGCTATGTTAGGGAATTGCTTCAGAGCATCTCTGTTAACCGCCAGCTCATCTCCCAGGCAAACATGATTGAACTGGGCATTTATGCCGCCGAGTCTGGCGCTGTTGTTTCAAAGCTTGCAGGATATGCCCGATCAAGCGAGTATTTTCATAACAGTGTAGTTTTCCGGGATAGAGATATGATGCAATACCTGCAAAAACCAAATCGGTTTCAGATACATAAGAACTCCAAAATAAGTGTCTTTGGTAAAGTTCAGGATGTGCTCATCATCACCTCCCCTATTTTTTCATCAAATGCCAAAATCATTGATGCCGCTTCTATTTTTGCCTTTGTGGACGCCGAAAAAATACGAGATGAACTAGAAATGGTACTGTTATCCGAAAAATGTTTCGCTTATATTGCAGACCGTGAGGGCAACATTCTGCTGCATACAGGCAACAGTGTCAGCGCTTCCTACGACAGAGCCAATGATATCAAACTGAATCCTGCGCAATTCATCATCTTGCAAAAGACTGGCACTGCCGGGTTCACATACACAGCATATATATCATCTGATAGCATCTACCAAGGGGTAACTGCAATCCGTGGCGTCATTCTGCTCGTTATTTCCATCAGCCTGGCGGCAGGAATCTTGGTTTCTTTCCTGCTTGCAAGGAAGAACTCCAAACCCATTATGGACATTTATCATCTGGTGCAAGATGAAACGGAGCAACAAGCAGATGGCCCCATCTGGTTTGATTACCTCAAGGGAACCATTCAGGACTATATTCGTCAAAATGCAGCTTTGAGTAGCAAACTCAGCCAGAACCAAGCATTTTTAAAACGCGATCTGGTGCGTAGAATTATTGACGGATCAACCTTTCTACCAAATGAGATTGAGAGCCGAGCCAAGACCCTCGGCATCGATCTTTCAGCGCATACCTATGCGGCTCTGCTTGTCAAGCCGGGATATTCAACCACAGATAGCGAAGATCTCAACAATTTAAGCAATGCCTGGATATTGGTAGAGCAGGCTTTCAATGCCTCATCGCATTTTCATCCACTTTTCAGCCTAGACAAGCCTTCAGAAATATCCATTTTGCTTTTAATGCAGGGAAATTCAGGTGATGATCTTGAACAATTATTGCGTGATGAGGTCACCAACATAGATACAAAACTCCGCAGTGACTTCAACCTCCCACTTCAATACATTTGTGGTGGGATCACAGATCAAATCAGCGGTCTGGCAGAGCTTTTCATGCGTACTCAATCCGTTTCAACCTTAACCGCGGGGGAAGGATTGCGTTTTGCCAATCCCCGTGATCGCAAAACCCCGCAAATATCGCGACTGGAAGAAACACAGCTCTTCAATGCCGTTATAGCCGGAGAAAGCAGTCAAGCAAAAGCACTCATGGATAAAATTTGGACAGACAATCTGGATGCTATGCAAACCAGCCCCCGAAATGCATTGTTGTTTGGAAATGCGCTACACCTGGCGCTATCCCGTATCGCTTTTGAACTTCCCGAAGGTGAAAGTGCTTTGCAGGACGCACCCTTTCTCATAGATGGTAGTTTTTCTGGCATGGAGGAGGATCACCTGTCCGCTATTCATGATTTGCTATTAAAGCTTGTTGGCTTTAGCCGCGAGAAAATTCAACGCGAAGAGTCCGCCCTGTATCAGTCCATGATGGATTACATCTCAAACAACTATACAGATCCCGGGTTTTCGCTCAGTCATGTGTCAGCTAAATTTGAACTCCCAGAATCTGCCGTCTACCGTTATATTCGCAAGATCAGCGGGCAGACCTTTGCAGCCTTACTTGAAAAAATGCGAATGGACAAAGCCCGTGAGCACTTTGCTGATGAAAGGCTGACCATTGATGAAATAGCGACCATGGTCGGATATAACTCAGCCCACGCCTTCAGGCGTGCCTTCAAACGGTTCACTGGCGTGTTACCCACCCAATATCGAAAAACACTATAATTGCTTATCATCTCCCCTGAGATTAGCCTGTAACAGTATACAAGTTTATTTCTAAGATAGCTCTTGTATGATCATTATGAGTGCCTCATTATTGGGAGCCATGGCGACTTATTCAACCCGCCCTTGAGCTTCGCTTGGCCCTTGTGTTAGGATACGGTCAATACAAAATAAGGGGATACCTATGAACCAGTTAAGTCAGGATAGAGAGCATTGTTTGCAAAAGGACCTGGATGTCATCCAGCGCAAGGTTTTTGACCTGCCCTATGCCGCGCAGTCTGAAAAGCAAAAGTTAGACATCTACCTCCCACAGACAGGACAAAAACCTTATCCCCTGATTATTCATTTTCATGGCGGGGCCTTTTTAGTGGGCTCCAAACGGGATATTCACCTGCGGCCCATGCTGCGCGCCTTAAAGCACGGCTTTGCGCTTGCAAGCGTGGGCTATCGCTTCAGCTCTGAAGCCAGGTTCCCAGCCCTGATCTATGACGCCAAGGCGGCCGTCCGCTTTCTGCGCGGCAAGGCGCAGGAGTATCACCTGGATGAAAACCGTTTTGCGGTCTGGGGCCCCTCTGCCGGGGGCTATCTGGCGGCCATGCTGGGTGCCACCAATGAGATGAGCGCTTTTGAGGATCTGAGCATGGGCAATGAAAGCTTTTCTTCTGATGTGCAGGCTGTGGTCAACTGGTGCGGGCCAGCCGGGGATTTTTGCCGGATGGACCAGCAAATTACTGAGAACGGCCTGGGCGCGGCAGACCATGACCTGGCAAACTCCCCCGAATCCCTGCTCCTGGGTGGGGCTATTCAAAACCGGCGCGAATTGTCCCGTCTGGCTGCCCCTATCACCCACATTCAAAAGAAATGTCCGCCGTTTTATATCGTTCATGGCCGGGAGGACGCCATTGTCTCTTACCAGCAGTCAGAGGACTTGGCCAGGCGCATTCAAGAGGTGGCCGGGGAGGGCAAGGCAACATGCAGAATTGTGGACAGCCGCGGCCACCACGGGGAAGCCTGGTTTGAATCAGAGGAGGAAACAGACGCGGTGTTCCGCTTCCTTAACACCGCGCTCAATTAATGATCGAATAAAAAAGGGGTTGTCACGAAAACCGCTGCAACCCCTTAATATAATCATAACAAGAATGCGGTGCGCTGGGCTTTGCCCAGACCCGCCAAAGGGCGATGTTTACCCTTTGGAAACCAAAGATACCAATCGTAGCCTATGGCTTGAATAGGTGCAGGACGGCGTCACCCGCCCAGGAGGATTTTTTTACAAGCCATTCTGCTCCCTTTTGCTCTATTGCCGCCTCCTCCTTTTCGCCTGTGGCAGGGTTCATCCACTGGCCCTGCCAGGTGGCCTTGGGGGCGCGCTTGAAATGGATGTCCTGGCCCTTGTGGGCATAGAGCACCAGCCCAGCCTCATCTTGGAGCACAGCCAGCGGCGTTTGTCCTTCTGTCCCCGTCCATTCCTTTTCCTTTGGCTCAAGCTCCCAATAAGGCAGGGAGAGCATAAAATCCTTTAGGAGAACCATGTCCAAAACTCCCGGGAACTTCACCGCTTCCTGCCAGGGCTTGGGGGCATCCCAGGTCTGCCCTGTGAGAAAGATATCCCCCTCCCTATGCCAGGACCAGATTCCGTGCGCACCATAGGTGAGCCCGGCGTTTGCCCCGTTAAATAGGCCGGACCAGACCACCTCCCGCACGTCCTCCCTGGTCACACGCCCCTTGCGGGTGGGGTTATTGATGTCCTCATAGCAAGGCTCCCCGTTGATGACCGGGCGGGGCGGCATAAAGGCGCGGCTGATGGCGGAGAAATTCAGCGCGCGCTCCAGACTGACATCGCCATGGCTGGACTGGAGCATGTGAAAGTCAAGCCATTGCCTTTGGTTTAAGTCCTCCGTGCCCACCTCGCTTAAATGCATGCTCATAAAGGCCTTATTATCTGCCTCCAGAAGGCCCAGAGCCGCCTCATCATAGATCAATTTGGCGCTTTCAAGCTCATACAACGTGTCCCCACTGACCAAGAACACCGTGCCATAGGCGGCATAGCGCGCGCCCAGGTAGCGGCCAAATGAGCGCGCCTGCTCCTGTGTAAAGCCAGCCTTGCTTTTGACGCCCCAGGCCGCGTTGTCCCCTGGCACATAGTCAAACCACAGGACAATCATGGCGGTGAGCAGGCCCTCTTGCGCGCTGATGGCCACCATCTCATCCAGATGCTGGAAATAAGCGGGCTCCGGCTGGTTTAAATCCCATCCATCCTCCCCCATCACAAAGGGCGGCCTGAAATCAGTCCCGCTGGCGTCGTGCTGGGGCAGGGCGTTGAGCTGCAACACATTAAAGCCCTGCTCACGCCTGATGCGCGCATAAGCCTTCCACTCCTCCAATGTCGCTCGTCCAGGCGCGGCCCAAACCGTATCCCCCAGCCAGAAAAATGGGTTGCCGTCCGCCTGGATGAAGGCGCGCTGGCTTTCATGAACCCGCAGGGGGCCATGGGCATACAAGGGGTTGTCCCCTTTATAGGGCAGCACCGTCACCTGGCCTGATACCCCGTGCAGCCCGGCGTTGGCTGGGTCGGAGCACTCGGTCCTCCATTGCCATAAGCCGGTTTGGCTTGGCAAAAACCGCGCCTTCCACTGGCCTTCTTTGTCCCAAAAGCCCAAGAGCCGCGTTTCCTCCTGGTCTAAAGCGGTTAATACAAGGGTCAGCTGGACATCCAGATAGGGGTTCCCATAGGTTTTTTCGGACAGAAACACTGGTCTGCCCCCAATCTTTGTACCAACTTGTGAGTTAGTAAAGACCGTTCG
>CAYOOZ010000072.1:0-10485 GCA_964405705.1 uncultured Christensenella sp.
CTGTTTGAAGGAACGACCATAGCGCGAATCACTTTTTTCAGCAGGCCCTATTTATCAAGCGATTAACTTCAAAGTCCTGGATGAAAATGGCAACCCGCCAGCAAACCCCATCCAGTTTACGCAGGAAAGCTACACCATAAAAGTTTATAAAGGTGGTCAATCTTTTAATTTCTATGCGCCGTATGTGCGGGACATCGCTGCCCTGGGGACTCCCACATCTACCCTGAGCAACATCCAGGGCAGTGCGGTATCGGGCTTGCAAGTTCATAATTCATATACCTATCAGGTTCAGATGTACTTTCAAGAAGCCCTGGCAGCCGGCATCACCACGGCCACCCTCACCACTGAGGTCGGCGACTTCACCGCCTCCACGCAGATTCGTATTGAGGTGCTGGATGTGCCTGTGCCAACGGACTTGACTGGCGTGCCCGCTTTGGTCAATGGCAGTGTGAACACCCCCATCTTGGTCGCCCGCCCCGGCCTATCCCCTGCGGACACAGGTCTGTCGGAGAACGAGTTTGAGTTTGACCTGTATGCCTATCCGGGCGAAGTTACAAACCAAGGCAACGATAAGCAGGTCATTTTCCGCGAACCTGGCTATCACCATGTACAATTGGCGATGAGCTATCGCAACATTAATTTGCAAAAAAGCATCACCTTTGCCATCGCGGATGAGTCCGGTGTGGTGCCAGGGGAGTTGATAAAACTCACTCGGGATCGCCTTGAAAACCAGGTGTATTTGTCAGGCAGTACAAACCTTTCCGCTTCAAGTGTTCAAGTTTATGGCGACCTCTCAGCCTTTGGAACAGGTTCTTGGTCTTTAACCGATATTGCGGGGGATGCTGTTTCAGGTTTAAAAATTGGCTATCAGAGTGATGACTATTGTGCTCTTCAAATAGACAGTATCCATTCGGTCGGGCAAACCACAGCCACCCTGACCTTTACCGTGGGTGAGTTTAGCAAAGTAATCCCGGTTGTGATCACGGTTATTGATGCGCCAGTCCCCACTGAATTGACCAATGTGCCCTCCCTTGTCAACGGCCAGGTCAATACGCCCATCTTGGTCGCCCGCCCAGGCGTTTCTCCTGCGGATACCGGCATCAAAGAGGAAGATTTTGAATTCAGTTTTTATAGTTATGCAGGTGACGTCAGCCATTTAGGGGCTGACTACGAGGTAGTCTTCAGTGAGCCGGGTTATCACAAAGGCACTTTGATGATGCACTACCACAACATCCTGCTGGAAAAACTTGTGATGTTTGCCATCGCCGATGAAAACGGCCAGGTGCCCGGTGACCTCATTGATTTTGGCATGGACAGCTACCAAAGAACCCACTACCTCAAGGGGCATGAGCACTCAAATTATTTCAGCATCTATCAGAGAAACAATCTCACCGCTTTTGGGGAAGGCACCTGGACCCTATCTGGCTTAAGTGGGGATGCCATCAAAACCCTGACAATGGGCAGCCAAACCCCAGACTATGTAGATCTGTATTTTAATGGCCCATTCAAGGCAGGTGTGTCCACCGCCACCCTCACCTACACCGTGGGGGAATACAGCAAAGCCCTCCCCATCACCATCACCATCAGCGACGAAGCCCTGCCCACCAGATTGGATATGCCCACGGTCTATCAGGCCACTGTTGGGAATACCCTGCATATCCCGCGCCCAGGCCTTCTGCCCAAGGGGTCCAGTCTTGATAATGTAGATTATCACATTAATATTTGGGCGGACGGCGATGTTTCGGTTACAGAATCAGGGGGTGGTTATGACATCACCTTCAACCAGGCTGGTTACTTAACTGGCATGGCGGATATGAGTTATGCTAATTTTAGTATCCGGCAAAACCTGGTCTTTGAGGTTAAGGACGCGTCTGGGACCGTTCCTGGCAGCCCGTTTAAGTTTACTGAAGACAAAATTGAAGAGACTTACTATTTCACGGACAACAACCAAAGAATCTTTATATCTGTGCAAACGCCGCCAGGGGCCTTGGCCTATGGCACGCCAGTTTTTACCTTGACAAATGTTGTAGGCACCTCTGTTAAGGAATTGTCCTTTAATGCTGGTTCAAATGAACATTGGAACAACATCAGAGGCAAGGTGGTTGGGACAGGGGATACCACGGCAACGCTCAACTGCACCGCGGGCCCACACACTGTATCCATTCCGGTCATTCTCCATGTGCCGGATGTTGTCCTGCCCACGGGCTTTGATCTGCCGGCCGTCATCACCGGCCAGGTTAATCAGGAAATTGTTATCAGACAGCCTTCCTTGTTGCCTGCCACCACCCCCCTGTCAAAGGATGACTTTAACTTCAACATTGATGTTTACTTTTACGCTGGTGATGGCGAGTCCGGCTACTCAGGACATCAGGGGGATGATGGCCTGGACTATTTCCTCACCTTCTCGGAGCCTGGCTATTACAAAGCCTACGTAAGCATGAGTGGAAATGGCTTCTATTTTGATCGTAATGTGGTTTTCCAGATTCAGGATGAGTCCGGCACGGTGCCGGGCAACCCCTATTCCTTCAGCACGTCAGGGCTGGATCTCACCTTCTACCTGGATGACAAGTCCTGGACAATACCAGAGATTCAACTGGATAAGTTCCTGCCAGATCAGGGCCAGGCGGTCTGGTCCTATCGCAAACTGGATGCCGCTGCGCCAAGCCTGAGGGCTAACCTGTGGCTCTCCGATGACCGCCAGACAGAATACTACGATCTCAACCTGAGTGATGTCACAACTGAGGGCACCTTTCGCTATGAGGTGGTCTGTGTCCTTGCCGGGCGAACCCACATCATCCCGGTGAACATCACCTTCACCAGCAAGACCCCGCCCTCCCTCTCACTTGAAAACACGGTGTTCACCATCAAAGCGCAGGAGTGGTTCACCCTGCCCCGTCCAGTCTTTAACCCTGGTGACAGCGGCATTGACGGGAGCACCCTGGAAATGAATATCTGGGGAGATTCAGAATTCTGGGATGTTTCTGATGTGGACGCGAACCAGCATGTCAAGATCTTTGAGCCAGGGTATTATTCAGCTACCATTCAGATGGTCAATGATGAATATGACGGACGAATCGATATCTCATTCATTGTCACCTCCCCGGATGGCACCCCACCTGATGGCGCGCCGTTGAAGTTTGAGGAAGCGAACGCCAACTTCACCATCAACAAGCAGGGGGGCGAAACGGTCAGAGGTTTCTATGGTCTAAAAGAGTTTTTCCCTGGTTTGGGCAAGCCGGTCTTTACCATTGAGACCCTGTCAGGGGACGCGGTCACGGCCGTTGTTGACACAAAGGCGTCCGGTTACTGGTACGGTGTTGTGCACTATACCGCGCTAAAAGACAGCGGGCAGACGGTCTTCCGCTTGAAGGTCAGCGCTGGTGGCTATGAGGACAGCATGCAGATCACCGTGACTGTTGACAACAGGACCGTGCCCACAGAAATGGTGATACCCGCTGCCCAGTATGAGGTGACAGTCGGGCAACCTTTGACCTTGGGCCGGCCGCAGCTGCTGCCACAGAATACTCAAGTCAGCACGGACTTGTTCCGCTACGATATCTACGTGCGTGAGTCTGAGGCTACAACGACTGAGGACACCAAGCAGCAGAAAACCCTTATTTTCCATCAGCCTGGGTATTACACTGTATTAGTGTATATGAGCTACAACAATATCAGTTTTAACAAAGAACTGCTGGTTACCGTTAAGGAGGAAGGGGGCCAGACGCCGCCCGTGGTGATGATCACCAGCATGGAGTTTGACAAGGCGGAGGACATCCTCCCGCTTGGCGAAACCAGGTATTTCACCCCCGAAATCCAGCCGGTGAACCCATCCAATAAGATCTTGACCTGGACCAGCAGCGATGAAACCGTGCTCAAGAATGCCACTGGGGAATATTGGAAAGCAATAAAACCCGGCACCGCCACCTTGACCGCCATGGCAACCGATGGCTCTGGTGTTACCGCCTCCATCAAAATCATCGTTCCGGATGTCGTCTTTGATCTAAGCAAGGTCAAATGGGATTATACCGATGCCCTGCTCTATGACGGTACGGACAAAACCGTGGTCTTAACTGGCCTGCCCCTTGGCGTGAGCGCCACCTACGAAGGCAACCAGCAAAAGGACATCGGCACCTACACTGCCAAGGCCACCCTGGTCTTCCCCAATGAAACCTATGAATACGACCCGATCCCTGACCTCACCTGGGAGATTAAGGACCCCGTTCCCTCCCGCCCCGCCCCCAAAATCAAGGTGGAAACAGTCAACCAAACCACGCTCAAGATCAGCTGGGCCCGGGTCACCGGCGCCTCTGGCTACAACATCTGGGTGAGCATGCGGCCCAATGATTCCTATACCTTATTGGCCAGCACCACCGGGCTTGCCTACAACGCCACCCGGCTCACAGCCGGCACCCGCTACTTCTACAAGGTGGAGGCTTATGACTTAATCGGCGGCGTCAACTTCACTTCCAGCCCGCTGTCCACCTGGGGCGCTGGCGTGCCCATCGCCAGGGCGGCCATCACCTCCATCACCTCCCCCAGCCGGGGTATGATTACCCTAACCTGGAACAAGCCTGCGGGTGCTGCCGGCTATGCGGTCCTCTTTGCCACCGCCAAAAATGGGCCCTACAAGACGGTGCGCATCCAGTTCACCAATTCCGCCACCTTCCGTGGTCTCAAATCCGGCTCCACCTTCTACTTCAAGGTCCAGCCCTATAAAAAGTACTATGCCTTTGCCTACTGGGGGCTTGAGTCTCCCGTGCGCGCTATCAAGGTAAAATAACAGGTCAACCTACCATCAAGCGGCTGCCGTTTTTGCGGCAGCCGCGTCTTTTGTGGGTATACAGTAAGGGTAAAACGCTTGTTGAGGAGGACCAATGAAAATAGAAGTCTGGGCAGATTTCCATTGCCCCTATTGCATCATCGGCAAGGCCAAATTGCGCCGTGCGCTCAAGGAGCTGGGCATAAAAGCCGAGATCATCCCGCGCAGCTTTCTGTTAAACCCCGTGGATGACAGGCCAAAAGGATTTCCCATGGCGGACCATATCGCCATGGAATACGGCGGGGACAGGGAGCAGGCCATGGCCGGCTTCCCAGCCCTGGACAAAGAGGCCCAGGACTATGGCATCAAAATGAACATGGGGCAGACCATCTATGCCTTCATGCTGCCCGCCCACCGGCTCTTCCAATTTGCCAAAAAAAAGGGCCTGGGCAATGAGTTCTTTGACAAGGCCCAGCACGCCCTGTTTGAGGATGCGGCCCGCCTGGATGAGGAGGAGACCCTCTTGGGCCTGGCGCAGAGCCTTGGCCTTAACAGGGAGGAAGCGCAAAAGGTCCTGCGAAGCGACCAATTTATGAAAGAAGTGATGGCGGATGACGCCATCGCCCGGGAGATGGTGATTGACTATGTTCCCTATTACATTATGAATGGTCGCCATCGTTTTTCCGGCGACCTGCCCTATGAGGACTATATAACCAACCTGAAAAAAGCATTGAATGAAAGCAAGGAAACAACAAATGAACATTAAAATCTGGTCTGATTTTCTCTGCCCCTACTGCGTCCTGGGCAAGATGCGCCTGCAAAACGCGCTCTTGGCCGCGGGCGTGACGGACGCCAACATTGAGATGAAAAGCTTCCTGCTAAACCCCGGGGAGGACAACCCGGAGGGGATGCGTATGCATGAGCACCTGATGAGCAAGTACCAGTACAGCGAGGAGGAGGTGGGGGAGAGCTTCAACAACCTCACCGCGGCCGGGGCGGAATTGGGCTTTGCCTTTGATTTTGCCTCCGCCATCCACGCCGGCACCGACCGCGCCCATGCCCTCTTTCAGCACATGAAGGCCAAGGGCTTGGGCACCGCCTTTTCCGATCTGCTTCAAAAGGCCGGCTTTCAACAAGGCGCGGATTTGCATGATGAGGAAACTTTGCTCCGTTTGGCCACCTCCCTGGGGGTAGATAAGGAAGAGGCCAAAAAGGCTATGTACAATCAGGACAACCAACAAAAAGCGCAGGCGGAGTATGAGGAGGCCCTGGTCTATGGCGCGCGCGGGGTGCCCTTCTTTGTGATTGATGAGCGCTTTGCCATCTCCGGCGCGCAGTCCGAGGAAGTCTTTGAAAAGACGATTAAGCGGGCGCAAAACAAGTAGACAAGGAGAAAACCATGCTGGAGTTTAAGTATGACGTGCAAACCCTGATTGAAGGGGAGGGCCTTGATGAGGATCAAATCAACGCTTATTTCACCGAGCATTTTGAGGGCGATTGCCTCCTGGCTGTGGGGGATGAGGAGCTGATCAAGATCCACTTTCACACCAACAAGCCCTGGGAGGTGCTGGAATACTGCGCCTCCCTGGGGGAAATCTATGACATCGTGGTGGAAAACATGGAGCGCCAGGCCGAGGAGTTCTAAAACGCTCAGGGCTGGCTTGTAAGGCCATTTGCCGCGTGCTACAATGCCCGTATTGTCATAGGGATGGTGCGCGCATGCCAAACATCACTTTGTTAACCTACCTCATCGTCTGCCCATTGATTTTTCTGGGCGGCTTTGTGGACAGCGTTGCCGGCGGGGGCGGTCTGCTTTCCCTGCCGGCTTATTATTTGGCTGGCCTTCCGCCCGCCTTGGCAGGCGGCACCAACAAATTAAGCGCCATGGCTGGCACGGCCATCGCCACTGGCAAATATGCCACCGCCCATAGAATCAACTGGGGCATGGGCAGCGCTTCCCTGTTGGGCGCCATTCCGGGCAGCGCCCTGGGTGCCTATTTGTTGACCATCATCCCCGGCCTCTATGTCAAGACCGGCCTGGTCTTGGCCCTGCCCCTGGTGGCCATTCTGGTGGTCAAAAACAAGGATTTGTCCAAACGCGCCTCCCTCGTGGGCGAGCGGTGGGCCCTGCCCTTTTGCTTTTTAATCGGTCTGTTGATCGGCGTTTACGACGGCCTGGTCGGCCCCGGCACAGGCACCTTTTTGATTTTGGCCTATGTCATGCTCCTGGGGGAGGAAGCGCTCACGGCCTCGGGCACGGCTAAATTGGTCAACCTGGGCAGCAATTTTGGCGCGCTCATCACCCTGATGCTGACCGGCCACGTCCTTTACGCCCTGGCCATCCCGGCGGCCGCCTTTGGCATCGCGGGCAACCTGCTGGGCGCCAACCTGGCCATCAAAAAAGGAGCGCCCTTCATCCGCACCCTCTTGCTTTTGGTGCTGGCGCTCCTCTTAATTAAGCTGCTCCTGGACCTGTACCCGGAGCTCTTGCGCTATTTCTCTTAAATAATCGCGGTTGTCAATTGGGGCAGCATCTTGACCGCCGCCTGGGCGATCAGGTTATGCCCCTTCTGGTTGGGGTGCATCCCGTCCACACAGTACAGGCTGCCCAATTCCCGCTCCGCCAAAAAGAAGGCGCGCAGGTCAAACAGCTTGCTCTGGGTCAGCCGCCCCACCTTGTGCACGGCCAGGGCATACTGCTCCTGCCAGCGGTAGACATGGTGCATATCCCCTAAGTAGGAGAGGATGCGCCCGGCGTCCAGCCCCTTTGAAATCCAGGGCACAAAGCGCTCTGCCACCAGGGGCGGCGGGGTGATGAGCAGGGGGATTTTCTTAATCTTTTTAACCGCCTCCACAAAACTGGTCAGCGTGTTTTCAAAGTCAGCCAGGAGCACCCGGGCCGGGTGCATGACCTCCGGCGTCTCCGCAGCGGCCTTCCAGTCCGGGGTGCAGTCATTCCCGCCATATTGAATGGCGATGACCTGGGCGTCCGTCTCCTCCGCCTTTTCAAATTCGGCCAGGCCCTCCTCTGCGATCGCGCCAAAGCGGGAATGGTTGATGATCTCAATCCCCTGGCTATCTGTAAATAGCTTGTCAAACCCTTCCTTTAAGTACACATAGCGGCCGCGCGCTTCATCAAAGGTCACCCCACGGCCGATGGAATCCCCATACAAGGCGATTTTCATTGGTTGTCCTCCCTGTTTTCTTCAGATAAAAACGGCGCCAACAGCTTCTCGCTCATTTCCCACAAGGCGCGCGCCAGGTCGTCATTCCGGGCCTTTCTGCTGGTTTTGGCCGGTTTTCTTTTGATAAAATATTCCCCGGGCTGCCAATCCTTGTTTGGCGTATGCTGCGCTAACCACACCAGCGTGTCAGCACCCTCCTGCGGTGTTTTCATAAAGAGTAATTTCCTCAGCCAGGTGCGGTATACCAAGCCCATGGGGCTGCCGGGCGCGCCCGCAAAGGAAGTGGCAACGATCCCTGGGTGAAAGCTGGCCGCCTTGATGCCCATCTCGAAATAGCGCCTGTGCAACTCCCGTGTAAAGAGGATGTTGGCCAGTTTGCTGTTGCCATAGGCCAGATAGGGGGAATAGCGGCGGGGCTTGTCCACCAATTCCAGGTCAAAAAACATCCCGGCGTTGCGGTGGGCCATGCTGGAGGTGGTGATGACCATGGCCTGATCCTCAATTAAGCGGGGGAGGAGCAGGCGGGTTAATAGAAAGGTGGCCAGGTGGTTGACCTGGAAGGTGATTTCATGCCCGTCCACCGTTGGCTCCTGGTTGTTAAAAATGCCGCCCGCGTTGTTGGCCAGGAGGTCAATGCGCGCAAAATCGTTCAGCAACCGCTGCGCCAGCGTCTTAACCTGCTGAAAGTCCGCAAAATCAGCCACATAGGACAGCGCGCCCAGTTCCCTGGCGATGGCGGCCGTCTTTTCCGGGTTTCTGCCCACCAGGGCCAATTGCCAGCCCTCTTTTGCCAGGGCTCTGGCGGCTTCCCGGCCGATGCCGTCGCTCGCGCCGGTGATGACTGCTGTCTTCACAAAACCACCTCCGCCTTTCTTCCTTTTGGCAGCTTCATTATAGCACGATTTCATCCGGCACAATAAAAAGAAGACCCGCCCCAATGTCTGGAGCGGGTCAAATCATGTTCTTTTGTCTGGGCTTAGACGCGGTTGCCCATTTCCTTGTCCAGCAGGTAAACAGCGGTGCCAGAGGTACCAACCAGCTCGATCTTGTCGATATTGGTCTGGGCGTTGGTCTCTTCCTCGCCCTGTTCGGCGATGAACCACTGCAGGAAGTTGGCGCTCAGGTGATCCTTCAAGGACAGCGCCTTTTCGTAGATCTTGTTGATGGAGGCCGTGATGAACTGTTCATGCTCAAGGGCCGCGACCAGGGGCGCCTTCACATCCTTGAAGTCCTTGTCGGTGTCAGCCAGGGCGGAGAAGGTGACGCGCTCGCCAGCTTCAATCAGGAAATGACGGATTTTCATCGCGTGCTCATATTCCTCATGGGCCTGGTGGACAAACCACTTGGCAAAGCCGGGCAGGTTCTTTGACTCGTAGTAATTGGCAAACTCCAGGTACAGGTAGCCGGAGTGGAGTTCCTTGTTAATCTGCTCATTGAGCATGGTGGCAATTTCTTTTTTAATCATGGGTCTGGGAAACCTCCTTTTTGTTTACATCTTGATTCTACCCGCGTTTTCGTGGGCTAACAGACACAACGCGCAATTATTTTTTGGTTTTCTTCAGCAATTCGTTGATTTTCCCGGTCACCTTGGCGTGCAGGTCATTGGGCAGGATGCCAATCACCAGGAAGGCCAGGCCAACGATGCCCAAGATCCACAGGAAAAGGCCGCCGCCCCTGAAAATCACCTTGATAATCAGCCACAGGGCCAGGAGAATCAGTCCCAGGGTCGCATCCTTGCGCAGGTTTTTCAGATTCATCGTGTGTCCTCCTTTGAAAGACGGCTGTGCGTCATCTGGGGATATTATTGCGCTTTCTCAAAGAAAATTCAATAAAATTACATTAAATTTCTTGGGCTGTCCTCAGCCTTTGATAAAGGTGCCGCGGTCCAATTCGTCAAAGGCCTTCATTAATTCTTCACGGGTGTTCATGACAATGGGGCCGCCCCAGGCCACTGGTTCCTTCAGCGCCTTGGCATAGCAAATCACCATGTGGGCGCCGTTGTCGCCGGCTTTGATGTTGATTTCATCGCCCTTGGTGAACAGCAGGGCTTGCTTTTCGCCCTGGGGGCGCATTTCCCCGCCAAAGCGGCCATCGCCGGAGAAAAGGTAGGCAAAGGCGGTGACGTCATTGGGCGTGGGCAGGTTAAACTCCGCATTGGCGTCCAGTTTGACGTCCAGCATGGTCATCTTCACATGGTCGCCTTCCATCTTACCCTTGGCGTCCTTGTAGTGGCCGGCAATCACGCTGACCTGCACGCCATCTTCCTTCACCACGCGCACGTCCTTGGCGGTGATGTCGTTGTACTTGGGCGGGGTCATCTTGTCCGCCTTGGGCAGGTTGAGCCACAGCTGAAGCCCCAGCATACGCTCAGACGCCAGGGGCATCTCCTGGTGCATGATACCGGAACCGGCTGTCATCCACTGGCAGCCGCCGTCCAAAATATCGCCCTTGTTGCCCAGGCTGTCGCCGTGCTCAATGTGGCCCTTCACCAGGTAGGTGACGGTCTCAATGCCCCTGTGGGGATGCCAGGGGAAGCCCTTG
>CAYOOZ010000073.1:0-10418 GCA_964405705.1 uncultured Christensenella sp.
GATGTATCGCCATTTGGGCAGGAGTCCTTGCGTAACTCGTGTAGACACTATCTAAAAAAGGAGGAGGTCAATCAGGAATGGCAGCGCTTAAAGGACGCGCTGATCCACATGGAGGGCTATCCGCAAAAGGATGCGCTGACCAAAGAGGCCATTCTGGATGAGGATTTGCAGGTGGATTCTGATCTGCTGGCCTGGGAAGCCTTTGCCGTTCTCTCGCCTTCTGGGGAGTGCTTATTGTTCAGCTTTGAGGGCTTCCCGGCCTCGGTCAGCCTCAAGGACGGCGTTTTCCGCTTCCTGGTGCCGGACACAGCTTTAGGCGGTTCCGCATTGACCTTCTTCCTGGATTTGCCAATGACCCTTTTGCTCCAAAGCCACATCAACTGGTCAAAGGACGGCACAAAGGCCCTCCTTTCCTCGCCCTTTCGGGTGTTTATGCAGATGAAGATGGGCGACAACCTGCCCCTTCTGGACCTGGTAGCGGGCACCTGGAGCTTATTGGACCAGCCTTTTGCGGTCTTGGGCGAGGTAACCGTTGCTGATTTTAACAAAATATCAGGCGGCGTCCCCTATTACGCGGTCTTCGGTGAAACGGATGAAACCGCCTACCTGTTTTATTACGGCATCAACAAAGATGGCGCGCGCGTAAGCCAGATCCGCGCGCAAAGCCTTGAAACAGGTGAACAGAAAGTGTTTTCGGAGTTTCCCATGGAGTGGTCAGGCACCTGGCCTATCTTGACCACAGATAAGGGCCTTGTGATGACCTTCAGGGATTACCGCGCCGGTAGTGACAGGGGCATCCTGCTGTTTGACTGGGAGGGCGAGCGGAAAGAAACTCTGATGACATCTGATGAGATCCTAACCTTGGGGATTGATGTTATCAGGGTCGCGGACCTCAAGTCTGGCCAGGCGGTCTTCAACCTCGCCTCTGAGAATTACAGCAAGCCCGCCAATTTCCTCACCTGGCCCAGGGCCGTGGATGCCCTGGACGGCACGGTGTTTGACAACGCGATTGCCCTTGATGCTGATGGCCAGGTTGTAAAGGTGGATCCGCGCCTCCTCCTTTCTGAGGAGTTTGAGCCAACCGGGCTTGAGATCTTAAGGAATGGCGAGCTTTTTTACCGCCTGCCGAGTGACGCCACCCTTTCCCCGGATGGGCGGAGCCTGCTGTTGGCCTTCCCTAAGAACCCCGTGGAAGGAACCTCCTTTTACCTCCTCAACCTGGAAACCGGGGCCTCTTTTGAGGTCACCATGGAAGGCGGTTACCCCTTCCCGGTCTTCCCCGGCGGCCGGCTGAAGTCCCTGGGGTGGCCGGTAAAGGGCTTGGTGACCCTCATGCCCCGGATGTTGAAGGAGCCGGTGTTTTACACCTTCAAATAACCCCAGCTTTCTGCTATGATGTCCTGGGTTCAAAATATTCCGCGTATTGCCGGAGGTAAGCCTTGAAACTGCCTTTTAAGCCTTCGGGGGCGGCCTATATCATCCTGGCCAGCCTGGTGTGGAGCTTTGCCGGTGTGCTCAGCAAATGGGTGCCCTGGTCTGCCTTTTCCATCATCGGCGCGCGGGCGCTGTTCACCACCCTGGTGTTCGCCCGCAAGCGGGGCACCTTTAAGCCCAGCCTGACAAAGGGCAACCTGTTGGGCGCCTTTGGTGTCCTGGCCACCTCCACCTTGTTTATCATCGCCAACAAATTGACCTCCGCCGCCAACGCCATCGTGCTGCAGTACGCCATGCCCCTGGTGGTCATCCTGGGCTATTGGGTTTTACGGGGCAAAAGACCCAGCTTCTTGGACGCGGTCAGCGGGCTGGTGGTTCTTTTGGGGGTTGTGCTCTGCTTCATGGGCGGCCTGGGCCGGGGCGCGCTTTTGGGTGACGCGCTGGCGCTGCTCTCTGCTTTTACCTTTGCCCTGGTGTTTTTTGCCGCCAGGCTCAAGGATGCGGACCCGGCGGACTATACCTACCTGGGCAACCTGGTCAGCTGCCTGTTCTTGCTGTTCATCCCTTTTGATGCTGCCTTTACCCTGCGCCTCCCGGTGCTTCTGGCAGTTCTCCTGATGGGGTTTTGCTTGTCCGCGGGGTATTTGTGCTTCACCGCGGGCATGAAGGCGCGGGTGCACCCGGTGACTGCCTCCATCTTGGCCAATGTGGAGCCGGTGATGAACCCCTTTTGGGCCTTTTTGTTCCTGGGTGAGAATCCGGGTCTGTTCTCCATTTTGGGCGCGGCCCTGGTTTTGTTAAGCGTCAGCGTGTACAGCGTGTTAAAGGGCAGGGCGGACAGAAGGGCGCCTGGGCGGCAGGCAACTGGTGTTGGGGTTGAGGAAAACGGCGCTCTTTGATAAAAGCACCGTAAACTTCAATTCCTATTTCAAAAAATGAATACTTGAGAATATTCTCAAAGTTTCACAGGGGTCTGGGGAGCGCTTTAAAAGCGCTCCCCAGCTTTTAGTGCGCCTTGTTTTCTCGTACGAGCGCTTCTATCGCGGCCAAAAGCCCGCGCGCCTGGGCAGAGAGCGCCATGCTGGGCTTTACCGGCTCAAAGCGCTTGGCCTGCTCCGGCAAAAAGGGCAGGTGGATGAACCCGGCTTTGATGGGCAAACTGTGCTGATTGATTTCATGTAGCACGCTGTACATCAGGTGATTGCACACAAAGGTGCCGGCAGTATTGCTGACCTGGGCGGGCAGCCCTGCCTCCAGAATGGCGTCCACCATGGCCTTGATGGGCAGGGTGGCAAAATAGGC
Organism: uncultured Christensenella sp.; assembly: GCA_964405705.1. GTDB lineage: Bacteria > Bacillota > Clostridia > Christensenellales > Aristaeellaceae > UBA6115. Next base: position 2,737 of record CAYOOZ010000073.1, read on the forward strand.
CGCCGGGCCGCCCGGCGCGATGGGCTCATCCTCTGGCATGAGGCCTACATTGTCCGGGATTTCGGCGTCATTGATGTTGATGGCCACCCGCTCTAAGCTGATGCCCTCCCGCCCGCCGGCCTGGCCCAGGAGGAGGACGGCATCGGGCTGGTGCTGCTTTAGGGCTGCCTTGACCACCAGAAAGGAATGATGAAAGGCAGTCGGGACGATCAATTTGATGAGGTCAACGCCTTTCATTTGCTCGGGCAGCAGGGAGAGGACCTCCTGGGCTGGGTTAATTTGTTCCCCGCCAAAGGGGTCAAAGGCGGTCACCAGGACTTTCATGGCGCTTCCACCCCCAGGAAGTCCACCAGCGTTTCAATCAATTCCCTCTGCTGAATCAGGGCGGCATCCTGGGTCTTGGGGGCAGCCTTTTTGTCCGGGGCCAAAAGGGGGAATTGGCGCAGCGTCAGGGCCGCGCCGCCAGCATCGCCCAGGGCATAGCAGGCATCCAGATAGGCCTGGGCCTCGGTTTTTTGCAGCTTGGGGAATTTGGCCAGGCGTGCCAGCGAAAGGGCCAGGCTGTCAAAGCCCATGTCCTGGGCCAATTCAATGATGGTCTTGCCCTTGACTGTAAAGCTGGGGTCTGCCCCGGCTGCCAGGAGGAAGAGCACGGTCTGCGCATAGCGCAGGCAGCCATCCCCAAAGATCACGGCCTCTGTCAGCGCCGTATAGGGCAGGTGGTTGACATGGTCCACCTCATCAGAGGCGGCGTAAAGCATCGCGCAGGCCTTCCCATGGCCACGCTCGGCCGCGCGGATCATCCCGTTGCCGCCATAGGAATCATGCACCTTAAAATCCGCTCCGTTTTTCAGGCAGAAGGCCAGCAGCTCCAGATAGCCCTCAGAGGTGGCGATCAGATAGCAGCTTTCCTTGCGGGTGTCCTGGTAGTTGATGTCCCCGCCCTGCTTAACGAGGGCTTTGACCAATGGCAAGTCATTATCCCAGGCTGCCTGGATGAGCTGTTCGTTGAGATCGCGCTCCTCCTTTTTGACCCAGGAGTAGCGGTGGGTGGACAGCCTCTCTGGCGTGCCAGGCGCAAACAGCGCCGGTGTCTGGTGTTCAAGGCCTGGATAGTTCATGGGGCACCTCCTTGATGTTGGCTTGTGGAAATGGGTTTAGAGCAGTTCTTCCAGGATATCCGTCAGTTGAGCCTGTGTGGTTTCCATCACAAAGGCCAGGATGGACTCCTTCATGCTGTCCTTTTGGGCGTTGTGAAAGGCCAAAAAGGCAAGGCAGAGGTCAAATCGAGCGTGAAGTCCCTGTGGCCCGGCGTCCACCGCGGACACATTGAATTTGGCGCGCAGGCGGCTTAAGAGGCGGGTGACCTCGCTGCGCCTGTCCTTGAGGCTGTGGCAAAAAGGGGCATGAAAGCGCAGGGTCAACAGGCAAACCAAGGGCTGCTCATCCATGCTCTCACCCCTTTCGCAGAATCACTGTTTGAATCTTAACAGCTTGTCCGGTTTCAGGCAACGAAAACCATCGAAAACCAACGAAACATTGCGAAAATCACGAAACTCCTGATGGGGCCTCATGTTGGAGGCTCTTTTTCCTAAGCTTTTTTGAAAATAACGCAGAGAATATTTCGCGGGTCTGGCTTTTGATTTTCAAAAAACTAAGCCCTTATCAGGGAAACGGGCGGTTTTCACCTTGTCAAACGATGTCTGCCCATGTCGGTGAATGTCATCCTTTGGTTGTGCTAAGGTGGGACCAATGAGAACTCTTGTTCCCACAAAAAGGAGGCAAATTCATGGTCACCACCAAGCAGGACATTTTAAGGGATGGCATCCCGGACATCAGGGAGCTTCAGGAATTGGTGCGAATGTTTGAATCGGGCAGCCACCGGCTTTACAAGCTCAGGCGCTATTACGAGGGGCGGCATGACATTGCCTCCCGCGCCCGGCTCTCCGGTCTGCCCAACAACCGCTTGTCCCATGCCTATCCCCGTTACATCGCCCAGGTCTCCGCCTCCTACCTCTTGGGGGAGCCGGTGCGTCTGTTTGGGCCAGAGCCAGGCGCCACAGCCCTGCGGCAATTGCTCCTGCGCGCCAGCGCTGACAGCATCGATATCGACCTGGCCATAGACCAGGCGGTGTATGGGCGGGCGGTCTCCCTGTGCTATGAGGAAAAGGACAAAAACCCCTATGTCTGCTGCCTGAGCCCGCAAAACGCCTTTGTGGTCTATGACGACACCGTTGCCCACAACCCGCTCTTTGGCGTGTACTTGACCGGCCAGGGCCGTGAGCGCGAGCTGTCTGTCTATACGGACAAGCTGGTCATCACCTGGCCTCATCAAAGCGGCACGCCCTATGTTTTGCCCCATCCCTTCAAGAGCCTGCCCATGGTGGAGTACCAAAACGGCGCGGACGGCCATGGGGATTTTGAGGATGTCTTAAGCCTGATAGACGCCTACAACCTCTTGTCCTGTGACCGGCTCAATGACCGTCAGCAGTTTTCAGACGCCCTTTTGGTCTTAACCGGGGTCATGGGCATTGATACCCTTGGCGGGGATGAGGCCTCAGCGATGGAGCGCCTGCGCCAGGAGAAAACCCTGGCCCTGCCCGACGCCTCCGCCAAGGCCGAATGGCTGGTAAAAAACCCGCAGGAGAGCGACATCGAGGTGCTCAGGAAGGCCATCAAGGAGGACATCCACAAGTTCTCCATGACGCCGGATTTTTCCGATGAGCGCTTCTCCGGCAATTCCTCGGGCATCGCGATTAAGTACAAGCTCTTCAATTTTGACAACCGCGTCAAGTTAAAGGAACGCTACTTTATCACGGGCTTAAGGGAGCGCGCCCGCGCCTTTTGCGGCTGGCTCAAAACCCGGCAAGGCCTTGACATCAACGCGGATGAGCTGGTCTTTACCCTGACAAGACGGCTGCCCGTGAATGAACTGGAACGCGCCCAGAGCATCAGGACGCTCTCTGGCATTCTGCCGGAGGAGACCCTGCGCTTTCACTCCCCCCTCCAGGGCGACCCCAACCACCCTAAAACCCCCAATTTGAAAGGAGAAAACCATGCCTGAAATCGACCCGGCAACAACGACCAAAGCCCCGGAAACGGAGGCGGACCAACAGGACTTGCTGCTTGAAATTGCACAAAGGGAGGAGGCGGTGAAAAAGCGGGAGCTGGCCTTTGCTGCCAGGGAGCGGATTATGGAGTGGCAACTGCCCGAGGGCTTAATCGCCCACTTAAACCTGGACAGCCAGGAAGGCCTGGAAAGCTCCCTGGCCCTGGCCAAAGAGGCGTACAGCTTCTCCCGGACGACCAAAGGCGCGCCTTTGGCGGCCAAGCCCAGCCTGCCGCCCTTTGCCACCTACCTGGAGCGTGCCCGGCTCTTTGAAGAGGACCCTGCCGCCTATGCCCTGATGCGCGAACAAAACCACAATCAATAAAGGAGAAAAAAGAATGCCTACCACCACCACAAAAGTTTCTATTGTTCCGGAAGTCCTCTCAGACCTGGTGGAGACCAAGCTCTTCAACAGGGTCAGCCTGCTGCCCCTGTCCACCATGGACAACACCTTAAAGGGCCAGCCCGGGGATACCCTGCGCTTCCCGGCCTTCCGCTACATCGGCAAAGCCGATGAGGTGGCTGAAAACGGCCAGGTCACCCCCAATTTGCTCACCTCCCACGCCGTGCCCGCCACCGTGCGCAAGTATGCCAAGGCTGTTCAGATTACGGATGAGGTGCGCTTGTCCGGCTTTGGTGACCCAGTGGGCGAGGCCGCCAGCCAACTGGCCCAATCCATTGACCACGCGGTGGATGACGCGCTGTATGAGAAGCTGCATACCCTGCCCTTGCACCGCGTCTACCCGGTCTCTGGCCTCTCCACCGACTCCGTGGCCGATGGCCTCACCCTCTTTGGGGAGGATCTGGACGGCCCCAAGGTCATCCTGGTGGATCCCCAGGGCTTTGCGGCCTTAAGGAAGGACCCGGACTATATCCGGGCTTGTGACCTGGGCCAAAGGATGCTGTTTTCCGGTGTCGTCGGTGAAATCTGGGGCTGCCAGGTGGTGGTCTCCAGCAAGCTGGGCAATCAAGCCGCCTTGGGTGAAAACCGCTGTTACATCCTAAAGCCTGGCGCGCTTCGCCTGGTCAACAAGTCCGGCACCTTCATTGAGGTGCAGCGGGAGCCCGAGTTCATGCGCGACACCATCTATGCCTCCAAGCATTGCGCGGCCTATCTCTATGACGATTCCAAGGCCATCGCCCTGTCCGTCTTTACCGGCGTCGCGGCCCTGCCAAGCGAGGGCGAATTGGCCATCTTTACCCGCGCCATGGGCGCGGGCAACACCGCCATTGTCCTGCCGGAGGCGTACTTATCAGCCCCCCTTGGCTGCAAGTGGGCCTATGTCTTAAACACCAGCCCCACCTATGCCACCACCTTTGGTACCGCCCTCACCGGCACCACGGCTTTTGTATCCAATGAAACCAGCATTGCAGCTGGCACCAACACCTATGCCCATGTCCTGCTTCTGGACAAGGACAACAAGCCCTTAAAGAAGGCCTCTGTCCCCATCAACAAGGGCTGATGACGTGGGGGAGGGGCAGGCCCCCTCCCCTTGAATGAAAGGGAAAAAATGAGCGCCTATGATTTGTTCCTCTTGCTCCTTCAGGGCGAAGACACGCCGGAGCCGGCCCTTGGTAGGGCTTACCTAAGCCAGGCGGAAGCGTTGATTTTGGGCTACCTGGGGGAGAGCAGCCTGCCCACCAGCCCAGTCATGGACAGCATCCTCTCATCCCTCGCCATCACGCTGTACAACCGCCGCGGGGCGGAAGGCGAGCGCCAAAGGAGTGAGGGCGAGGTCATGAGCCAATTTGAAAGCGTGGAGGAAATGCTGCGCATCTCCCTAAAGCCCTTTCAAAAGGCCAGGGCCATTGGCATGAGTCAAAGGGCAGGTGAACGCTGATGTTTCGCCTTTGCAAATCGCGCCAGGCCCTGTTTACCTGCCTGCCCACCCAGCCTGTAAAGGACAGTACCGGCGGCATTGGCTGCCTTATAACGGGCGAGCGCTTTACCTTTTATGGTAGCCTGCTCCCGCCCAAGCGCAGCGTCACCCGCACGGTGTCCGGCGTCCGATTGGCCTTGACCTGGACCCTCCTGCCCCAGGGCAGGCCCAGGTGTCAGGAGCAGGATCGCCTCCTGCTTGAGGGGGAGGGCCGCGTCTTTTTAATCACCGCGATCAAGCGTTACCCCCGCCACCTGGAGTACAACCTGGAGCTTTTGTAGAAAGGAGACCTATGACCATAGCCACCATGCGCGAAGTCTACCTGGCCTTACAATCCGGGCTTTCTATCCCTGTTTCCCGCTCCTGGCCTCAAACCCCGCCCGCCCTGCCTGGCTGTACCTTTCATTTAAACGCCTGGGAGAGGCAAAGCGACGGCGCGGCCCAAGTTTCCTTTAGGGTCTTTCTAAGAACAGAGCAAAACGAGGAGGCGGACAGCCACACACAATCTGCCATCACCGCCATGCTTACCCTGGGCTATGTCCTGTACCAAGCCCAGGACGGGGTGGAGGAGCAGACAGGCGTCTTTCTGCGCACGCTCACCTTTTTGGGCACGCAGGCCGCTCCTCTAAAGCCGCCGGATGCCTCGCCGGATTTTCATGTCGCGGTCTTTGGCGCGGGGCAATGGCACCACCTGCCAGAGCCGGCCAGCTTTCTCTTAATCCCGGCCAAGCGCGGCCTGATCACGCCCCAGGGCCCGGGCTTTGACGCGCCCCTCCTGCCTCACTTTGCCGTAACGCGCGCAAGCCCGGCCCAGGTCCTCATCAAGGCGCCCTGGCAAACGGGGCTTTTGGCCACAGACCACCTGCGAGATGCCTTCCAAAGCGGCAATGAGGTCAACTTGCGCCTCTCCTACCGCCTGCCGGAATCGCCCCAGACCTTTTTGGGCGTCCTGGTCGCCTTTCACGCCTCCATCCTGGGCATCAATATGAAGCTTGCCTTGCGCAACCTGTGAGGATGTATGGAAATTAAGCTCAACACCGTTAAAATCCCGGAGCCCCACCGCTTTACCATCACCTGGGCCATCATCGAGGGCACCTTCCGCCGCCGCTACACCCTGGAGTATGACCTGATTTCGCCTCAGGACGCAGCCCTCATCCTGGGGGTGGCCACGGCGGCCACCTACTCCATCACCTGCGTGGACCCGGCCAGCAACACGCCCATCACCCGCAATGTCCTGTCTGAAAACCTGACCATCTCCCTGCACCAGGATGCCGGCGGCTTTTTATCCTACGCACCCTTCACCCTGGTGCTGTGGCAAACATAAACTGGAGGAAACATGTATAACCCCGAGCCTGTCCTGCGATTTCTGGAGGCCCACTTAGGCTCCCCCTATGTGTATGGCGGCACCGGCCAAAAGTGCACGCCCAAATACCGCGCTCAAAAGGCGCTGCAATACCCCGCCATGAAAAAGGCCATCACCGACAACTGCTCCGTCCTTTCCGGGCGAAAAAGTAGCTGCGCCGGCTGCAAACACCGTGATAAAGGCGCTTATGACTGTGCCCAGTTGGTCAGAAAAGCATATGCCACCTTAAACCTGACCCTTCCCTCCGGCGCTTCCTCCCAGTGGAAGAAGGCGGCCCTCTGGGCCTATCAAGGCCGGGTGACGCAGGTTGCGGCCAATCATGTCTGCGTCCTTTTTCGGGAGGATGAGGAGGGGGATAAAGACCGCCCCATGACGCACGTGGGCATCAGCCTGGGCAATGGCCAGGTCATCGACGCGCGCAACCACCGCCTGGGGGTCATCAAGACCCGGTTTACCGCCTACCCCTGGACCCATTTTGCCATCCCTACAGGCTTTTTATTGCCAGAGGGCCTGATGGCATCAAACCCAGCCGCTGTTGCGCCAGCCAAGGTGGACAAGGAAGCCGTAAAACCGCCCTTTCGTGAACAAGGCCTCAGGATTGGAGAATCCGGTGAGCGTGTGCTGCTCCTGCAAACCCAGCTTTTGCGCCTGGGCTACTACCTGCCCCGCTTTGGGGCGGACGGCAAATACGGCAGGGAAACAGCCGCAGCTGTCCGGGCTTTTCAAAAGGTGACCGGCCTGCCCGCGGATGGCGAGGCCAATCCCCCCACCCTAAAGCGGCTCTTTCCCAAGCCCGATCCCCTGGAAAACATAGATCTAACCGATGAAAATTGGTGAAAGGAGGAAGACATGCACCTTCAAAACCTCTCAAGGCTTTGCCTGTTGGCCCTGGCCTTTGTCTTAAAGCTGTTAGGCGGCTGGGACGCGCCGCTGACCCTCTTGTTCCTCTTGATGGGGTTGGACATCCTCTCCGGCTTGCTCCTGGCCTTCAGGGGGCAAAGCGACAAGACCGGTGGCGGGGGATTTGCTTCCTTTCGGTTCTTTTCAGGCCTCACCCGCAAGCTCTTAATGGTGCTCCTGGTTATCTTGGGGCACGCGCTGGACGGCCTTTTGGGCAGCAGCGTGTGCAGGCTCTCGGTCATCGGCTTTTACGCGGCCAATGAGGCCTTGTCGGTGATTGAGAACGCGGCCATCGCCGGCGTGCCCTTTCCCCGCTCCCTTTTAAAGGCGCTGGAAGCCTACCAAAGCCGCATGGACAATGGCTCAGAGGGCGAGAATTAATACTAATTCCCAACGTTAATGCATCGTCGTGCTGGATCTTTTTCCTTCA
>CAYOOZ010000074.1:0-1142 GCA_964405705.1 uncultured Christensenella sp.
GTATCTATCGTTTCCACCTTTGCCCCGTTTCAGAAAAGCCGTTTTCTTTTCAATCCGGTTTTGAAGTGATATACTTCAATTGACTAAAAGGAGGATGATGTCTTGTCAAGTTTGATGCTGCAAAAGATTGCCGAGCTGCTGTCCGGGCTGAATTTGCCTGTATTTCTCCTGGACAAGCAAGGCCGCTGCCTGGTTCGTCAGCATCCGGACACCTTCCTTTTGCCGGCCACGCTCAAAGAAAACGTGCTGGTATCCAAATCCGGCTACCTGTTTTACACCTTGCCCGGCTTTTTGACACACACCCTGGCCACCAAGGACAAGCCGGAGGCCGGGGATGTCCTGTTACTGTGCGCCAAACTGATTGCCACCTTCCAGCAGGAGGAGGGCATTACGGGTGAGGTATCAAACGCCTTAAAGCGTCTGGTCAACCGCGAGCTGAGCGCGCAGGAGATGGAAACGCTGATTAACGAGCACGGCATCGCCCAGAAGCAGTCAAGGGCCGCCCTGCTCATCCGCTTTCAGCGGCCTTTCCAGCAATTTGCCCAGGACACCAGCCTCAACGAGTTCATCCCCCTCTCCCCAGGCGACCTGGTGGTGCCCGTTGACAACCGAAACCTGCTTTTGCTTTGCAACCTGAAGGAAACAGAGCGCGGGGACATGGAAGAATACGCGCTGGCGCTGCTAGACTCCATCCAGATGGAATTGGGCTTGAGCGCTCAAATCGGCATCGGGGATGAGGTAGCCTCGCTTGATGAGGTATCAAAATCCTATCACCAGGCCTGGCAGGCCATCCAGATTGGCGGCGTGTTCCGCCCGGATTTGCAGGTGTTTGACTACAAGAGCCTGCTGCTGGAGCGGTTTTTGATGGAATGCCTCAAGGAAGAAGCCAAGCCCTACATCGAATTGCTGTTCAACAAGAAAACCGCCAAGCTGTTCACCGAGGAAATGCTGGACACCATCCAGATTTTCCTGAAGAATGATTTGAACTTAACGGACGCGGCGAGGGAACTGTACATTCACCGCAACACCCTGGTGTACCGGCTGGATAAAATCCAAAAGGTGTCCGGCCTTGACCTGAGGCACTTCAGGGACGCGATGCTGTTCAAACTGCTCAACGACCTCAGGCGGCGGGACGCCCTAAA
>CAYOOZ010000074.1:1152-10234 GCA_964405705.1 uncultured Christensenella sp.
GAAAGGACCACTTCAATGACAAGAAACACCTTCTTTAAAAGGATTTTGGCATCCCTCCTGGTGTTCTTCCTGCTCTCCCCCGTTCTAGCCCTGGCGGCCAGGAATGAGACCGTCACCATCCCCAAGGATGAGTATGAGCGGTTAAAGCGCTATGAATTACTGGAAGAAGTGCGCCAGTATGTGGACGCTTTCTTTTACATGGAGCCGGATGAGCAGAAGATGATGGACGGCGCCATCCAGGGCCTGTTATCGGGGCTGGAGGACATCTACTCCTTCTACTACACCGAGGAAGCCTGGGCCAAGATGCAGGAGGAGGACTCCGGCAAGTACGCGGGCATCGGCGTTCAGATGCTGGGTGATTACAAGACCGGCGCTGTCACCATCACCCGTGTTTTCCGCAACACCCCGGCTGAAAGCGCGGGGCTAATGAAGGGCGATGTCTTCTACCTGGTGGAGGAATTGGAGGTCACAGCCACCACCATGAATGACGCCGTTGACATCATGCGCGGCGTGCCCGGGGAAAAGGTACACATAGAGGTTGTAAGGAATGGTGAAATCATGCCCTTTGACCTCATCAAGGCCAACATCGTGGTCAATCGGGTGGAATACAAGATGATTGACGATAAGGTAGGCTACATCATCCTGTATGAGTTTGCCGGCGGCAGCAAGGAAGCCTTTCAGGAGGCCTATGAGGCGCTGAAAAAAGAGGGCATGGAGCACTTGATCTTTGACCTGCGGGACAACCCGGGTGGCTGGGTGGGCGACGCGGAGCAAATCGCCGAAATCTTTCTGGACAAAAAGCTGGTCTACTACACCCAGGACCGCTTTGACCGCAAAAAGGAATACATCACCAAATCCGGCGCGGACAACCTGCCCATGACCATCCTGGTCAATGAGCACTCGGCCTCCGCTTCTGAAATCCTCTCTGCGGCCTTGCAGGACAATCAGCGCGCCGAAATCATCGGGGTAAAGACCTTTGGCAAGGGTGTGATCCAGTTTGTGGTACCGCTGTCGGATAACAAATCCGGCTTCCAGTTCACCACAGCGCAGTATTTCTCCCCCCTGGGCCACAAGGTGCACAAGGAAGGCATCACGCCGGATGTGATTGTAGAAATGCCGGAGGAGCAAAAGAACATCTTCTTTAACACCGCGGACCTGTCTGATCCGCAATTGGCCGCGGCCTATGAGCGCGTTTTGAAGACCTTGAAATAAATCCGCTTTAGCACAAAACAGCCGCTGGCACTTAAGTCAGCGGCTGTTTTAATACTGGGTGCGAATGCTTAGTTCTCGTCTTCCTCAAAATGAATGCCGGCCAGGTTCTGGCGGATGAGGCGCAGTTCATTGAGCTGGGTGGCCACGGTGTTGTCCACGTGGGCCAGGACGCCGTCCAATTCCTGCTGGGTCTGGCTGCGCAGGGCCTGGGCGTGCTGGTTGGCGTTCTCCAGGATTTCACGGGCCTGGGCTTCCGCGCGGGCCAAGACAGTGGTCTGGGAGACCAATTCATCCGCGCGCGCCTTGGCATCCTCCAGCATGTGGTTGGCGCGGGCCTGGGCATCCGCCAGCACAGCGCCGGCCTCGTCCTCCGCGGCCTTCTTGGTCTGGATGACATAATTGTCAATGCTCTGCTTGTTGTTTTGAGCGTAGGAATTGGCCTCATTGACAGTGCCCTGGGCCTGGGCCATGGCCTGGGAAACCGTTTCCTCCGCCTTGCGCTTGGCATCTGTCAGGATGTGCTCCTCATTTTCCAATAACTTCTGGGCCTTCTCAAGCGCCGGGTCATAGGAGGAGATGATGCGCTTGAGCAGCTCAGTTGCGCCCCCCTGATTGACCATCGCTGTGTCCGTCAATGGGATCTTCTTGGCGTTTTTAATCATCAGGGTCAGTTCATCCGCGAGGGCAAACACTTCGGTTCGAGACATTTTTGGTTCCTCCTTCAGGTTTAGTAGATTAGGGTGTGGTTTCTTTTAGAGCCTTCACAACGTTTTGGGGAACAAAATGGCTGACATCTCCGTTTTGGGCGGCAATCTGCCGGATCAGGGACGAGGAAATATCCATGGTTTCCCGGCCAGCTGGCAGGAAGATGGTTTCAAGCCCCGGCAGGAGGAGGGCATTGGCCCTGGCCATGGCCGACTCGTTGTCCAAATCCGCGGTATTGCGCACACCGCGCACCAGCAAACGGCAGTCCTCCCTTTTGGCCAAATCCACCAGCAGGCCTGAATCAATCAGAATCTTAAACCTGGTCAGGCCCCTTTCCTGGCAGGCGGTGAGGATCAGCTCTGCCCGCTTTTCCGGGGACAGGTGTCCCTTTTTATCCGGGTTGACCATGATGGCAATTACCAGCTCGTCTACAAACTGCAGGGAGCGGGCGATCAAATCCAGATGGCCAAATGTCAAGGGGTCAAAGCTTCCGGCAAATATCGCTTTCATTCCGCCAGCTCCTTTGCTCTTATCAGCCTTAACATGGTTTCCCCATAGCGGCGCTCCTTGAAGATTTCAAAGCCCTGAGGGGAAGTAAAGCCTGCGTCCTTGTCCGTTTCCAGAATAAGGGTTCCGTTTTCTGCCAGGAGATTATTCTCCCCCAGAGCTTTAACAATGGTTTCCGCCTCCATTTTATAGGGTGGGTCTAAAAAAATCAAATTAAATCGGTGCTCTTCCTCCGCCAGCTTATGGAGGGCGACCTGCCAGTTGGACGCAAGGACGGCTGTTTTAGCCTTTTCCTTAAGCAAATCAATGTTTTTGCAGATGCAGGCGATGGCCTCCTGGTTGTTGTCACAAAACACACAAAGCCTGGCCCCGCGGCTGATGGCCTCCAGCCCCATGGCGCCGGAGCCAGCAAACAAATCCAGTACGCGGCTGTCCTCCACCTCGCCCATAAGCATACTAAAGACCGCTTCACGCACCATGGCGCGGGTGGGCCTGGTGCCCTGCCCGGGCGGTGTAAACAATTGTCTGGAGCGGTGAACGCCCCCCTGGATGCGCAGCATGGCTACACCAGGCGCTTGGGCTCTGAAGTACGGGTGGCCTGCTTTTTGCGCTGCTTGCGCGCTCGTTTTTTGGCGTTGGACGCGATGCCGCCATGCACCAGAGCCCGGTAGGATTCTCCCCTTTGATAGCCCACGCCATAAAAGAATGGCGCAATGAGCACCAACAGGGGAGAGAGCCGCTCAACCAGCAGCAGGCCATCGGGGTTGCCTTGGCCGACCAGGTTGACAAAGGGGAAGATCAAAAGGCGGGTGATGATGCGCAGGGTATCCGCAAGGCCGAAGGCGGCATGCTCGCCGTAGTACTGCAGGGCCAAGCCAATGTCCAGACGGCTTTGATAACCAGAAACCCATGAGGGCAAAGCCCCCAGGGTATAGGTCTCCTTGGTGGCCATGAGGGCATAAACCAGGCAGACAATCACGATGGGCAAAGCGCCAAAAAACACAGTGACATAGCCCTTTAAGGGGTGAAAGCAACGGTCCAGGTCACTTTTGGGGATTTCACGGCCTTCCTGCTGTCGGGCCAGCGCGATTTCAGCAAAGCTGACATCACTCTCCCCCTGGTTAACCCCATTGGTGTACAAGAGCGCAGCAAAGCCAAGCAGGACTCCGATATTGATCAAGATCCGAAGCCAGGCAATGTCCAGGACCAGCATCTGTCCCAAGAATAAAAAGAAAACAGCCGAGATGGCGATATAAGCCAGGACACTCAGCCCGCGTTTGATAGCAAGGGCGCTAAAAGCCCTGCCCTTTAAATATGGTTTTTTAATTTTGGCCGACTGGGCCTGTTTTTTCCCGGCTTTGCCCTGCATGCGCCTTCCTCCCTTAATCTTGATAAATCCTGGGGACACGGCTTGAGATAGACAGCAGCACCTCATATGGGATGGTACCCAAAAGCCCTGCCAGGTCAGCGGCGCTGACCACTTCATCCCCCGTTTGGCCAATCAGGATCGCCTGTTCCCCGGTTTTTACATCATCAATTCCTGTGATATCCACCATGGTCTGGTCCATACAGACGCGGCCCAAGACCGGGCAGCGCTGCCCGTTCACCAGGACCACTGCCTTGTTGGACAAGGCCCGGTTGTAGCCATCCCCATAGCCCACAGCCAGGGTGGCGACCTTGGTGTCCCGTTCTAATTGAACCGTGGCCCCGTAGCTGACAAACTCCCCTTTTTTGGCCATCTTGATGTGGGTGATTTCTGCCAGGAAGGAGAGAACAGGGCGCAAATCAGCCTGGGTTTTAACCGGTGAATAGCCATATAGCGCAATTCCCGCGCGCACCATGTTCAGCCTGGTTTCAGGAAAGCGCAGAAGTGCTGAGCTGCCGCTGGCATGCAGGAGAAAGCCCTGAGGCAATACCTGTAGAAAATCATGAAACCTTTGCAGCTGCCGCTTGGTAAAGTCCGGGCTGACATCGTCCGCACAAGCAAAATGGGTAAAAGCGCCGGTCAAATGTACATCTGGGAATGCATTTTGCGCCTCCAGCAAATCCGTCAATTCTTCCCTGGTCGTAACGCCGATGCGGTTCATGCCTGTGTCTAATTTGACATGGGCTTGGGCTTTTGTCTGATAGCGCGCGGCCGCCCTTGAGGCGGACAAGAGATGCTCCCTGGTGTGGACGGTGAGGGTCAGCCCCTTTTCCACCGCCAGAAAAGTGCTTTCATACGACAAGCCGGCCAAGACCAGGATGGGCAGGGTGATGCCCGCATCCCTTAAAGCCGCCCCTTCTTCCGCCAGGGCAACCGCCAAGAAATCAGCACCTTCAGCCTGCGCGCGGGAAGCCATTTTGACCAGCCCATGCCCGTACGCATCCGCCTTGACCACGGCCATTAAGAGGACATCAGGGCCTATCAGCTTCCTGATTTCCCGGATATTGTGCGAAAACGCGCCAAGGTCCACCCGCGCGAATGTTTGCCTCATGAATCATGAACCTGCTGCTTTCCCTTGAATAAGACAGGCCATCTGTCCCTTGTCAATGCGGGAATTATATCACAAGAAGGCGCAGTTCGCCACCTTTTCGGTATGTTAGCGCTGTACGCCGGGTTTTGGGGTATAATGAGTCTGCCTGCCAGTTTGTCAGGCTTAAATTGTTTTGGAAAGGTGTGTTCTGTATTTTAACCCAGGAATCAACCCAGGTTTCACTGTTGCACTTCTCCCCCATCACCATCAAGGATATGGAGAAGATGCGCGGGCTGCTCAAACAGACCCACAGGGGCGCATTGGAGTACAACTTCACGTCCAATTTTATCTGGAGTAAAATCTATAAATTGCAGGTGGCCTATTTTGAGGACCGCTACATCATCATGTCGGACGAAAATGACCCCACCTTTATTTTTCCAGCTGGCCCAGGCCCGGTTGAGCCGGTAATTCGCGCGCTGTATGACTATACCAAGTCCCGCGGACACAAGCTCGTCTTCAATACCGTTTTAAATGAGGACAAAGAGAAGATTGAAGCCGCCTTCCCTGGCAAGTTCCTCTTTGAGGAGGACCGCAATGATTTTGACTATGTCTATGAATCAGAACGCTTGATTTCCCTATCTGGCAAGAAACTAAGCGCCAAACGCAACCACATCAACAAATTTCGGCTGGAAAACCCCGACTGGACCTATGAGGAAATCACCCGGGAGAACATCGAAGAAGCGCACCAGATGAGCATTGAATGGTGTAAGATTGCCGGGTGTAATGATAATGCCAGCTTGTTTGACGAATCCTGCACGGTGGAGCGCGCGTTTAAGTATTTCTTTGAATTGGGCTTAAAGGGCGGCCTCTTGCGCTCCAACGGAAAGGTCATTGCCTTCTCCATGGGCGAGGAGTTAAATGAGGAGACCTTTGTGGTGCATATTGAAAAGGCCTTTTATGACATCCAGGGCGCTTATCAGATGATTAACCAGCAGTTTGCCACAGTCAATTGCCAGGACCACCCCTTTATCAACCGGGAGGATGATGCCGGGGACGAAGGCCTGCGCCGGGCCAAGCTTTCCTATTATCCAGCCTTCCTGGTGGAAAAAAGCTCCGGCACCCTCCTCTCCCCGATATGATAAGATTTTCCATGGAGGATGACCTGCCCCAGCTCCACACCCTTTGGCAGGAAGCCTTTTTGGAGAGCGCGGAGGACACGGCAAGCTACTTCACCATGCGGCACCAGCATGAGAACATGCTGGTGGATGTTTCCGGGGATGAGGTCACCGCTATGCTCAGCCTGTTGCCCGTCACGCTAAAAAGCGCTGGCTGGGCTAAGAAGGCGCGTTATATCTTTGCCGTGGCGACCAAAAAAAACCACCGGGGCCTTGGCATCAGCACCAGGCTGATGGAAGAAGCGCACAAATTGATCAAAGAGGAGGGCGGGGTGGCTGGCCTCCTGGTGCCAGCGGAGGAAAGCCTGTTTTCCTTTTATCAAAAGCGAGGCTATGAGACCGCCTTTTTCATGGATGAGAACAGGATCTTGCCCCAACAGATTCAAAAGCCCGATGCGCAGGACAGCCTGGTAGATTGCGCGGCGAGCGAGTATTTTATTCTGCGGGAAGCCCTGTGTGAGAACAACAGCCTGTTTGTCAGCTGGGATGTAGAAGCGCTGACATATATCAAGGAGAGCTTTGAGCGCTCCGGTGGGCGGATGCTGAAATTGAAGGTGGACGGCAGGCCTTCCTTGGCAATCAGCGCGCCTTATGAAGGGGAAGTACATCTCAAAGAGCTTCTATGCGCCCCAATGGATGTAACGCGCTGCCTAGCCCTTCTCCATGAAGAAATGAAAGGCAAGGCCTACATCGTCAGAACGCCAGCTGGCCGCCAAGGCACGGGGCTCGCCCGCCCCTTTGGGATGATTCATTGGCTTGATGAACCGATGAAATTGACTGGTGAGCCCCCCTATCTCTCCCTGGCCAAAGACTAAAAAAGCGGTCCATCAGGATCGCTTTTTTGTAGCCCAAAACTTAATAGCTTCCCTCTGTATCAAGGGCAATGGACGGCCCTGCCTTGAACCTGGAAGTGGCGCGGCGCTTGTTCAACTCCGTCAAAAAGAGCTGCTCATCCATGGGCAGGGTGATGGTTTGCTTCATCCAGGAGGACAGGTGCATGGCATTGGACAAGGTCAGCCCAAAAATACCCTCCCGCCCATCCGCCAGAAGGGGGGTACCATACAGAATATGCGAGGAGAAGGCGCGCATGACCCCGGCATGGTGGGGGTTTTCCCCTTCCACCACCACCTTGATGGTTTCCATGGGCGGTTTTTTGAAGCCTTCATTTGAGGTGAAGCAAAACTCCCGCTCGTCTACCTTCAGGAGGTCAAAGGTGATTTGGTCGCCCTCACAGACCAGGCGGCCCCTTGTGCCAGTAATTTCCAGGCGGTTGGTGCCGGGGGCATCAGCGGTTGAGGTAATAAAAACGCCGGTCGCCCCGTTTTCATACTCCAGGTAGGCGGTGACATCATCCTCCACCTCAATATCGTGCCACTTGCCCTCATGGACAAAGGCATGGACACGCTTTGGCATCCCGCACAGCCATTGCAACAAGTCCAACTGATGAGGGCATTGATTGAGCAGCACGCCACCGCCTTCCCCGGCCCAGGTGGCTCGCCAGGCGCCGGAATCATAGTAGGACTGCGCGCGGTACCAATCGGTGATAAGCCAGTTAACCCTCTTTATTTCCCCAAGCTCACCCTGAAGCAGCATCTGATGAATCTTCTGATAGATGGGGTTGGCCCTTTGGTTGAACATCATGCCAAAGGCCAGGCCAGGGTGCGCGTCCGCAGCCATGTTCATCTCCCGAACCTGCAGGGTATCAACCCCAGCCGGCTTTTCGCACATGACATGCAGGCCCGCTTCAAAGGCCTTCATGGCCAAGCCCGGGTGCTGGTCATGCGGGGTGGCGATGAGCACCGCGTCACAGCCAGCGTTTAGAATCAGGTCCTCTCCTTCGTTAAAGAGCTGGACAGCACCTGGCAGGTTTTCCTTCGCCCAGATAAGCCGTTTACTGTCCCGGTCCGCCACGGCTGTCAAAAGGATGTCCGGCGTTTCACCGTCCAAAATATAGCGGCAATGCTTGCTGCCGATGTTACCAACGCCAATGATGCCCAGTTTAATCCGTTGCTTGCTCATGAAAACCCTGCCTTTTGTAAGTAGGTGAAGCTTCGTTTTAAGCAGTCAAAGGGATCCTCCCCATAGCATAAATCCTGCTCCACCAAGAGGTAGTTGGTGGTGCCCAGGCTGTCCAATAGATCCAGGATCTTTAAAAAGGGCAGGTTGCCCTCCCCGATGACGGCCATGCGCTGCTGCGCGCCTTTGATGGCCATGTCCTTTAGGTGGACACAGGCTAAGCGGTCCTGATACTTCACGATGGTATCGCAGACATCTGCCCCCGCTGATTGCACCCAATAGGTGTCCAGGGTCAATCCCAGAAGGTCAGGTGGCAATTCGTTTAAGATGAGGTCCAGCATGGTGGTGCCCTGTTCGTCCCTCTCCCATTCCAGGCTGTGGTGATGGTAGAAGAGCTTTTTGCCAGCCTGATGAAACATTTCCGCGGTCTTAGCAAAGTCCCGGGCGAACAAGGCAGCCATTTCAGGCGTCCGGTAGCGCTCCGGCATCATGCCAATGCCGATAGAATCACAGCCCAGGATTTCATGGTCATGGATGACTTCTTGTGGCGTCGTCAGCATCCTCTCCGGGTTGGTGTGCGTCAGCACAATCGCAAGGCCAGCTTCCTCACAAGCCTTTTTCATAAAGGTGGGCGACAGCGGGCCAAAAGCAGACAGCTGCACGCAGGTATAGCCAATGTCCGCAATCTTCTTCATGGAGGCAGTAAAATCAGCCTCCGTTTGCATGAAATCCCGGATGGTAAAGGTCTGCGCGCCGACAATCATTGGGCATCCTCCTGTTCATCGTCAAACAACCGGGGGTTGATGGAAAGCGCGCCAGCGGCATAGGCAAACAGCTCCCTGGCGTTTAGCTTGATGACGTGTGCGTCCCCAAAACGGTGCCGGGTCAAAAAGCCCGCCGCTTCCAGGCCTTTTTCCAGCTTCCAAAAGTTTTCAGAAGGCTGGCCGATGTGCCCGGAGTGCTGGCTCGTAATAACACTGCCATCCGGCAGGGTGATTTGAAAGCTTTTTG
>CAYOOZ010000075.1:0-10220 GCA_964405705.1 uncultured Christensenella sp.
GGCACCACCCGGCTGACCATAAAACTGCCGCTGGTCAGGGTGCCGGTCTTGTCAAAGACAAAGGTGTCCGCCTTGGCCAGGGCTTCCAAATAATTGGATCCTTTGACCAGAATGCCCGCGCGGGACGCGCCGCCAATGCCGCCAAAAAAGGACAGGGGGATGCTGATGACCAAGGCGCAGGGGCAGGAGACCACCAGGAAGTTTAAGGCCCTGTACACCCAGTCTGACAGCAAGGCGCCGGGCACAAAAAGCGGGGGCACAAAGGCCAGAAGCACAGCCAGAATCACCACCACCGGCGTATAGATAGCGGAAAACCGGGTGATAAAAGCTTCCTGACGGGATTTTTTGTCGGTCGCGTTCTCTACCATCTCTAGAATGCGGGCGACGGTGGACTGCTCAAAGGGCTTGGTGACCTTGATGGTCAGGGGGGCATTGATGTTGACGCAGCCAGAGAGTACCTCATCCCCCACCTTGACCAAGCGGGGCAAAGCCTCGCCCGTGAGGGCCGCCGTGTCCAATTGGCTGGCGCCGCTTTCCACCACGCCGTCCAAGGGCAGCCTCTCCCCAGGAAGGACGATGATGGTTTCCCCCACCTGTACCTCCTGCGGGTCCACAGGGCTTGTGCTGCCGTTTGACATCACCAGGTTGGCTGTGTCCGGGCGCAGGTTCATGGCCTGGGCGATGGAGCGGCGGGACTTGTCCACCGCGTAGTCCTGAAACATCTCCCCCGTTTGGTAAAACAGCATGACAGCCACGGCCTCCTCATACTCCCCGATGATGAGGGCGCCGATGGTGGCCAGGGACATTAAAAAGTTTTCGTCAAACACCTGCCCGCGCCTGATGCCAGACAGCGCGTAGAGCAAGACATCATAGCCGGCGATCAGGTAGGACAGAAGCATCAGCGCCAGCTTCACGCCCTCGTTCCTGATTAAGAGCCCAGCAATGAGCAGGGCAAGGGCCAGGGGAATGCGCACAGCGCGCCTGGTCAGGTTTGTAAGATTCAAGGCGATTGCTCCTATCTGCTCAAGGCCGCGCCCGGCTCGATGGTCTTGATGATGGATTCGGCCTTATTTAGCGTCTCCTCCAGCAAGGCCTCCTCCACAGAGAAGGTCAGCTTCTGGGTTAAGAAATTGACCCTGACGCCAGAAACGCCAGGCAGGGCGGCGATTTTTCGTTCCATTTTGGCCGCGCAGTTGGCGCAGCCCAAGTTCCTGATTTTGTTGACAGAGGTCATGGTTTCCTTCCTCCTTACACTTGAGCATCCATTCAAGTGTCATTATAATTGAGCGCATATTCAAGTGTCAATACCTGGGCCCAGGGTTTACAAAATATCGCTTTTCCGATAGAATGGGCACAAATCGTTCTGTCCATTGACAAATATATTATGCATTTGGGGCAGCAGCCCGGGCGACCCAACCCGCTGGTGAAATAATTGCGTCCATGCAGCAAAAAGCCGCCCATGACCGGGCGGCTTTATTTGTATGATATTGTTTAGTCCAGGTGCTCCTTGGCGTGATCCACGCAGCTGATCAGCATCAGGTGGACATGGTCATCAGCAATGGTGTAAAAGACATTTTTGCCGTCCCGCCGGCTCTTAACCAGCCTTCCCTCCCGGAGCTTGGCCAACTGGTGGCTCACCGCGGACACGCTCATAGAAAGCAGGGTGGCCAGGTCGCAGACGCACAGCTCATGCTTGTCCAGGGCAAAGAGGATGCGGAAGCGGGTTTTGTCGCCCATCACCTTGAAAAAATTGGCGGCCTCCTCAAACAGCTCCTCTGGCAGCATCTTCTCCTCCACCAGATGGACCGCTTCCTCATGCACCAGGGTGCCCTCGCAGGCATAGCGTTTGTCCATTTTAAGCCCTCTCTTTCCTGCCCCATCCTAACATTCAAAGGGGTCGGGGTCAAGAATGGGCTGCCCGGGATGATTAGGTTTGACCGCGTGACTTCCTGTCCTTATCGATCGCGCTGTCCCAGTTTTCCGCAACCAAGACAAATCACCCGAAACAACTTGTAAGGGCATGGCGTTCTCCCGTTTGCCTGTTAATTTTGCAAGGCCTGCGCCCAGGCCTTCTCGTTAAACCCGACCAGCACAAGGCCATCATTAACTAAAATGGGCCGGCGCACCAGCATGCCATCCGTGGCCAGCAGAGCCAATTGTTCCGCCTCACTCATCTCTTTTAACTTTTGGGTTAAACCCAGCTCGCGGTATTTGATGCCACTGGTGTTAAAGAAGCGCTTGAGCGGCAGGCCACTTTTCCGCTGCCAGCCGGTCAATTCCGCAAGGGTCGGGTTTTGCGTCCTGATGTCCCGCTCTGTAAAGCAAAACCCGTGTTGGGATAAAAAGGCGCGCGCCTTGTCACAGGTGGTGCAGGTGGGGTGGCAGATGAACAGCATCGCATGTCCCCCCTAATCCCGGTAGGCGATCAACTCAATCTCCACCAGCGCGTTCTTGGGCAGGCCCTTGACCGCCACGGTGGAACGGGCGGGCTTGCTCACAAAGTGCTGTCCATAAACCGCGTTAAAGTCCGCGAAATAGGACATATCCGCTAAAAAGCAGGTGGTTTTGATGACCTTATCAAAGGAGGAGCCGGCCGCTTCCAGCACTGCCTTCAGGTTATTGATGACCTGCTGGGTCTGCTCCTTGATGCCGCCCGCCACCAACTCGCCGCTCTTGGGGTCCACAGGGGTCTGGCCGGAGAGGAAGAGCAGGTTATCAAGCGCCATGCCGGCAGAATAGGGGCCCAGGGCCGCCGGGGCTTTGGGGGCGATGACCGGTTTCATTTCAGGCTTCATACTGTTCTCGCTTTCTTTTTAATTGTTCATAAGCATCATATCACCAGGCCCTTGATCCTTCAAGAACAGGCGGTTTGCGCGCGGCTTAACCGTTCCAGAAAGGGCGCGGCCAAATCCAGCCCGTTTAATTCCCCGTAAGCCAAGAGCCTGACCGCGGGCTTGCTTTTGCCGTGGTAATCGCTCCCGCAGGTGATCAACAGCTGGTGTTCACGAGCCTTTTTGACATAGGCCACCGCCATTTCAGGGCTGTGGTAGCTGCTAAATGCCTCAATCCCACAAAGCCCCAAATCCACGATGCCAGGGAGCAGGTCTTCCCGCCCTTTGAGGTTGATGCCCGGGTGCGCCAGGACTGAAATCCCACCGTTTTGATGGATGATGTCGATGACAGCCTTCATCTGCGGGAAAATGGTATGGGCATAGCAGGGCTTGCCCTGGGCATAATAATCCCAATAGAAGCTGACGCAGGGGTTGACAGCGCGCGCCCCGCCTTCCCTGTAGGGCAAGAGCAGGGGATGGTCCTTGTATTCCTCTTTGCAAAGGAGGATAGCGCCAAACATTTCGCCTGTCCAGGTCTTGGGCCAATGGCTGTCCTGGGCCAGGGCCATTAATTCTTCCGCCTTGATGTCAAAGCCCAGGTCTTGCGTGAGCTTGAGCTTTTGGAGGGAGGCCGCCTCCTCCTGGGCCTTCAAATCCTCTTCAATCCGCAGAAAATCCGGGCTTTTATAGTTGATTCCATAGCCCAGGACATGAAAATTGACCCCCTCAAAGGTGCAATCCACCTCAATGCCGGGCACATACTGGATGCCCAGTTTGTCCGCTTCCGCCTGCGCCTCGTGATTGCCATGGGCGCAGTTATGGTCGGTTAAGGACATCAAGGTGATCCCGGCCAAGTGGCATTGCGCCGCCAGGGAGGCAGGGCTAAACTCCCCGTCATCGCTGTAGCGGCTGTGCATATGCAAATCAAGCATGTCTGGTCTCCTTATCAGGCCGTCATGGACTTTGGCCCCCTTGAACAAGATTTGTTGCAATATTGATTCCGCCTTTTTGAACTGAAAACCCCAAATGCCGGCGGTTTTCCGCTCCATCATAACATAATCCCCGCGGGAAGGCACTTGCTACAGCTGGCTTTTCATGGGTATCATCCTTGTATCAAGCAGGAAAGAGGTACCTTATGCCAGACATCCGTTATGCCTTTGAAAGGGACAACCGCCGCGCCGCCGCCTATGACGGGGACAAATTGGCGGGCAGCAGCACCATTTCCCCCTCCCCCACCACCTGGATTATCGACCATACCGAGGTTAACCCTGCCTATTCTGGCCAGGGCATTGGCCGGGTGCTGGTCAAGCTCATTGTGGACGCGGCCAGGGAGGCCAAGGTCAAGGTGCTCCCGCTTTGCCCCTATGCCAAAAAGGAATTTGACAAAAACCCAGCGTATCAAGACCTGCTGTAGCCTTGTCTGATCACGCTGCTGTTTGGCCCTGTCCGCTGACGGGGCCATTTTGATTGAATTTACACGCGCCTTACGTCCCAAGGTGGACAATCTCCATGAAAATGAACTAAAATGCGGCTATCCGGGCATCATGGCCTTTGAGGAGCGAAGGATGAGCAGATTAAGCAGGGGATTCATGGTCAGCCTCATTTGGCTGGCTGTTTTCTGCTTCATCCTGCCTTTGGCCTCCGCCAAGAGCGTGGACGCTGTCTTTGACGCGGGCAACAGGCTGACCTGGCCCATTGTCTATCAGGACGAAATCTTTACCCGCAGCGGCAAAACCTATCACCAGGACACCGCCCTCACCTCCTTGGGGATGGCGCTGTCCGCCTTCAGGGCCAAGGAACAGGATCTTAGCAACAAGGGCTTTAATGTGAAAAACTACCTGGATGGCCTGGGCTTTTTGGACATCAGCCTGGCCCAATATGATGTCGCGCCATCCATAAAGACCATTGCCACCGCCATTGGGCATAAGACCATCACAGGGCCAGAGGGAAGCTTTGAGGTGGTGGCGGTCGCCGTCAGCGGCGGGGGCTACCTGGATGAGTGGAAGAGCAATTTTGTCATCGGCAGCGGCACCCACCACGAGGGCTTTGACCAGGCGGCCAGGCAGGTGGTTGACCGGCTTTTGGCCTATGCCAAAGCCCATCACCTCAAATCCCCCAAGGTTTGGATTTCCGGTTACAGCCGCGCTGCCGCGACCGCCAACCGCACGGCGGCCATTCTCCTGGAGCGCAGGTTTGTTCAGGCGGACAACCTGTTTGCCTACACCTTTGCCACCCCCAACAACACCAGGCAGCAAAACGCCAAGAGCTATCCCGCCATTTTCAATGTAGTTGGCTCCTTTGACCCTGTAACCATGGTGCCCTTCACAGACTGGGGGTATTCCCGCTTTGGGAAGACCTTCTTCTTGCCCGCGCCTGAAATCAACAGCGACTATCAAACAAGGGCCGCGCCGGTGATGACGGTATACAACCGAATGACAGGCATCAACTTCTGGTTTAACAGCAGCAGCAACACCGTCATCCAAAAGCTGCTGGGCGCGGTGTCTGAAACTGTGCCCGACCCACAGAGCTACCAGACCAACCTCCAGGGCTACCTGACGGATTTGTGGGTCAACCGCAACAACCCCTACCAGGCCCTGTTGACAACCGCCAAGGAGGTGCTCAAGCGGCCGGATTTCCGCGCCACCATGAAGAGCCTGGGCGGCAAATTCCTGGATATTTTTTCCAGCTTCACGCAGGAGAAAATGATGCAGGAGTCTGGCATGCTCAAGGATGAATGGCAAAACGAGGGCGGAGTCAAGCAGAACCTGGTGCAGGAGCACATGCCCACCGTGTACTTGGCATGGATGACCGCCTATCAATCGGCAGAGGACCTCTTTACCCCGGCCACCACCTACCGGGAGGTGCGGCTTAAGCAGGTAGAGCGGGTGCAGGTCATCAACCAAAAAGGCGCGATTATCGCCAGCTTTGACGCCAAATACCTCATGTCGCAGGACAATAGCCGCCTGCCCATGACCATGTCCGGGGAGGAATTGGTCATCACCGTGCCTGCGGACGCCTGGTACCAGGTGGTCATCCAAAGAAAGCAGGATCAGGCCACCGGCTTTTGCATAAGGGAGGGCCAGGCCGGGCACACCCGCGTTTTTAGCTATCAGGCCAAGGAAGGCATCCTGGAGTCCTTCTCCACCTTTTTTGTAGAGCTGCCCCCGTCCTCCTCCTGGGGGGAGGGCAGCTACCTGCTCAAGTGGGAGGGCGGGCAGGCTTTCATGCAGCAGGTGCCCAATGAATCCATCCTCAGCAAGATGGAGATGACGGGCGACGCCAGGAGCGTCCTTGGACAAAACATCAGGACGGCCATTTTAATGCTGGCCGCCGTAGCGATTCAAATTGTTTTTTATCTCTTTGTCATCACAAAGGCGAGCCGCTGCGCCCTAAAAAACCACCGCCTGCGGCGAGAAAACTGTTTTTGCCCGCCAAAGGCGCACGGCCTTTTGCGCAATCCTGGGAAAAAGCAGGTCATGCGGCTGAAGATCTTTGCCCTCCTGCTCTGCCTTTTAGCCCTGTTGTGCTTTGTTGGCTTTGGGTATTTGGTCTGGGCCTGGTATTCGGCCTTTGCCTCCCTGGAGCATTCGATGATTTTCTGGTATGGCACGCTCCAATTGCTGCCCTTTGCCCTGATGATGCTGTTTTGCGGGCTGTCCGCCTTGTTTTGCGGATTGCACGCCATCTTCTGGCGCGGCGGCCTTTACCGTTTGCGGCAAATTCGCCTGTTTGCTGTCCTTGCCTTCCTCTTTACCCTGGTCTTGCTCTTTGTCAGCCTGACAGACATCAACAACGGGCCCAACCTCCCCATCATTGTCCTGTGCCTGGCACAAGCCTTGCTCTTGGTCGCTGTTTTTCTTTCAGCCAGGGAGTGTAAACGGGAAGAGCGCGAACAGATTTTAAACGCCAAGCCCAAGGAAAACGCATAAATTCCCCTTTACATTCGCTTGACAAGCCTCAAGCCCATTGCTAAAATACGCGAAGCAACAAACGCCAAGGCTCGGCCTGACGGATTGGAGGTTTTGATGGACTGTCTGATCACCGGGGTTTCTTATCACGGGCCGCAAGGCATTCAAAAGAGGGATCTTGTCCTGTCGGGCGGGCAGTTGCTCTTGGACCCCGCCACCTGGCCGGAGTGTCCCCAAAAAAGGGTTGACGGCCGTGACCTTCATTTATTTCCGGGTTTCACCGATGTCCATGTGCATCTGAGGGAACCCGGTTTTTCTTATAAAGAAACCATCAAATCTGGCACCAAAGCCGCGGCCAGGGGCGGGTTTACCACCCTTGTCACCATGCCCAACCTCAAGCCTGTGCCGGACAGCCTGGATCACTTGCAGGAACAGCTGGACCTGATCGCAAGGGATGCCAGGGTGCAGGTCATCCCCTTGGGCAGCATCACCAGGGATCAAAAAGGGCAGGAGCTGGCGGACCTTGCCGCACTCTCCCCCCTGGTGGCCGGGTTTTCCGATGATGGGCATGGGGTGCAAAACGATGCCTTAATGGAAATGGCCATGCGCAAGGCCAAAGAACTGGGCCAAATCATTGTCGCCCACTGCGAGGACAACACGCTGGTCGCGGGCGGCTATATCCATGCTGGCGAGTGGGCCAAAGCCCACGGGCATATTGGCACCCCCTCTGAAAGCGAATGGAAGCAGGTGGAGCGCGACTTGAAACTGGTTGCGCAAACCGGCTGCGCCTACCATGTCTGCCATGTCAGCACCAAGGAAAGCGTGGACCTGATAAGGCGCGCCAAGGCCCGGGGCCTGGACGTGACCTGTGAGACAGCGCCCCATTACCTGGTACTGGATGACAGCCAGCTTGTGGATGAAGGCCGCTTTAAGATGAACCCACCCATCCGCGCAAAAGCGGACAGGGAGGCACTGGTTGCAGGGCTGAATGATGGTACAGTGGACATGATTGCCACTGACCACGCCCCGCACAGCGCGGAGGAAAAATCAAAGGGGCTCAAGGGCAGCATGAACGGCGTGGTAGGGCTGGAGACCGCCTTCCCTGTTCTGTATACCGGCCTGGTCAAGACCGGCCTGGTGACGATTGAAACGCTGCTCTGCGCCATGATTAATAAGCCCAATGCCCGCTTTCGCCTGCGTCAGGACGGCCTTGCGCTGTTTGACCTGGGCCAGGCGTACACCATAACCCCTGAGGACTTTCTGTCTTGTGGTAAGGCTTCCCCCTTTGCGGGGCAGACGGTCTATGGCCGCTGCGTTTTGACACAGGCCTTGGGGCAGACGGCCTATTTGGATCAGGAGTATTTTGAAGGAGGACAGGCTTGAAACAAGTTGTCTGGGAGTTAAAAGAGCACCGCCCCCTTGCCAAAAACACCTATTTGATGCGCCTTTTGGGCGATACTTCCAGCCTCTCTGCCCCGGGGCAGTTTGTGGAGGTGAGCCTGCCCGGCTATTATTTAAGGAGGCCTTTCTCTATCTGCGACTACAAGGAAGGCGAGGCCACCCTGATTTACAAGGTGCTGGGCTGTGGCACCAAAAGCATGACCGCCTATGAGCCTGGGATGAAGCTGGACGTGCTCTGCGGGCTGGGCAACGGTTTTGACCTGCAAAAAAGCGGAGAGACACCGCTGCTCTTGGGCGGCGGGGTGGGCGTCCCGCCCCTGTACCGCCTGGCCAAGGAACTCCGGGATGAGGGCATCAAGGTTGCCGTGGCGCTTGGCTTTAACACGGCAGACGAGGTCTTTTTTGAAAACGAGTTGATGGATCTGGGCTGTACAGTACAGGTCTTTACCTTGGACGGCACAAGGGGGCAAAAAGGTTTTGTGACAAAGGCCCTTTTGCCTGACACCCATAGCTATTTCTACGCCTGCGGGCCCCTGCCCATGCTCAAGGCCATTTGCGAACAAGCGGAAATGAAGGGCGAGGTCAGTTTGGAGGAGCGCATGGGCTGCGGCTTTGGCGCCTGCATGGGCTGCACTGTCATGACCACAAGCGGCATGAAACGCGTGTGCAAGGATGGGCCGGTGTTTCAAAAGGAGGTGCTGACATGGCAGACACAGCCGTAAACCTGTGCGGTATTTCCCTGATCAACCCCATCATGGCCGCCAGCGGCACCTTTGGCTTTGGCCAGGATTTCGCCAAAATATATGACATCAACTGCCTGGGCAGCTTTTCCTTCAAGGGCACCACTTTATCCCCAAGGAATGGCAACCCCACGCCCAGGATCGCGGAGACCCCCTCTGGCATGCTCAACGCCGTAGGCCTGCAAAACCCAGGCGTGCACAAGGTAATCGAGGAGGAACTGCCCGGCATCGCCCAGATCTTTCAAAAGCCGGTCATGGCCAATGTAAGCGGGTTTTCCATAGACGAATATGTCAAGGTCTGCGAGCTTCTGGACGCCTGCCCCCAGGTGGGCTGGCTGGAGGTCAACATCTCCTGCCCCAATGTGCATGGCGGCGGGATGGCCTTTGGCACCAGCGCTAAGGCCGCGGGCGAGGTCACAAGGGCGGTCAAAAAGGTGTGCAAAAAGCCGGTCTTGATCAAGCTCTCCCCCAATGTGACCGACATCACCGAGGTGGCGCGTGCCTGTGAGGGCGAGGGCGCTGACGGCTTGAGCCTGATTAACACCCTGCTGGGCCTGCGATTAAACCTCAAGACCAGAAAGCCGCTCTTGCCCTTTGGAACGGGCGGGCTCTCCGGCCCCGCGGTCTTCCCGGTGGCCTTAAGGATGGTCTACCAGGTGTATCAGGCGGTCAAGATCCCCCTTGTGGGCATGGGCGGCATCAGCACGGCGCAGGACGTGATCGAGATGATGTTAGCAGGCGCCACCGCCGTGCAGGTGGGCAGCGCCAACCTCATCTCCCCCATGGCCATCCCGGACATTATCAAAGACCTGCCCCGCGTGATGGCGGAGTACAATATCACTTCACTCAACAGCATCATAGGAGGTGCGCACACATGAACAAGGATGTCATCATCGCCCTGGATTTCAAGGACAAGGAGGCTGCGCTTAACTTTCTTGCCAAGTTCAAGGAGGAGAAGCCCTATGTCAAAATCGGCATGGAGCTGTTTTACGCGGAAGGGCCGGACATGGTGCGAAGGATCAAGGATCTGGGGCACCAAATCTTTTTGGACTTAAAGCTGCACGACATCCCCAACACTGTCGCTGGGGCCGTTCGTTCCCTGCGCGGGCTGGGCGTTGACATGATGAACCTGCACGCTTCAGGCGGGGTGGCCATGATGAAGGCGGCCGCCGACCTGATGCGGGATATGGAGCATACCCCGCCCAAGCTGATCGCGGTGACCATCCTGACCAGCTTGAGCCAGGCCGCCTTAAACCAGGAGATCTGGGTGCCCAACAAGGTGGAGGACACGGTGCTGCACTATGCCGCCAACGCCAAGGCCGCCGGCCTTGACGGGGTGG
>CAYOOZ010000076.1:0-9302 GCA_964405705.1 uncultured Christensenella sp.
GGTATTTGATATTGTAGGCGCATACATCAATGAGGATGTACAGGTCAAGCCCGCGAACGCTTTCGCGGATAACGCCCTTGCCCTCGCCCGTGCCAAAGCGCGGACAGGCCACATCAATCAGAAAGTCTTCCCTGCCAAGTCCGGGAGAGGTGTAGAATTCCTCATCCTGCAAATCCTGAAGCTCATGCCATTTCAAAAGATACTCATTCACATTGGCGCCCAGGCCATCAATCCCGCGCATGGCGATGATGCCCAGAGGCCCATAGGGCATGTTGTTCAGGTTCTCATCCCACTCCGACAGAAAATTCTCCATGTCTCTTTTTCCCCCTGCCTTTGTGTTTATTTTTGGATTGCCAAGCAATCAGTCCGCGAATTAATAGCTCAAGCTGAGCTTGGGCAGGGAAATTTCCTGCCCCTGTTCGTCCTTGGAAATGTTCATCCCGGTCATAACGCCATAGACAGTGGCTGTCTGGTTAATCGCCAGGGTGGGCTCCCTGTCTGAGGTTATGATGAGGAAGTCCGAGAAGACGCCCCCGTCCTTTTTGAGCGCGAAGCGCAATACCCAGGAATCCGTGGTGTTTTCCTTCTCAACCAGGGTGCCTTCAAAGCGCAGGAGCTTGCCGTCAAAGGCATTGGGGTCGCTGATGAGTTGGGCATAGGTGGGTGTGAGCGCGGCGGCTTTGGCCGCTTCCTCCCGGGCCTGCTGGCTGACCTCGCGGGTCATCGTGTAGGTGAAGACCCTGTCCTCCAGGTTCCTTTTGCTCAGCACCAGGCGGATATCATAAGCGCCTTCCTTTGTGGTGTCAAGTTCAAAGGAGAACTCCTTGTTGCGGGCGACGTTCTTTTCGGTCTTGTTGCCATTGACGGTGAGGGTGGCTTTGACGCCGGCCTCAGAGGTGACCCCGGTTAGGACAAAGAGGTTGCCCTGGAAACTGGCGGGCGGGGCGGAGGTAATGGTCACGGGCAGAAGGCCCTCTTTATACTGGATGTTGTAGGACTTGCTGAAGTCCTCCAGGCCCTCTGACTGGACAGTCAGGGTCATGACATAGACATCCTCCCCCGGCAGGGTGATTTTTAAGGAGTAGTCGCCGTTCTTGTTGGCTTTGGTGTCAAAAACCTTGGTGGTGTTGTTGGAAAAGGAGATCAGGACGGCGTGCAGGCTAGCCTGGGGCTTGGTCCTGCCCTTCATGGTGAAGGTGGAGGAGGCGGTTTCAACAGGCGCGGTCTGCGTTTCATTGAGGCTGATGGGCAAAACGGGCAAGGGAAGAACCTGGGAGAAGGTGAAGGTATTAAACACCTTGTTTAAGGCGGTGTTGTCCTGGGCGGTCAACTGGCGGTTGAACACCTGCATATCCACCGTGATCGTGTAGCCATTCCTGATGGTGCGGCGCTGATAGCCCCTGTGGGCGACCTCCCCGTTTAGACGGTACTGGTAGCGCAACTGCAGGAAGCGGCCGATGTCCTTGAAGTTTTTCCAGGAGACGGAATCATAGCGGTAGCCCAGAACATTGTACGCGCCGGACGCGCCATGGGAGAGGCGGTAGCGGGCGCGCACATCGGTGCCGTGTTTGTTGACGTCAAAGATGTTTTTGCCGTCCACATCATCAAGGGCTGTGATGACAAGGACGCGGTCATTGGCCGTGTCATAGGCCTGAAGGAGGATGCCCTTGGCCTTGAAGTCCGCCTCCCAGGTGGCCACAGAGCCACCTTTGGACTGGATGAAGGCCTCGTTTGAGGCCAGGTTTTCAGGGGTTAGGACAGTTTGATAGACGCCATCAGGCAAGGTGATGCCCGCATGGATACTGGCAAACGTGTAGCCCTCCGCCAGGGCAGTGGGGAGCAGGGATAACAGTAAAACGATTATGAGCAGCATCAGCGTCAATCTCTTTGTCATAAAGGACCTCCTGCGTTGGATCTGCCTTTATCCTATCACAATTGCTGTTTTGCTACAACCGCGGGGCACATTGACAAGCCAAAATCAACCGGCAAAAAAGACGAACAATTTGTGAATAATAACTGAAAATGTTCCGCTTATGTGGTAAAATGAGGGGAGTATGTTTGCGGGGTGGACGGTATGGACAAGGTAAAGCGGAGCGAGCGGCTAACGGCGATGACCAGGATGCTGGTGGACAACCCCAACAAGGTGGTGTCCTACCAGGTTTTTTGTGACCTGTTTGAGGCTGCCAAGTCCACAGTGTCAGAGGATGTGGCCATGATTCAAAACACCCTGGCCCAGTATGATTTGGGGCAGGTGGTCACCTTGACCGGCGCGTCCGGCGGCGTGCGTTTTCGCCCCTTTGTGCCCTGGGCGGAAGCCCAGGCGCTGATTACCCAACTGGCGAACACCTTAAATGAGCCTGACCGCGTCCTGCCCGGCGGCTTTTTGTATTCCTCTGACTTATTAAGCGACCCTGAAATCACAAGGAAGATGGGGCGCATCATCGCAAGGCCCTGCTATGACCTGG
The DNA here is from genome assembly GCA_964405705.1 of uncultured Christensenella sp. Lineage (GTDB taxonomy): Bacteria > Bacillota > Clostridia > Christensenellales > Aristaeellaceae > UBA6115. Next base: position 2,466 of record CAYOOZ010000076.1, read on the forward strand.
GGGTTGATTTTGTGTTGACCATGGAAACCAAGGGCATCCCGGTGGCCATGATGACGGCGGAGGCCCTAAACGTGCCCTTGGTGATTGCCAGGCGCGCAAGCCGGGTGTATGAAGGAAGCGCGGTCAATATCAGCTTCCCCGACGGCAAGGGCGGGATTGAATCCATGTCCTTAAGCCGCAGGGCGGTTGAGGAGGGCAAAAACGCGCTGATCGTGGATGACTTTACCCGCAATGGCGGCACGGCTTTGGGTATGATGGCACTGATGAAGGAATTCAACACCCGCGTGGTGGGCTTGTCCTTCGTCCTGGCCAAGGAGCGGGAGAAGCCGCTTTCGGAATTGCCAGAGTGGCCGCTGTTCACCTTTTCAGGCGACGGCATGAAAGAGCCCATGAGACTCAAGCCCGCGCAATGGATTTTTGAACAAGGAGCGACCTGATGAAAGCCCTGGTCGGCCTGGGCAACCCAGGCCCAGAATATGAGTTAACCCGGCACAATGTCGGGTTTTTGGCGCTGGAGGAAGCGGCCAGGATGCTGGGCATCCAAGGCGGCAAAAGGCAGTTTAAGGGCTGGGTCATGGAAGGGCGGCTTAAAAGCGAGCGCGTGGTGCTGTTTAAACCCTTGACCTACATGAACCTGTCCGGCGAAGCGCTGGTGGAACTCATGCATTGGTATAAATTAGAGCCTGAGGACATCCTGGTGTTTTCAGATGACATTGACTTAAAAGGCGGCATGATGCGCCTTAGGATGCACGGGGGCGCTGGCACCCACAACGGCTGGCGCAGCATCATTCAGTTATCCGCCAGCCAGGACTTCCCCCGCGCGCGCATCGGCGTTTCGCCACCGCCGCCGGGCTGGGATTTAAAGGATTGGGTGCTCTCCCGCTGGGACAAGGGGGAGGACGCAAAAGAGATCAGGGAGGCCATTGACCTGGCCGCCAAAGCCGGGGTCAGCTTTCTTGAATACGGCATCCAAAAAACCATGAACCTCTACAACACAAAGAGCAGGGAAAAGAACGGGCAGACGGATGAATAAGGGCGTTTTGAACCGCCTCTTGCAAACCAAAGCGGGGCAATTGGCGCAGGAGGCCTTGAACAACAAGGAAATCGCGGCCATTTATGATATGACGCCAGGCCAGCGCCTGGCCTTTGTTTCCGCGCTGTCCATCAAGCAGCCCCTCATCTATATCCTGCCCTCAGAGCGCGCGGCCAGGGCGGCCTTTGAGGACGCCAACGCCCTTTTGCCAGGGGAGGCTGTTTATCAAAAGGCGCGGGAGCCGCGCTTTTTGCGCGCCGTGGCCAGCCGGGAAACGGACTGGCAGCGCATCATTGCCCTGCAAAGCCTGGCGAACAGACAAAATCGCCTTCTTATCTGCGCGATGGAAACGCTGCAGCAGCGAATCCTGCCCCGCGAGTGGTTTTTGGATGCCCTCATCACCTTTCATCCCGGAGACCAAGCAAATCCTCAGGAGGTGGCCGCGCATCTGGCCAGCGCCGCCTATGAGCGGGTGGACCTGGTGGAAGGCCGGGGGCAGTTTGCCCTGCGCGGGGATATCCTGGACGTGTACCCGCCCACCCTGGACATGCCGGTGCGCATTGAGTTTTTTGATGTTGAGATTGACAGCATCCGCAGCTTTGACCCCTTGACCCAGCGCAGCTTGCACCCCTTGGACCTTGTCACCATCCCTGCCGCCACGGAGTTTTTGGTGCCACAGGCGTACAGGGCTAAGGCCGCCTTGCGCATCAAGGAGGCCATTTCAAAAGAAGCTCTGCCAAAGGATGCCTTTGAGGAAGGCCCACGCCTGCCCCAGGAGGAAGACCTGTTAGCAAACGGAACCATCCCTGACGCGGAGCTCTGGGCCCATCTTTTATTTCCCAAGGAGGCCTCCCTCCTCTCCTGGCTGCCCACGTTTGCGCTGGTTGTGGACACGCCGGAGCGGGCCATCCAGCGGCTTTCTGACAATTCGGCCGGCTTTTTGGAGCAGTTTCAAAGCGCGCTGGAGGGCGGCCTGGCGCACCCGGCGCAGGCGGACAGCCTTTTTACCAAGGAAGAAGTACTGCAAAAGCTCACCACCCGCAAGCTGATCACACTGATGGAGCTGCTGCGCGGCATGGGCGGGCTGACCCCCCAGCACACCCTGCCCTTTTTGGGCAAGCGGATGGACAGCTACAAGGGGCGGATGAACGCCCTGGCTGAGGACATCAAAGGCTGGCAGGAGCAAGGTTATCAGACCCTGCTGTTGACCGGCGGCGAATCCAGGAGCGACCGCCTTGCCTCCGCCCTGGCGGCCCAGGGCATTTCGGCCGCGACCAGGGAGGACACGGACCAGAACCGTCCAACAAGGCTGCTGGACCAAAACTTTTCCGAAGGGTTTTTGTGTGAGGAGGCCAAATTGGCCCTCCTATCCCCCGGTGAGCTGTTTGGCATGGCGCGCACCAAGGCCCGCAAGACCCAGACCGCGGGACAGCGCATTGAGGCCTTTACCGACCTGTCCGTGGGTGATTATGTCGTACACGACCACCACGGCATTGGCGTGTACCAGGGCACGGTGCGCCTGCAGTCAGAGGGCATCTGGCGGGATTACCTCTTTATTCAATATAGGGGCAGCGACAAGCTGTACGTCCCGGCCGACCAGTTTGACCGGGTGCAGAAATACATCGGCAACCCGGACAGCGCGCCTCCGCTCAACGACCTAAGCAGCAACGCGTGGTCCAAACAAAAGTCCAAGGTCAAATCTGGCCTTAAGCAGCTGGCCTTTGACCTGGTCAAGCTGTATGCCGCCAGGCAGGCCACGCCGGGCTATGCTTTTGAACCTTCAGAGCCCTTTGAGAGCCAGTTTTCCGACCAGTTTGAGCATGAACTGACCATTGACCAGGAGCAGGCGGTTTCCGAGGTGCTGTCGGACATGCAAAAGCCCTTCAATATGGATCGGTTATTGTGCGGGGATGTGGGCTATGGCAAAACCGAGGTGGCCATGCGCGCTGCCTTTCGCGCGGTGATGAACGGCAAGCAGGTGGCCCTTTTGGCGCCTACCACGATTTTGGTGCAGCAGCATGTGCGCACGCTGGTCAAGCGCTTTGCTGGCTTCCCAGTCAACATTGGCTATGTCAGCCGCTTTCAAAGCACCGGGGAGAACACGCAGACCATCATCAAAGCCCGGGAAGGCCGCCTGGACATCCTGGTGGGCACCCATCGCCTGCTCTCCAAAGACGTGGCCTTTAAAAACCTGGGCCTGCTCATCATTGATGAGGAGCAGCGCTTTGGCGTGCGGCACAAGGAGCAGATCAAAAACCTCAAAAACACGGTGGACGTGCTCACCCTAAGCGCTACGCCCATCCCCCGCACGCTGCATATGAGCATGGTGGGGGTCAGGGACATGAGCATCCTGGAAACGCCGCCGGAGGAGCGCTTCCCGGTCTCCACCTTTGTGGTGGATTACAGGGATGGCCTCATCCGCGACGCGGTCACACGGGAAATGAACCGGGGCGGGCAAGCCTACTTCCTCTACAACCGGGTATCGGACATTGAGCGCATGGGCGCGCATTTGCGCCAGCTGATTCCAGAGGCCAGAATTGCCATCGCCCACGGGCAAATGCCGGAGCGCCTTTTAGAGGACGTGATGCACGAGTTTTATGAGGCCAAACACGATGTCCTTTTGTGCAGCACCATCATAGAAAACGGCCTGGATATCCAAAACGCGAACACCCTGATCGTCTATGACGCGGACCGCTTTGGCCTCTCCCAACTCTACCAATTGCGCGGGCGGGTGGGGCGCAGCAACCGCGCCGCCTATGCCTTTTTCACGGTCAAGCCTGACAAATCACTCAGCGAGACGGCCGAGAAGCGCTTGTCCGCCATCAAGGAGTTTACCGCCTTTGGCGCGGGCTTCCGCATTGCGATGCGCGACCTTGAAATCAGGGGCGCTGGCAACATCTTTGGCCCGGAGCAATCCGGCCAGGTGGCGGCTGTGGGCTATGATATGTATGTCAAAATGATTGAGGAAGCCATCCGGGAGGCCCAGGGCGACCTGTCAGGCCTGCGGGAGAGCGAGCTTGAGACAAGGGTGGACCTGCATGTCAACGCCTTCCTGCCGGAGAGCTATGTGCAAGGCGAATCCCAGCGCATTGAAATCTACAAGCGCATTGCCCTTTTGCGCAGCGCAACGGAGGAAGAGGAACTCATCGCCGACCTCATTGACCGCTTTGGGGACCCGGAGGAGCCTGTCATCAACCTCATCAAGATTGCCCGCCTGCGCGCCCTTGCAAACCAATTGGGCGCCGACCAGGTGCGCTTTGACCGCGGGAGCCTGATCCTGCGCTTTGACCCGCATTATGCCATTGACCCAGTCAAGCTCTACCTGGCGCTTAGCAAAATCGGACGCGGGATAAGCCTGCAGTCCGGCAAGAAAACCAGCCTCATCCTCCACCTGCCTGGCATGGACGAAAAAGATGCCCTGTTCATGGGCATCAAGAAGATTGAGGGTTTGCTTGCGCTGATGGCACAGGAGGGGTAAAGAACGTGGACGGAGATGGGGACGGGGTACGTTTCTTTTCTCTGAAAGAAAAGAAACAAAGGAACATCCTTTATTAAATGGTTTCATCATTTACATCAGCTTTTTCTTTTTGAAGTAATAGATGATGCCGACCACGATAAGGATGCAGGTGATAATGAGTGCTGGATAGGCAAAGCGCAGCTCCAGCTCGGGCATGTGCTTGAAGTTCATGCCAAACCAGCCCACAATCAAGGTCAGGGGCAGGAAGACAGCGGTGATCAAGGTGAACATCTTCATGATGTTGTTGAGGTTGTAGTTGAGGCTGGCGTCCAGCATCTCCCTTAAGCCAGTCAGCCGTTCATCCAGGGCACGCACCCCGTTCACCAGGCGCTCCCCCTTGTCGTTTAAGACCCTGAAATAGGCCTTGCCCCTTTTGTCATAGATGTCGTTTTCGTTCTCTTCCAGCTCACTGGCGATGTCCACCAATTGCTCATAATAATTGCGCACCAGGGACAATTGCCTCCGGTAACGGTAGAGCACCTTGTTTAAGCCCTCATCGGCCCTCCCGTGCACCACCTCGTCCTCCAGGGACAAAAGCTCATCCTCTATGGCTTCCAATTTACCGTTGCCACCCCTTAGGAGCCGCTCCAAAAAACGGTAGAACACCTTGGCTAAGCTGGTCTTTTGCTTTTCCTGCTCGATGATCTTTTCAAAGGTGATGCGCTCTGAACCGTCCGCGTCCTCTATGGACACCAGGCAGAGCAGGTCCTTTTTGATGATGAACATGATGCGGTCCATATCGCTGTCCAAATCATCCACATTGATGATGTTCAAATAACCCACGCTGGTGTCGTTGTACACGTCCAGGCTGCTACGGAAGGCCGTTTTCTCATTGGTCAAATCCCGAAGCACCGCCTCATCAATATTCAAGCCGCCCTGATGGGTCTTGAGCTGCTCCTGGCTTAAATAGCAAATAACCGCCCGCTCCCCAGGGGCAGGCTGGTGGCTGGCCGGCTCCAACAAGCCACCAGTCAGGTGATAAAACAGGGGTTCGCGCATGAGGCTGCCCTCCCAAAACAAAAAATCAAGCCGCGGCAAACGCCACAGCCTGATTATAGCAAATGGAAACGGCCTTTACGACCAGGTTTATTTGGTAAACAGCCAGACCACAAGCGCCCAGACCGCCAGGAGCCCCAAAACATAGGGCAAGATCAGCGAAAAGACAGCGATGATCATGGCAAAGATGTCCTTAGCGCCCAGGTGCTCCCGGTTTTCCCGGGAAACGGCCTGCATCGCTTGCTCCCTTCGCTCTTCCTCTTGCAGTTTTTCTGGGGAGAGGTTGGCCTTGCGGATGCGCTCTAAGTCCTCTTCGACTTTGCGACGCCTGAAAAACACTTAGCTGCCCTTTTTCATGAGGTGGCACATGACAAAATGTCCGGGTTCCACCTCCAGGTTTTCTGGCTGGACAGATTTGCATACGTCCATGACATAGGGGCAGCGCGTGTGGAAGCGGCAGCCGCTGGGCGGCTTGGCCGGGGAGGGGATATCGCCCTGCAGCAGGATGCGGTTGCCGCTGGCCCGCCGGCTGGGGTCAAAGGAGGGGACGGCGGAGAGCAGGGCCTGGGTATAGGGGTGGAGGGGGTTTCTAAAGATGCTCTCCTTATCCCCCATTTCCACAATCTGGCCCAAATACATCACGCCTACGTCATCTGAGATGAACTTGACCACGGACAGGTCATGGCTGATGAAGAGGTAGGTTAAGCCTAACTCCTCCTGCATGTCCTTTAAGAGGTTGATGATCTGGGACTGGATAGACACGTCCAGGGCGCTGACCGCCTCATCACAGACGATGAACTTGGGGTTGACCGCAAGCGCCCTGGCGATGCAGATGCGCTGGCGCTGGCCGCCAGAGAACTGGTGGGGGTAGCGGGTGGCCTGCTCAGGGAAGAGGCCGCATTTTGAGATGATTTCCTCCACCTTTTGGTTCATTTCAGCCTTGGTTTTGACCAAGCCGTGCTCCATCATGGCCTCGCCCACAATCTCATTGACCGGGAGGCGGGGGTTTAGGGAGCTGTACGGGTCCTGGAAGATGATTTGCATCCTGGTGCGCAGCTTTTTGGAGTCCTTGCGGGAGAGGGTGTGGATGTCCGTGCCCTCAAAGCGCACGCTGCCCTCGGTCTTGGGCAGGAGGTTTAAAATGGCGCGGCCAGCTGTGGACTTGCCGCAGCCGGATTCCCCCACCAGGCCCATGACACGGCCTTCCTTGATAGAAAAGGAGATGTCATCCACCGCCTTGACATGGCCGGTGACGCTTTTTAAGACACCCGATTTAATCGGGAAATATTTT
>CAYOOZ010000076.1:9312-10045 GCA_964405705.1 uncultured Christensenella sp.
AGGTTCTTAACTTCAATCAGGTTCTGGCTCATGACTGGGCCTCCTTAGCAACGTGATGCCAGCAGAAGACCTTGTGCTCCTCACCAGAATCGTTCTGGAAGATGGTCTCCGGGGGGAATTCCTCCTGGCAGACCGGCATGGCCTTGTCACACCGGGGATGGAAGGGGCAGCCGCTGGGCCTGTTGTTCAAGTCCGGCACGTTGCCAGGGATAACGACCAGGCGGTCAGAGGTGGTCTCCATGTCAGGCCGGGAGCCAATCAGGCCGATGGTGTAGGGGTGCTTGGGGTTTTTGAAGATGTCGACCACGCTGGCCACCTCGGCCACCTTGCCCGCGTACATGACCATGACCCGGTCACTCATCTCCGCAATCACACCCAGGTCATGGGTGATGAAGATGATGGAGGCGCCGGTTTCGTCCTTTAAGTTGTTCATCAAATCCAGCACCTGGGCCTGGATGGTGACGTCAAGGGCGGTGGTTGGCTCATCCGCGATGAGCAATTTGGGCCGGCAGGCCAAAGCCATGGCGATCATCGCGCGCTGGCGCATGCCGCCAGAAAGGGCGAAGGGATAATCGTTCACCACGCGCTCGGGGTTGGGAATGCGCACGGTGCGCAGCATCTCAATCGCGTGCTGGTGGGCCTCTTTCTTGCTCATGCCCTGGTGGAGCATCAGCGCTTCAGAAATCTGATCGCCGATCCTAAAGACCGGGTTTAAGCTGGTCATGGGCTCCTG
>CAYOOZ010000077.1:0-9989 GCA_964405705.1 uncultured Christensenella sp.
GGGCGGCGCTTGGCGGGTTTATGAGACTGTCCGGGTTTATAAAGCTGTCATTGCCCTTTATCACCAGGTTCATGCCCTGGTCTTTGGCCGCTTCCACAAAGACTTCCGCCATCTTGTGGAAGCTTTTTTGCGCCAAAAAGGCGTTGACCACCATGTAGATTGGCTGCATACCTGCCCTCACTTGCCGTGCTGTTCCCGGTGCTCTTTGTACAGCGTGTTCCCGCCGATAAACTCGCGCAGGATGCTCAGCGGCGGAATCTCATCAAAGGTCTCCCTGTCCGCGGGCAGGATGTAGTTGAGGATTTTTAAGATCCGGTTGCACTTGATGAAATGGGGGCTGTCCTTGGGCACCTGGTTTAGGATGTCAAAGGACATGGTCTTTAAGACCGCCAACTCATAATGGAGCGCGGAATTAAACACGATGTCTGCGTTCTCCTGGTAGGGGAAGATCCATTTTTCCTCGCCCTTCCTGACGCTGTCCCACATCTCCAGGGTTTTAAGCGGCGACGTGGAGCGGAACTGGTAATCCCGCACAATCCGGCGCAACAGCCTGGCGTCCGTGGTCCTGATGCGGTTGTGGCGGTCCAAGTTGATGGTGGTCAACTGGCTGATGTAGATCCGGCAGATGAGGGAGGGGTCAATGCCCTCATGCAGCTGCGGGTTTAAGCCATGGATGCCCTCAATGATGAGGGGGCTGGTGGCATTGATCCGGGTCTTGACCATCTCCTCCTCCCGCCTTTGCTTTGCAAAGGAAAAGCGGGGCAGGTCGGTTTCCTTGCCGGAAAGCAGGCTCTTGATGGCCTCCCGCAGGGCGGGCACGTCCAGCGCGGTAATGGCCTCCAAATCAGGCTGTCCGTCCGCCTCCAGGGGCAACTCCTGCCTGTTCCTGTAAAAATCATCCATGGAGAGGATGTGCGGGGTCTGCCCGTTCACCCGAAGGTGGATGGACAGGCGGTTGGCAAAGGTGGTCTTGCCGGAGGAGGAGGGCCCGGCAATGAAGATGACCCTGGCGCCCCGGGCCACGATGTCCTCCGCGATCTCAGAGAGCACCTTGGAATGGAAGGCCTCGTTCACCCGAATAAAATCGCGCAGCTTGTCCTCAGTAATCAGCCGGTTGAGCTCCGCAGCCGTATTGCATTTTAAGACCTTGCACCAGAAGTTGGACTGGGCAAAGACCGCCATGTGCTTGGGCAAGCTGATAAAGTCGGAGGCCACCTGGGGGTTCTCCCGGTCAGGCATCAGCATCACAAAGCCAGGCGCGCGCCGGTGCAGGGCAAAGGCGGACAAAAGCCCGGTTGAGGGCAGCATGGCCCCGTAAAAATACTCGGATAAGCCGTCACAGGTGTAGATGTCAAAAAAGTCATAGGGCCTGAAGCTTAAGAGGTTGGCCTTGTCCAAATCGCCCTGCTCCATGAAGTAGTGGATGGCCTGCTCCCGGCTCCAGCGCTGCTTGACAAAGGGCAGATCCCTTTTGATATAGTCCCACATCATGCCTTCCAGCGCTGAAATATCGCTGGGGCTCAGGCGCAGGCCTTCCATCTCAATATAGACCCCCTGGCCAATGGAATGCTCAAAGCGCAGGTTATAATCCGGGAACAGTTCCCTGGCGGCCAAGAGCAGCACAAAGCGCAGGGAGCGCTCAAAGATGCGCCGCCCTTCCTCCTCCTGGTAGGTGATGGGAATCAGCTCACAGCTCTGGTTGATTTTGGCGTTTAACTCCACCACATCCCCATTGAGAAAGCAGGCCAAAACCTTGTCCGCCTCCTCCTTGAGCAGCTCCTGTAAAATATCGCAAAGCAGCGTGTTTGGCAAAAATACCTGGCTCTTGCCCGCAATCGTAATGGTCAAATGGCAACCTCCTTGCTCGCTTTCACCTTTTGCGCCCATTGCAGGTGCTTGGTCTTGACATAGGCCGCGGATTGCTGGTCAGACAGGCTGGCCCTGCGCTTAACGCGGGTCTTACCCTCCAGCGTTTTATTCAGGTATAGGTCAATAAATACCAGGCCGTGGTCCGGGCAGTCGGCCAGGGCGCGGTAAACTTCCGCCTTAAAGGGGACATAGCCCTCCGGGATTGACAGCCTCCTGCCACAGACAGGGCAGTTGGGCTCCTGGGCGGGCCTGCTTTGAATGGCCGTTTGAATGCTGGTAAAGCGCAGGTCATCGGATTGCTCCTCCCGCGTCTTTTTGACCGCCGGGGCCAATTCCCGCGCCGTCTGCGCGAAGTCCAGGACCTTTTCGTGCTCGGGCATCTTTTGCATCACCAGGGCCGTGTAATAGGCGTCATCCACCGCGCTGTGGAAGGGGTGCTCAGCGCTGGTCGTAATGCCAAAGGCCTTCATGGCGTTGGAGAGGCCGGCGCGGTTTTTGCTGTTGCCGTTTTGCACGCCATACAGGCGCTGCAGGTCATAGACCGGGGGCATGGCGACTTCTTCACTCAAATAAAAGTTCAAGTTCTGCGTGAACACGGAGATGTCATCGCTCCCCCAGGTGATGAGGGCAAACTCCTGCCCGCACCAGGCTGAAAAACGGTCAAAGGCCTCCTGAAAGCCCGGCGCGTCATACAAATCCTCCTGACGGATGCCCGTAATCCTTGAAATCCGGGGGTGCAGCTTGCGGTAGAGCCCCGGTTGCACAAACTGGTTAAAGGAGCCGACCATGCGGCGCTCGCTGTCCAATTTCACAGCGCCAATCTGGATGATATCAAACATTAGCTGCTTGCCATGCCGGCGGTATTGGGCGGAGAGGTGGGAGAGGGGCTGATTCCATTCCAGGTCCATCAAAATGTAAAACACGTTATACTCCAGTTCAGTGAAGGTGGTTTGCGGCGCTTTTGCCGGCCAGCGCGCCGGTTGAAAAGGCAATTTGCAGGTTAAAGCCGCCGGTGAAGGCATCCACGTCCAAAATTTCCCCCGCGAAATACAGGCCGTCAACAAGCTTGGACATCAGGGTAGAGGGGTTGACCTCCTTGACGCTCACGCCGCCGCGCGTCACCACGGCCTCGGTATAGGCCCTGTGGGATGAAAGGCGCAGGGGCAGGCGTTTGAGCCCTGACAGGATGGCCTCCCTGTCACCAGCGCTCAACTGATTCAAGGGCTTTTGCCCGTTTAGCCCAACAATCTGGGGGAAGAGGGCGGCCAGGCTGGCGGGCAGGTAGGATGGCAGGAGGCTGGACAGCGTCTTTCGCCCAAAGGACAGGATGTCCCCCTCCAGGCGTTTTTGCAAGGTCTCTCTTGACAAGGCGGGCTTGAGGTCCAAAAAGACCTCCGCCTCCATCACATTGGTCCCAGCCAGCAGGCTGGACAGCGTCAGGCACAGGGGCCCAGAGATGCCAAAATGGGTGAACAGCATTTCACCCTGCTCCTGGTGCTTGCTTTTCTTGCCCCAGGCGGCGTTGATGGCCACGTTTTTTAAGCTCAGCCCTGTAAGCGCCTTGGGCCATTCATCCCTGGTGTTAAACCCGGTGAGGGAGGGGGAGAGGGGGGTCACCGTGTGCCCGGCCTCCCTGGCAAGCTTGTGGCCTATGCCCGTTGAGCCGGTGACGGGGTAGGATAGCCCGCCGGTTGCGATGAGGACGGTGTTCGCCAAAATCTCCTCGCCCTTGTCTGTTTTGACGCCCTTCACCCGGCCTTCTTTGATCAGAAGGTCGCTCACCCGGGTGTTTAAGCGAACCTCGCCTGGGGAGAGGGCGGAGGCCAGCGCTTTGGTGACATCGGATGCCTTTTGGCTTTCCGGGAAAACGCGCTTTCCGCGCTCCACCACCGTGGGGCAGCCATAGTTCTCCAGCTTGTCAATCAAGCCCTGGGGCGAGAGATAATTCAGCGCGGCGTACAAAAACCGCGGGTTGCGGGGCACCTGCTTTAAAAAATCCTCCACCTCACACAGGTTAGTGACATTGCAGCGCCCCTTCCCGGTGATATAGATTTTCTTGCCCAGCTTTTCATTATGCTCCAACAAAAGCAGGCTTTTGCCCTGCTCTTTTGCAGCCAATGCGGCCATGAGGCCTGCTGCGCCACCGCCGATGATCAGGACATCAATCATCAAGCGCACGCTCCAGTTGCGGGTAATACAGCGCGTTGTTGTTGACAAAGCCGCCAACAAAGCTAAGGGTGATATGCCCCTGCGCAATCAGGTCCACATCGCTTTCTTCCTCGGCCATTTCCTTGTTTACCCCGTCCTCCAGCCAGTAATAGCGCAGGCCCCTGGGGTTCACCCGCTCCACATAGTCGTCCAGCCAAAAGCTCTCCGATACCGGGGCAATTCTGGGGTGCTTGACCTCCTGGGGCGGCAGGGCCGGGGCGTTTAAGTTGCAGAAGGTCAGCCTGGGCATGGGCCGCTTTTTGATGTATTCCATGATGAGCAGGGCATACTCCGCCAATTGCACCCGCATCTCCTCAGTCGCCTTGGTGGCGATGGAAATGGCCATGCTGGGCAGATAGAGCATCGCGGCCTCCCTGGCCGCGGCCGCCGTGCCGGAATAGAACAAATCCGTGCCCACATTGAGCCCGTCATTGATGCCCGAGAGCAAAAAATCAAAGGGCTCCAGGCTTAATTTGCGCCCGATGCGCACGCAGTCCACCGGCGTGCCGTTGATGGCATAGGCCTTAAAGCCCGGGTCAATCTCCCGCTCAAAGAGCATCAGGGATTCATTGATGGTCAGCCGGTGCCCGGTGGCGGATTGCTGGGAGGCCGGGGCCGCCACCACCACGCTGTGGCCGGCCTTGGCCGCTGTCTGGGCCAGGGTTAAAATGCCCGGGGCAAAGATGCCATCGTCATTGGTGATGAGTATTCGCATGGTTTTCTCCTTTGTTTGAGGCTGGCTTGCTGGGGCGGATCAGGCTGAAAATCACCGTGGCCAGGGTGAGGGCCAGGGCGATGGCGCCAATGCCGGCCAAGGTGTCAAGGCCGGTTTTCAGGGCCAGGTTGAAGTTGTTTTCACTCAGGGCCATCATGGTGCGGTATAAGCCCAGGCCCGGCACGGTGGGGATGATGCTGCTGATTAAAAACAGGGTGGTGGTTCTTTGGGCCACGCGGGCCACCAATTCGCACAACCAGGCCGGACACAAAATAGCCCAGCATCCCTCTGCCTGACAGCTCAAAGACCAAAAAGCCCAATAGCCCGGTCAAGGCCGTGAAAATCAGGGTGGAGCGCGGCTGGTGCAGCATCAGGCCAAAAAAGCAGGCCGCCGCCATGACAGCCCCGCCGCGAATCAGGACATCCATATCATACCCCTTAGCATCAAGGCCACCGCAACGCCAGCGGACAAGGTGACGGCCGAAACCAGGGCATCAGCGCCCCGTGCCAGGCCAGAGATGATGTCCCCCCTGATGGAGTCACGCACCGCGTTGGTCAGGGCCAGGCCGGGCAAAAGCGGCATGATGACGCCCGTAATCAGCGCCTCCTGAAAGGCCGGAAAGAGGGAGAGGCCAAGGAGCGACAGGATGGCGGCCAAAAAACCCAGTAAAAAGGGGCGCAACTGGCTGGGCACCTGGCGGCGGATCAAGGGAAGCTGTGCCGCCTGTACCAAAAAGCCGATCACAAGGGCCAAGCCAAACTCGATGAAGCGCCCGCCAAACATCACAGAAAAAAACCCGGCGGACATGCCATAGTACAGGCAGGAGAGGAGGAAGGGGTTGCTGGGCTTTTGCCGCAGGGCAGTGATTTCATCATAAGCGTCCTGAAAATCAACCAGTCCGGCGACCGCCTTTCTTGAAATGGCGTTGACCTCATCAATCCGGTCCAAGCGAATGCTCCGCTCCGCAATCCGGCACACCCTGGTTTCCCGTTGGCCCCCCTCCATGGAGGAGAGGACAAAGCCGGTGGGGAAGGCCATGATCTGGGTGTCCAACAGGCCAAATGCCCTGCACATGCGAAGGGCTGTTTCCTCCGCCCGGTAGGTTTCCCCGCTGCTTTCCAAAATGGTCTGCGCGGCCAGGGCGGCAGAGTCAATGGGCAGGGTCTTGTGCAAGCTCATACGGCCTCCTTTCTTCTGCACATCCTATCATAAGGCCCCTTTGGGTTCAATCTTCGTTTTTGCTTGCGCGCTTTAAAAAACCACACTATACTCCCCTTGAGGTAGAGCGTATGACACAAAGCGGTTTGATTCCAAGGGAGCCCAACCAGGACCAGTCCCTCATCAAATTGGTGGCCATTATCTCAATGGTCATCGACCACACGGGCGTGGTCTTTTTCCCGGGCGTATTGTGGCTCCGCATGTTGGGGCGCATCGCCTTCCCCTTGTTTTGCTGGGGCATCGTCCTGGGTTTTGAGAAGACGAGGGATTGGCGCAGATACGCCCTGCGGCTTTTGATCATGGCCGCTGTCACCCAACCCTTTTTCATGCTGGCCTTAAGCCACGCCTGGGACCAGTTCAACGTGCTGGTCACCCTGCTTTTGGGCCTTTTGGCCATCGTGGGCATCAGAGAGAAGTGGGGGTATAGCCACATCTGGGCGCCCTTCCTGGCGCTTTTAATCGGCGCGGCCTTCCAAATGGACTATGGCTGGCGCGGGGTCTTATTGATTATCCTGATGTACTTAGCCCGGCACACCAAGGGTGGCCTGGCTGCCTTGATGGTGGTGTTTTGCCTGTACTGGGGCGGCGGGGGCACGGTGGCGCCCCGGGAGGTCGTCAATTATGTCAGTTCGATTCCTTATTTGCCCTTAAGCCGCGGGTTGTCCACCCTTTTGTATTTAATCAGCCTGCAAACCCTGGCCATCCTCTCCCTGCCCTTCATGCTGGTGAACACCAAGTCCACTTTCCGCTTCCCCAAGTGGTTAAGCTACCTCATCTATCCTGGCCATCTGCTCTTGCTCCACCTGCTGCGCGCTTTGCTCACCGGGCGAAGTCTGCTATAATTTAAGAGATTGAACGATACGGAGGATACGCTGTTGAAAAAACTCTCCGCGCTGCTATTGTCTTTTATCCTTTTGCTTTCCGGGCTCCCTGTTTTCGCGCAGGGGGATGAGCTTGTGCCCCTCATGGGCTTTGAAGTGGAGGACAACCACCGCTCCTGGCCGGACAACCTGTTTTTTATCAGGCGGCAGGAGCAAACCGGGCTCAAGTTCTCCTACCGCCAGTACGGCAGGATGGAGGATTATGAAAAAGCCCTTTTGGCCCTGCCCAGCCTGGGGGAGGAAATGCCCCAGGTCCTGTTTAAGGCCGCGCTCAACCCAATCACCGCCCTTGATTTATTTAAACAGGGTGTCTTAGTTGATTTGGCCCCCCATTTGCAGGAGCACGCCCCCAACCTCTATCAACTCATGGAAGAAAACCCGGACATCAGGCGCGCCATCACCTTAGAGGGCGGTGTCATCCCGGCCTTGCCCTATATTTCTCTCACAAAGGGGCAAAACATCCTGTGGATCAACACCACCTGGCTTTTGGAGCTTAAGCTTGAAATGCCCACCACCATGGAGGAATTGCAAAGCGTGCTTTTGGCCTTTAAGGAGAAGGACCCCAACCGCAACGGCCGGGCGGATGAGATTCCCTTAAGCTTCCTGGGCGCCTATGACTTAAAGTATTTGGCCCATGCCTTTGGGCTGATTGCCAATGATTTTAACGTGTTTGTAAAAGAGGGGGCGGTGCAGTTCCTGCCGGAGCAGCCCCTGTTTTATGATTTTTTGGTCAAGGTGAAGGAGCTGTACCAATCAGGTCTCCTGGACAAGGAAGGCTTTACCAGCATTGATTCCCTAAGGCGGGTCACCGATGCCAAGACCCAGAACCGCTACGGCGCGTTTTTCGCGCCCCTGCCCACGAGATTGGTACCCCTTGAGTGGACAGCGCAGTATCAGGCCATGATGCCCCTGACCTTTGAAGGGGAGGCCATCTACCGCGCCGTGGCCAGCCCGGTCAATTACGGCACCTTTGCCATCACCACAGCCGCCAAGGACATCCCTGCCCTCCTCTCCTGGGTGGATTACCTCTATACCTATGAGGGCGCAACCCTGGCCAACATCGGGCAGATCAATGAGGACTATGTGGTGGATGGCGATGGCACCTGGCGCTTGACCCGGGAAACCGCGGACAGCCTGTCCATTGCCCGGGTGGTCATCGCGACGGATCAGTCCGTACCCGGGGTCTCCAATGAGGATTTCCAGCTGCGCTACTCGGACAAGACCGTGCGGGATCTGACCGCGCAGACCCTGGCCTTCGCCAAAGCTTCCTCCCTGGCCTTCCCGGACATCCCTTTCACCAGGGAAGATGTGGACAAATTAAGCCCGCTGCAAAGCGTCCTGGGCCGCAAGGTGGATGAGGGCATTGGCCGGTTTGTGACGGGGGAAAAGGAGCTTAGCCCCGAGCAGTTCCAATTGTTTCTTTCAGAATTAAAGGAAAACGGTTCAGACCAGCTCAAGGCCATTTTCCAGGACATCTATGAGAGAGGGATGAAATAAAATGTACGAAGCAATCAACAAGGCCCTGCATGAAAACAAGGCGCAGATCAAATTAAAAGCCCTCTACCCGGACGCCGACCTGCAAACCCAGCGCTACCTGTTTTTATTGGACAAGCACCAGCGATTGTACAACGCAAAGGGCCAGATCTTTCTCCTGTGCGCCCCCGGCCGCGCTGAGATTATTGGCAACCACACCGATCACAACAGGGGCGTGGTTTTGGCCTGCGCGGTCAACCTGGACACCGCCTGCGTGGTCAGCCCCCGAACTGACATGACGGTCAACCTGTACAGCGAGGGCTATGGCAGCCTGCAGACCACCCTTTCTAATCTTGACATAGACGAAAGCAAGGCCGGTACGTCTGAGGCCCTGATTCTGGGCGTGGCCGCCGGGATGAAGGAAAGGGGATATCAGATTGGCGGGTTTGACGCCGTGATGAATTCCCAGGTGCTCTCCGGTTCTGGCCTGTCCTCCTCCGCCGCCTTTGAGGTGTTAATCTGCTATCTGTTGGATGCCCTGTACAACGGCGGGCGGATGGACGCCATCACCCGCGCGCAGATTGGCCAGTTTGCGGAGAACCAATATTTCATGAAGCCCTCCGGCCTCATGGACCAGATGGCCTCCTCCTTTGGCGGCCTGGTCAAGATTGATTTTGAAAATAGTGAGCCTGCGGTTGAAACCCTGCATTTTTCCTTTGCCCAGGCGGGCTACAACCTGGTCATTGTCAACACGCATTCCAGCCACGATGATTTGACCCCTGCCTATGCCGCCATCCCCAGGGAGATGAAGGCGGCAGCCGGCGTCGCCGGCGGCCAGGTCTTGCGCGATGTCCCCTTTGACCACTTCCTCGCCAGCTTAAAAATCGTGCGCAAAAACGCGGGGGACAGGGCTGTGCTGCGCGCCCTGCATTATTATCAGGAGAACGACAGGGTCAATGAGGCCGCGGACGCCCTCAACCAGGAGGATTTGCCCCGGTTTTTTGCCGCCATCGCGGCCTCTGGCCTCTCCTCTGAAACCCAATTGCAAAATATCCACGTGCATGATCAGGACCAGCCCCTCACCTTGGCCCTGGCGCTCTCCCGCTTGGTCTTAAATGGCCGGGGCGCCTGCCGGGTGCATGGGGGCGGCTTTGCTGGCACCACCTTGAACTTTGTGCCCCGGGATTTGATGGACAGCTTTGTACCGGCCATGGAAAGCCTGTTTGGTCAGGGCTGCTGCCACACCCTGGATGTCAGGCAGGAGGGCCCGGTCTGCCTCTTTGGGCTTGACGAGTAAGGGCCCCAGTGCTATATTGTAAATAATTTCAAACCAAGCGTCTTCGGGGCGGGGTGCAATTCCCCACCGGCGGTAAAGCCCGCGAGCCATTCATGGCTGACATGGTGAAACTCCATGGCCGACAGTAAAGTCTGGATGAGAGAAGACGGGCAGATATGCCCATTGTTCGTCCCAAACCTTTGCTTGGGGCGAATCATTTTAAGGAGGTATCCCCATGCAAAGGAACCAACGCACCGTCAACCTGACCTTCTCCGCCCTGATGACCGCCCTGGCCATCATCCTAAGCTATTTCCCGGAGATTCCCCTGGCCTTTTTTGCCCCCTGGCT
>CAYOOZ010000078.1:0-9976 GCA_964405705.1 uncultured Christensenella sp.
GGGTGGAAGGATCGGTGATGACAGACTTGTCATAGTACAGGAAGTAGCCGTTGTCAGAGGTCATCGGGTAGGCATAGAGCAGTTCGCCCAGGGTGACGGCGGCGACGGAGCCAGCATCATTCTCGTTTTTCACGAGGGCGGCGTTTTCCTCAGACAGTTCAACCAGGGCGCCGGCGGCGACCAGGCGGGCCAGCTGATCCTGGGCAAAACCAAAGATGTCCGCGCCGCCTTCGACATCGGTGATCATGTTGGTGGCGGCATCGCCCTCACCAACTGGCTCAACCATCGCGTTGAGGCCAGCGTACTCAGGATGGGCGGCTTTGAACGCCTCCACCTTTTCCTTGGTCAGATCGACCATGGCGTCAGCAACCCAGATTTTAACGTCGCCGGTGTAGCCTTCGGCTTGAGCGGCGATGCCAAACAGGGACAGCATCAGGGCGAGGGAGAGAACGAGAGCAAAAAATTTCCTCATGGGAGTCCTCCTTCTCGATGGTGGTTTACACCATATTTCTTATACACGGTAGGCTGAAAACCTTCCGGGGATAGTCGAACTATAACATCCTTTTTGCGCTTTGTCTATCTGGCAGTTTTTTGGCCAAATCATGCAGAATCTGGCATGGCTCCTTGGATCATCCGGTTATAAAAAGACCGATTTATAAAGAGAGAACCAAGCAAATCCGGCTTGTGAAATCCGGTCAATCCCTTGCCGCACAAGGACAAAAGCGCCTGAAAACGATTCCGTAAAATTTTTGGCGAATGCTGCCGGTCACCCCCTTGAGTGTCCTTAAACCGGACAAGGCGTCGGGTTTTCGTCAGTTGACAGGGTAAAAGCGCTATTGCCCGTTCTATGGCGTGAGGAGCACCAGGCTCCCCGGCGGCAAAAGCAGGCTGGTCTCCCCGGTGAAGGTGGCGGGGTCCTCCCCCATCAGCAGGCTGTCAACAGCCGTGAGTTGCAAAGGCAGGCTGATTTCCAGCGCTTCCTTCAAGGAAAGGTTGCAAGCGACATACAAGGTTTGCTGAGCGCCTGTTTTTTGGAGGAGCAGGGCGTGCCCATCCGCCAAAACAACGCTGGTCTGACCCAGGGCAATTTCGGGGTGGCGAAGGCGCAGGTGGTTGAGGGCTTTGACATAATTGAGAATGGACTGAGGGTCCTCCTGCTGGGCATTCGCCGGGGGAAAGGGGTATTCCTCTCGGGTTACGCCGGGGGGCTGCTGGGTTTTTGGCACATCGCCCCAGTCCATGGCCAGACGCTTGTTGGGGTCCTCCCCCGCGCCGGCCATGCCAATCTCTTCACCATAATATGTGAAAGTATACCCGCCCATGAGCGCCAAGAGCGCATGGGCTAATTTGATTCGATCAGGCGCCTGCCGCCCCTGTACCAGGCCCACCGTCCTGCCTGTATCATGGTTGGACAAAAAGGGCGTCAACAATTGGCCGGAAAGGGCGTCCTCCACCTTCCCAAGGCTGATGGCATAGTGTTCCGCTGGCCTTCTGGCGCGCAGGGCCGCGGCGATATAGCCCTCCGCCTGGGAGGCAGGGAAGAGGAAAAAGCTGTCCATGCCGGAAGCATAATAGTCCGCTATCTGGGAAAGCCCTTTCCAGCACTCACCCACCAAGAAGCTGCCCGGCTTGAGCCCTTCCGTGGTATCCTTTAAAAAGCGTAAAAAATCGATGTTCTTTGGGTCATTGCCCGCATAAAAACTGGTGACCGCGTCCAAGCGGAAGCCGTCCACGCCCATTTCATTGAGCCAGAACGCCAGGATGAGCCTGATTTCTTCCCGGATGGCCGCGTTGTCTAAGTTTAAATCAGGCATCCCGCCGCCGGAAAACTGCTCCTCATAGTACCAACCGGTACCCGGGAGGGGCACCATCTTGTCTCCTGGGTTTTGCGAAAAATTGTAGTAGTTGATGTAGGGATTGTCCATTTCACCGGCCTTGATGGCGGTGACCGCCGATAAAAACCAGGGGTGGAGGGTGGAGGAATGGTTGACCGGCAAATCAATGATGATTTTAATGCCAAGCTGGCGCGCGGCGCTCACCAGGCCTTTCATATCAGCCAAATCGCCGTACTGCGTGTCGATGTCCAGGTAGTTGGTGACATCGTACTTGTGGTAGCTGGGGCTTGGCATGATGGGCATCAGCCAGAGGCCATCAAAGCCCAGGTCCGCAATATAGTCCAATTTTCCTTTTAAGCCTTGCAGGTCCCCGATGCCGTCCCCGTTGGAATCCGCATAGGAATAGACAAAGACCTCATACCAATTGATGCTCTCCTTGTCTTCCAGAGCCAAGGCCTGACCAAACAACAAAGAAAGGGCCAGAAAAAGGCAGAGCAGGCGGCGTTTTGCTTTCATGAAATCATCCCTTCCCCGTCATATCAGACAGGCAAGCCGCGCCAAGGATGCCCGCGTCATTGCCCAGGGAGGCTAAGCGCAAGTCCGGCCCGCCAATCACGGAATAGGACAGGATATAGCCTGGGAGCAAGGCTTTTACGGGCTTCAGCAAATCCTCCCCCGCGCCGCTGATGCCCCCGCCGAGCAAGACCAGGGCCGGGCGAAAGACATTGGCCAGCCCGCCGATGGTTTGGGCCAAGAGCGCGCAATAGCGCTTGATGGCGGACACGGCCGCCTTGTCCCCGGCCTTCATGCAGGCAAAGGCCATTTGGCCGCTTAATGGTTCGCCTTGTTTGATTTTTTGTTCAAGGAGGCTGTCTGGCCATGCCCTCATGGCCTCTTCACAAAGCAAGATCAGCCCGGTGGCGGAGACCAGGGTTTCCACACAGCCAGAGGCCCCGCAGGTGCAGGGGGGCCCGCCCGCAATCAGCGGCAGGTGGCCCACTTCCATCCCCATGCCGTCACAGCCGGAGAAAAGTCTTCCACCAATGAGCATGGCCCCGCCCACCCCGGTCCCCAGGGTGAGCAGCAGCACATCCTCTTGTCCCACAGCGCTGCCCGCCTTGGCCTCCCCGGCCAAGGCACAGTCCGCGTCATTGGCAATCAGCACAGGGATCCCAGTTTTTCGCGCCAGGGCCTCCCGCATGGGCGCGTTTTCCCAGCCGGTGTTGTTGGCTAAAATCAGCCGCCCGGTATCCGGGTGCACCGTGCTGGGCACGCCCAGGCCCAGGTAGGGCAGGTCCCTTTTTTCAAGCTTGTTTCTGGTCAGCAGTTCAAAGACGCCCCGCGCCATGTCCGCGATCACGGTTTCAAAGTCATCGCTGGTTTTGATGGAAAGGCAGTCTTTGATGCTTAAATCCTTATCCACCAGGCCCATTTTGATGCTGGTGCCGCCCAGGTCGATGCCAAGGCGCAGGCTCACAGCTCAAACTGCCGGAGGAGCTCCAGCGGCAGGTCATTCACCGGGGACTGGTTGGCGTTGATGAGGGCGCCCTGATCCACATCCCGGCCAAAGGTGGCGCCAGAGAGCACCGCGTGGTGCAGGTTGCGCACCTTGTCAGCATCCCCCGCATTGGCCACCGGGATGCCCGCGGATCGCATCTCATTGAGGAAATCGGTGTTGGGCTTGGTAAAGCAGGTGACCACGTTGTCCACTTCCAGGCGGGTGAGGTTGAAGGCCTTGTCCTGCAAAATGGCATAGCCCTCGCCCACTTCAATCACGGCGGTGTTCTCAATGACCTTGACCGGATGCTTGTAGGGCTTGGGGCTTAGGGCCTCGGCTTCCTGTTGGTTAAAGCGCTTTTTGACCACATACATATGGATGACCTCCACCTGCGAGGCAAAATGCGGCCTGTTGGTGACGATGGTCACCTGCTTGCCCGCCCCGGCCAAGAACTGGGCGGTGTCCGCCGCCGCGTAATGATCCCCATACAGGAGGACCTTTTCGCCAAGCTTCTGGGGTTTGCGGCCGTTTTGGGGATGGAACTCGCAGTTGATTTTGGGGCAGGCGATGACCGCCTCAAAGGGCAGTACCAAATCCTGCCCGCGCAGCATCTGTGGCACATAGGAGGTGGCGCCAGTCGCGTTTAGGACCAGGTCAAAGGCCTTCATTTCCTCAACGCTGGGCGCGTGGTTTAAGTGGATGTTGATGTTTTCGTCCTTCATGATCTGCTGGCGGATCCAGTCGGTATACCACTTCATCTTTTCCTTCCCGGGCACCAGGCAGCAGCCCAGGATGGCGCCGCCCAACTCGGCTGCTTTTTCAAAGAGGGTGACCTTGTGCCCGCGCAGGGCGGCATGGCGCGCGGCTTCCATCCCGGCGGGGCCCCCGCCTACAATGCCGATGGATACCGGCTTGTCAGATTTTTTCATGAAGGCGAAGCTTTCATTGCCGCAGGCTGGGTTGACCGCGCAGCGCAGGTCATGCTTGGCCATGTGGGCTTCCTGCCAGCAGTCGGTGAGGCAGGAGATGCACTTGCGGATTTCCTTTTGCCGGCCATACTTAGCCTTCAGCGGCCAATAGGGGTCTGCCAATAGCTGGCGGCCCAGGCCGACCATGTCGGTTTTGCCTTCCTTGAGCAATTGCTCGCAATGGTCCGGGTCGCGCAGGACATGGGTGTTCATGACCGGCACCTTGACTTCTTTTTTGACGGCCTCTGACGCGTACATCGTCCAGCCCTCCGGGTAATACATGGGGGAGAAGCCGCTCCCCGGCGTTTCCTGGATGCACTGGGACAGGTCAATGGCGGCGACGCCCGCCTCCTGCAGCGCCTTGGCAACGGTGATGGTCTCCTTCAAATCCCGCCCGCCCTCAATCCACTCATCCGCGGAATAGCGCACCAGGACCGGGAAATCTCGCCCGCATTTTCTGTGGATGGAGTTGACAATCTCCATCACAAAGCGCAGACGGTTTTCAAGGCTGCCGCCATAGCGGTCGGTGCGGCGGTTTAAGTAGGGTGACATGAACTGGGAAATCAGGTAGCCGTGGGCCGCGTGCAGCTCCACCCCGTCAAACCCGGCCTGGCGGCAGCGCCAGGCGGCGTCTGAAAACTTGTCCACCAGGGTCAAGATATCCTCAATGCCCATTTGACGAACGGCCTTGCCCTTGGCCTCCTCGTTCTCATAGAGGATCTCGCGGCTTTGCGACCAGGGCATATGCATGACCACGTCGCTGGCGGAATAAACCGGGTAGCGCGGCCAGGAGGCCTGCCTTCCCGGGTGCTGCAACTGCACCATGCAAAGCGCGCCATAGTCATGCATGCTCTCAGCCAAGCGGGCGAGGCCCGGGATGTGCTCATCCGAGTCGGCAGCCAGGCAGTTGACGGTGGGCTTGCCAGTCACCTGGTCGGGCGTAGTGGCCCCGGTGATGATGAGCCCTGTGCCGCCCTTGGCAATCTGGCCATAGTGATAGGTGTCGCGCCTGGACACCTCGCCGTTGATGTGGCCTGCGCCATTGTCCGTCGCCGCGTGGAAGATGCGGTTGGGGACCACCAGCTTGCCAATTTGGATGGGCTCAAACAAGTGCTTGTACATGAGGACACTCCTTTATATCTGTTGCAGGCTATTGCCTGACCGCTTTGGAACGGTTGTAGAGCATCAAAAGCAGGATGATGATGACGCCGTTTAAAATATCCCGCATGGTCTGGGGCAGGCCCAGGGTGGTTAAGAGGTTGGACAGCACGGTCATGAGTAGCGCGCCCGCGATGGTCCCGGTGTAGGTGCCCACGCCGCCTGAGAAGGTGGTTCCGCCCACAATGACGGCCACCAGGGAGGTGAAGGCGTACTCGCCAAAGATGTCTACCCGGGCGGTGGCCTTGTAGCCCGCGCCCAGGATGCCGGCAAAGGCGGACATCATGCCGGAGATGACATAGGTTAAAATGATGACCCGGTTGACCCGCACGCCGGTTAAGAGCGCGGCCTGCTTGTTGTTGCCCACCATGTAAACCTGCTTGCCAAAGCGGGAACGGCTTAAGATCCAGAACACAATGGGCACAAAGAGGAGGGCATACAGCACGATTGCGGGAATCAGGTCAAAAAAACGGTAGATGATGGAATTGACAAAACCCTGCCCGGCCCAGCCCGCGGGGGAGCCGGAGGTGACCACGTATTGGAGCCTGGTGATGATGTTGGACACCGCCATGGTGACAATCATGGCTGGCAGGCCGATTCTGACCACAAAAAACCCGTTGAGCAGGCCGACCACCGCGCCCATCAAAAGGGACAGCACAAGGACCTGGGCATAGATGATGAAGCTGTCCTGCTTGTCCATGGTGTAGGTGGCGATGATGGCGGCCGCGCTCATCACAGCGCCCACGGAAAAATCCATGCCCCCGCCGATTAACACAATGGTCTGCCCGGCAGAGGAGATGGCCAGGAGGGTGGTTAAAAGGATGAGGGAGCCGATGAAGCGGTTGTTGAGCCCCCGGGGGTTGATCAAAATGGTGATGATAAACAAAAGGGCGGAGAGGGTGAAGGCCACCAGGGGCGGGCTCTTTTTCAAAGAGAGCAGGAGCTTTTTGGGGTGATACCAGGGGCTTGATGGCTTATGTTCAATGGCTGACACGGGCTTTACCTCCCTTGAACTGGTTGAACAGGCCTTCCTTCAAGGTCTTGCGCTGCTCCCTGGCGGTGATGATGGTGACCAGCAGGCCCAGCAGCAAAATGATGTCGCTGACCAGGTTTTGCCAGTAGGTGGACAGGGCAAAGCCGGTGATCACCTTGGAGAGGTAGCTGAAGAAATAATAGACCGCGTTTTGAATCAACACAAAGAAGGATGCGCCAAAGACCCCGCAGGCCATGCTGCCCCACCCGCCAAAGCCCAGACCGCCCAGGATGCAGGCAATCAGCGAGCGCAGGCCATAGTCCTCCGCCTGCAAAGGGTTGCCAGACGCGTTCATCAGGGTGAGGCAGATGCCGCCAATGCCCACGATGAAGCCCTTTAAGAGGTTGGCTTGCATTTGCACCTTCACCGGGCTGATGCCAGCGGCATAGGCGTTGCGCGGGTTGCCGCCCACGGCGTAGAGGTGTTTTCCAAGGGGCCTGTTGAGGACCAGCCGCCATAAGAGGAAGACGGCAATTAGGACCAGAAGCGCCACTGGCAGCACCCCGCCAATCAGGTTTTGATAGGCCAGGTAGATCTCCCTGGGCACCTTGCCCTGGGGCTTGTTCATGATGCTGACATTGATGCCCTTGATGATAAAGATAAAGGCATAGCCCACCAGCATGGCCGGCAGGCGCAGGATGGAGGAGGAGGCGCCAATCAGCGCTGAAATTAAAAGGCTGGCGCCCATGGCCATGATCCAGCCCACCCAGATGGGCACGCCCAGCTCCTGGGGCGCCATGATGCATACCACGTTGACCAAGGCCAGCTGGATGCCAATGGAAATGTCCAACAGCCCCACAATCAACAGGAGGCTTTGGGCCATGGCGGTTAGGATAAAGGGGGCGTTGGTCATCAGCATGCTGCCGTAGGAATTGGGCTGGAAGAAGGCCAGGGCATTGCCTGAGTTGATGCCCTGCATCAGGATGTTGAGGATGAGAGCGATCACAAACAGCACAAAGCCGGTGAAGGCGGGCGTGCGGCGGAATTTGCTCATGGAGTTGGACAGCGTGCTCATGCGCCTTCCTCCTTTAGCCCCATCAAAAGGGCAACCATGTTTTCCTGGGTCATGCTCTCCCCCTCCAGGACGCCGGAGACCCGGCCCTCATAAAACACGTAGACCCGCTTGGCAATCTCCAGCAGCTCATCCGTGTCAGACGCGGAGATGATAACGGCCATTCCGGCCTTGGCGGATTCGCGCAGGATTTGGTGGATTTCCATGCGGGAGTGGATGTCCACCCCCTTGGTTGGGTCGTCCAGCAGCAAAAGCTTGGGCCCCACCGCAATCCAGCGGGCGATGACCAATTTTTGCTGGTTGCCCCCTGAGAGGGTGCTGGCGGCGTCCTTTAAGGAGCCGATTTTGATGCGATAGGTTTTTACTGCCCTTTCTGAGAAGTCCCTCACCGCCTTCTTGGGCAGAAAGCGGAAGCTGGGGCCAACGGCGGCGTTGCCGGCAAAGATGTTTTCTGCGATGGTGCGCTCGGGGAACATGGCCTCCCGGTTGCGCTCACCGGAGATAAGGCTGATGCCGGCCTTGACCGCCTGGGCCGGCTGGCGGAAATCCACCTCCTGGCCCAAAAAACGGATGCTGCCGCCAGTCTTTTGCTGGGCACCCAGGAGGGCGCGCATAAAATCGGCCTGCCCCTGGCCCTCCAGGCCGCCAATGCCAATGATTTCACCGGCGTAGGCGGTTAAGGAGATGTCCTTCACCCGGGGCGGCAATCTCAGGTTCTTCACGTCCAGGACTGGTTCCTCAAGGGCTGAATGACCCTGTTCCGCGCTTTGGGCAATATTGTGCTGGGCCATGCGCTGCCCGGTCATATAGTAGACCAGGTCATCCAGGGAAAACTCCGACACCGGGCCTGATTTGACCGTTTCCCCGCTGCGCATCACCACGGCGGTGTCGCACAGTTCAAACACCTCGTGCATCCGATGGGTGACAAAGACGATGGACAGGCCCTCATCCCGAAGCGTGCGGAGGATGTCAAACAGGATCTTGATTTCGTCCATGTGCAGGGCCGCGGTGGCCTCATCCAAAAGAAGCACCCGGGGCTTTCTGTGAACGGCCTTGGCGATTTCAATCATGCTCTGGGTGGAGGGGGGCAGGGACTGAACGTAGTCCAAGGGCGAGCAGCGGATAAAGAAGCGCGCCATCAATTCTTCCACGACTTGCCGGCTCTTTTCCTTGTCCACCATGCCCAGGGGCGTTTTGGGCTCATTGCCCAGGAGCAGGTTGTCTGCTACCGTCATCATGGGCACCAGGCTTAAATCCTGAAAGGCGGTGGAAATGCCCAGGGCCTGCGCGTCATTGCCGGAGCGGATGGTGGCCTGCTGCCCGTTTACTACAATGCTGCCGGCATTGGGGGACACCAGGCCGGCCATAACCTTGACCAGGGTGGACTTGCCCGAGCCATTGCTGCCCAAAAGGGCCGTGATCCGGCCAGGCTCTATTTTCAGGGACGCGCCTTTTAAGGCCTGCACAGCGCCATAATGTTTTGTGATGTCCCTCATCTCAATCAAGGGCAATACCTCCAAGAGCAGGCTACTATCAGTTTGGTCAGCCTGGATAAAAAAGGCGGCTTGGCCGAGCGGTTGCTTCAACCCGGCCAAGCACGCTTAGCAAAAATGTTCCAAAACCAAAGGGCTTACTTGAAGTAGCCTTCCGCCACCTCATCAATGGTCAGCCAGTAGGTGATGGAGTCGCCGGGGGCCATGGACTCAGCCAGCTCACGGTACTCATCCTGGGTTTTGTCGGTATACCAGATTTTGCTGGGCAGGTAGATGCTGTGGTATTTTTCGTTGCCGTTCTCATAGACATCGTCCTTCAATTCCTTGCCCAGAATCTGGTTGATGCCAAAGTTGAGCGCGGAGCCGCCAACGCCGGGGGGGTTGGAGACCACGATGTAGGGCATGACGGTGGACTCATCGTTGATTTTGAGCGTGCGCTGGAGGTATTCGCCAGTGTCGCCAAAGCCGATGAACTTGGGCAGGGGGGCGCCGGTGGTGTCAAAGGCAGCCAGGGCGGCATCCGCGCACTGGGAGACCAACACGCCGTCAAACTCCATGCCGGAGTTGATGATTTCGGTCATGATCTGCTGGCTTTCGGTGTTGCTCCAGTTGTGGTTGTAATGGCCCAACAGCTCCAGGCCCTGCTCCTCAATGCCCTTCATGAAGCCTTCATCGCGGAAGTCATTGGCAGAGTTGCCGGCAATGGCGCTGATCAAGACCACCTTGCCGCCCTTGCCCAGCACTTCGCCGGCATAGGTGGCTGTCTTGTAGCCCAGGTAGTACTGGTCAGTGGTGATGTTGAGGATGTTGACGTCCTCAGACAGGTACTCCACGTCCACGTTGATGTAGGTGATGCCGGCGGCCTGGGCCTTTTCGATGATGGGGTCAAGGCCGGTGGAGGCGACGGGGTTGACCAGGATGATATCATAGCCTTCGTTGATGCTGTTTTGCAGCTGCTGGGTCTCCGTCGCCGGGTCCC
>CAYOOZ010000079.1:0-9949 GCA_964405705.1 uncultured Christensenella sp.
ACCTCTACCCCTTCTATTACCTGGACTACACCCTGGCCCAGGTCTGCGCGCTGCAATACTTTGTCTGGAGCTTAAAGGACAAGGAGGCCGCCTGGAAAAGCTACCTGACCCTCTGCCACGAGTCCGGCCGCATCCCCTTTAAGCAATTGGCCCCCAAGTCTGGCCTGAAGAGCCCCTTTGTGGATGGCACCATCAAGGCGATCACCCCCGAGTTGGAGCGCTACATGGACAGCCTGGACAAGAGCAAGATTCATTAAGAAGCAGCTTGACCTGCAACCGGCTGGGAATATCCCGGCCGGTTTTTTGACAATTTTGTGACAATTCTGTTTCTCTTTTGCGGGGAATTTGCCGGGTGGATGGGCTAAGCTTTCCTTGCGACGGAAAGAACCGTCCGGAAAAGGAGAAAACAAGAATGAAGAAGTATCTGCTGCTGACCCTGGCCCTGGCCCTTTGCCTGTCCCTGTTCGCCCTGCCCGCCATGATGGAGGAAGTGCCCGCCAAAGATAACACCCAATTGGCCGAGGAAGAAATCCTACAGGGCATTGAAAACTATGAGGAGCCGGTTGGCTACCCGGTGGATGATGAAGGCAACGCCCTGTATGGCTGCTGCGCTTGCAGCTTCATGGCGATGGAGGATGACAGTTTCACCTATGAAGGCTTTGAAGAGGAAGGCCTTGAAGGCGACGGCATGGACTGGGACATCCAGGAAGAGGGCGACTTTGAGTTGACCGATGAGGACGAGCAGGATTACGCGTTTGACTATGAGAGCGCCGCTGAGGAATTTGTTGAGCAGGAAGAAGGCCTGGACCTGGGCGAGGATGACCTCGTTGTGGATGAGCTCTCTGAAATTGAACAGGCTGATTCTTCTGAATCTGCTGGCCAGCAGGAGCTGGTGAGCAAGGCCTATGAGCTGATGGAAGAATTGAGCAAGATTCTCGCTGAATTGGAATCCGGTCGATAAAACAAGAAAATCTGCCCAGTGCTGAGGGCCGCGGAAACCAACCGCGGCTCTTTTTTGCTGACACGAATGATTTCATGCTTCTTCTTCGTTACATAGGATGAGATAGAAAGGAGAGGGCATGGCAAAGCTGGTATATGCGGCGGATGACGAAAAAGACATCCGGGATCTGATCGCCCTGTTTGTGCGGGATGCCGGGCTTAACATCCGCTTGTTTGAAAACGGGGACGCGCTGCTTCACGCGTTTATAGAAAAACCTTGTGACCTGGTGCTGCTGGATGTGATGATGCCAGGCCGGGACGGCATAGAGGTCCTCAGGGAGCTGCGGAAAATATCCGGGGTGCCGGTTATTATTCTAACCGCCAGGGACAGCGAACTGGACTACGCGGAGGGCTATTATTCCGGCAGCGATGACTATTTGACCAAGCCTTTCCGCCCGGGCATCCTGGTGATGAAAATTAAAGCCTTGCTGCGCCGGATGGACATGAAGGGGCAGGAAAATAAAGAGGAAATGCCCCTCACCCAGGCGGACCTTTCCTTGTCCCCCGGTCGGCGGCAGGCCTTTTGTCAGGGGGTCGACCTGGAATTGACAGGAACGGAGTTCAACCTGCTGATGGAATTGATGAAAAAGGGCGGGGACGCGCTTTCCCGGGAGGAGGCGTTGAGCACTGTCTGGGGGTATGAGGCGGATGTCTTAACCCGGGTGGTGGATGAGACCGTGCGCCGGCTGCGGGGCAAACTCAAGGCCCATGGCAGCAAGGCCCAGGTGTTGACTGTCTGGGGCTATGGCTATCGCCTGTGCGGCGAAAAGGGGAACGTATGAAGCGCTCTGCATCCAACAAATGGCGCTTGAGCCTGATCACCGGGCTCATGATGGCCCTGGTGATGGCCATCACCATCCTGGTATTGAACCTGGTGTTCAGCCGCTTCATCGAAAGCCAGGCCCACCAGGCCTTGAAAAAAGAGGCCGCGATCTTTCTTTCTGAGGAGGCAGGCCAGCCCCGGGAGGATAGCCCGACAAGCAGCCCGGTCACCGTCCATTCCCTGTTTATCTCAAAGGATGGCGAGCCCCAGGATGACACCTATGCCTATGCTCTGAGCAGCCTTGAAAAGGCGGTTTTGTCCCTGGTGAAGGAAGGCGGGGTAGGCCGGAGCGCGCAAAAGGTGACGCTGATGGGAGAAGAATTGTATGTGTTGAGCCTCATGCTGTACACGGATGAGGACCTGGCGCCCGCCATGGCCGTTTTGTACGCCAACGTCTCGCCCCTTAAGCAGTTTTTACTGCTGCTCAACACCATCTTTTTCGCGATCTTGCTGGGCTTTGGCGCCTTGGCGACCTATTTGGGCTTGCGCCTGGGGCGGGCGATTGATGACAGCCAAAACCGGATGCGCAGGTTCTTCGCCAACGCTTCCCATGAGTTAAAACGCCGCTCACCATCATTTTGGGCTACGCGGAGGGGATGCGACAGGGCCTGGTGAGCGATACAGGCCAGGCATCAGAGGCGATCTTGTCCGCCTCCCTAAGGATGGAAAGCCTGGTGGAGGAGCTGCTTTTCCTCTCAAAAATGGACGCCGGGGCCATGGTGCCAAACATGGAGCGCCAAAGCCTCAACGCGCTGATTGTTTCCTGCCTGGAATACGCAAGCCCCCAGGCGCAAAAGGAGGGCATACAGCTCTTGTTCACGCCAGAGCAAAACCAGCCAGACCTGCTGTTTGACCGGGCTTTATTGGGAAGGGCCATTAACAACATCCTCTCAAACGCCCTGCGCTTTGCCAAAAACCAGGTGGAGGTGAGTGCAAGGTTTGCTGGCCGCGTGGCGGTGATAGAGGTAAAGGACGATGGCCCTGGCATCGCGGCGGAAGACCTTGGGCGCTTGTTTGAGCGCTTTTACGCCGGACAGCGGGGGCAAAGCGGGGTGGGACTGTCCATCGCCCAGGAAATTTTCCTGCATCACAAGGGCAAAATAAGCGCGGAGAACACAGGCAATGGCGCGCTGATTCGCGTGAGCCTGCCGGCTGGCCCGGGCTAAAAACCAAGGTGTGAACTTTTTGAAAAAACAAAGAAGCAGGCCCTTTCCATCTGGAAATAGGGGTCTTCTTTCATTGTGCCATGGAAAATCCTGTGTTAAAATAAGCCAACTCATAATTCCGGGCCGCTTTGGGATGTGGTGTCAAACCTCCCTCATGCGCCGCCTTCTTGGAAAGGACTGACCATGACATCAGGTTCCGTTCATTTTATTATTGTGGACCGTGGCAAGGCCAACAGCCTGCTGCACCGCGCCCAGGAAATCGGTGCGCAGCGGGGCACCATCTTTTTGGGCGAGGGCACCATGTCCTCCCCTGTCCTGGAAATTTTTGGCGTCAACCAAAGCCAAAAGGAAGTCCTGCTCATCGCGGTGCCCGATGAGGTAACCGAGCGCTTTTATACCATGCTGCGCGCGGAGTTCAACCTCCACCGCAAGTACAAGGGCATTGCCTTTTCCGTGCCCTACCGCCAAATCTCAAAGCACACCGAGCCCCGGGCGGAGGGCCCGCGTGAGTTCCACGCGCCCTATGTCTGCTTGATGACGGTGTTGGAGCGCGGGCTGGGTGAGGAATGCATGAAGGTGGCCCGCTCTGCTGGCGCGCGCGGGGGCACGATTATGCACGCCCATGGCGCGGGCGTGCCCCAGGACTTTTTCTTCCCCTTGGCCATTGAGCCGCAAAAGGATATTTTGGTGATCGTCGCCCCCAGGGAATCCGCCATTTTAATCCGTGACGCCATCTACCAAAACATGCAGTTGGCCAGAAAAGGCGCTGGCATCCTCTTTGCCCTGCCCGTCACCCGTACCCTGGGGCTGTATGAGGAAAGGCAGCAGGAGAGGACGGTGAGCCCATGAGCCGATTGAAGCACAAGTTCTCCGAGGTCAGCCGCTCCCTCCTGCCCGTCATGGCCCTGGTTTTGCTATTGGCCTTCACCCTGGTCAAGCCGGACATGGATGTCATCTGGCGTTTCCTCCTGGGTTCTGCCCTGCTCCTGGTGGGCCTGGCCATTTTCCTCTTGGGCGTGGATTTGGGCATGAACCCGATTGGCGACCACATGGCCATGGAGGTGGCCACCTCCAAATCCCGCTTCAAGGTGGCCATCATTGCCTTTTTGCTGGGCTTTTTGGTCACCGTGGCTGAGCCGGACCTGCTCATCCTGGGCTATCAGGTGCAGGACGCCTCCGGCGGCAAAATCGGCGCGCAGTTCATGGTCTACATGGTGTCCATCGGCGTTGGCATGCTCATCATGCTGGGCACCTTCCGCCTGCTGCGCGGGCGCAGCTACCCGCTGTTCATGGCCCTGGCCTACCTGGGCATCTTTGTCTTAAGCCTCTTTGTGTCCGAGGAGTTCCTGGCCATCTCCTTTGACTCCTCCGGCGCCACCACGGGCGCCTTGACCACCCCTTTCATCCTGGCGCTGTCCGCCGGCCTCTCCCGCATCAAGGGCGGCAAGAGCAGCGAGGAGGACACCTTTGGCATGGTGGGCGTGATGTCCGCCGGGCCCATGTACGCCCTGATGCTTATGAGCATCTTAACCGGGCAGAGCAACATCCAGGGCGAGGTAAACGATTATGTGGTGCAGGAGGGCATCTTAACCCCTGTCTTAAGCTTCCTGCCCAAGGAGTTCTTTGGCTCCCTGGTGGCCCTCTTGCCCCTGACCATTTTCTTCTTCCTGCTCAACTTCATCCACTTTAAAATCAATCGCCGCGAGCTGGCCCGCATCATCAAAGGCCTAATCTATACCCTCCTGGGCCTGACCCTGTTATTAACCGGCGTGTACGCGGGCTTTTTGGATATGGGGCAGATCATCGGCCGCTCCATCGCCTCAAACCACAGCTGGCTCCTGCCCGTTGTCGGCTTTTTCATCGGCATGATTGTGGTCTTGGTGGAGCCGGCGGTCATTGTTCTGGGCCAGCAGATTGAGGAAACCACCGGCGGGCGCATCCCCGGCAAGATTATCAAAATCACCCTGTCCATCGGCGTGGCGCTGGCGGTGATGCTATCCATGCTGCGCATCATGGTGCCCGAGCTCAAGCTTTGGCACTTCCTCCTGCCCGGCTTTGCCCTGGCCATCCTCCTGTCCTTCCGCTCAGACCCGGTGTTTGTGGGCATCGCCTATGACGCGGGCGGCGTGGCCTCCGGCCCCATGACGGCCACCTTTGTCCTGGCCTTTGCCCAAGGCGCTGCTGCCATTGTGCCCACGGCCAATGTGCTGGTGGACGGCTTTGGCGTCATTGCCATGGTGGCCATGGCCCCGGTCTTATCCCTCATGGTGGTGGGCGCGGTGTTCGCCCGGCAAACCAGGGTCAAGCCCAAAACGGAGGTGGCCATGGCCGCGCATACGCCCCTGCCCACTGGCAAAATTGAGCGCTATGACTGCGTGGTGGCCGTGGTCAACCGCGGCTTGTCTGAAAGGGCCATTGAGGTGGCTCGTGCTGCCGGCGCCCGGGGGGCGACCATCCTGCACGGCCGCGGATCGGGCGGGCATGATATGAAGGTGTTCAACATTGAAATCCAGAAGGAAAAGGAAATCATCTTCTGGCTGACGGATACGCGATTGAGTGATGAGATTGCCCTTGCGCTGTATGAGCAATTGGAGCTGGAGGGCGAGGGTGGCGGCGCTGTTTTCATGATGCCCTCTGGCGCCATGGGCATCGATACCCCGGTTTTAATCGGCGAGCGGGAGGACACCCCGGAGGAAAAGGCCAGCCATCCCAAGGAAATCAGCACGGCGGAGGAGATGCTGCCCGAGACAAAGGAGGACAGCGGCTCAACCGTTTAAATGGATCAATTGAAAACGGGGCTGCGGCAAGTGTGCTGCAGCCCCGCTTTTTGCCTATTCTGGAATGATGATTTCGATGGCTTCGCTAAAGGAGCCGTCCTTGCTGTTGTAAGCCTCGATGAAGACCCTGTCCGGGAAATCCTGCAAGCTAAGGGAACCGCTTTGTAAGAACGCGCCCTGCCCATCCACAGAACCGCCCATGGCGTACTCAAAGCCTTCCTTGATTTCCTGGCCGGACTCGTCAAAGAAGAGCAGGAGGACCTCCTCATCCAGCATGTTCTTGCCCCTGGATCTATAGATTTCCTCGTAGTCCTCGCTTGGAAAGTGGAACTCCAGGTCGTAATACAGCGCCAAGGGGGTGAGCGTTAAGGTGATTTTTTCCAGGGTGACGCGGGTGCTTGGAAGCGCCTGGTTCATAAACACTTCTTTCACCTGGGGCACATGGCGGGTCACCGGCAGGGAATAAAGGACGCTTTCTGACTTGATCGACGCGGCGGCGTCCGGCGTGAAGTTGGATAGGCTCATCAAAAGGGTCATTTCCTCGGGGATGGCTTCATCCTTTTCCAGACGGGGGTAGGCGATCAATTCAATTCTCCCATCATCAAACTGCTGCGACCCGCTGATTCCTTTTTGGGCGTCTGTGGGGTTGCGCAGCATCATCAAGCAGACCCGGTACATGGCATGCTTGTTTTCCTCCACGCATTGGACAAACCAATCCTTCCAGTCCTGTGTAAGCACGCTCTCTCCTCATTGGTGTACATCATGATGCATAGTTAAAGAGTCCTGGGACATCGGTTTGATGCAAAGACTAAAACTTTATTGATTCTACATCAGCTTGATGGTGAAGATAAATAAAATCTGTTTCTATCCTCATCCTCCTTTAATCTTCATGGCCTTCGCTTTTCATTTTCATGGCTTATCTTGATATCGTCATCAAGCGGCCCTGTGGGGCGGAAAGGAAAAACAATGGAACGACTGGAGATGGTGGAGAAACTCAAGGCCAAGGCCGGCATCAGCTATGAAGAAGCGAGGAACGTGCTGGAGGAGAGCAACTGGGACCTGCTCAATGCCATGATTATTCTGGAAAACAGGGGGAACTTTCAGCAGACCGAACAAAAGGAGGAAAAACCCATGGAAAGCACCAAGAAAACCTTTGATAAAGAGGCGGCGGAATCCTGGTTTGTGAAGGTGGGCAATTGGCTCAAGGACCTGGTGGACAAGGGCAACCGCAACCACATCCTGGTCAAGAAGAACGGCCGTCAGGTGATGGAAATCCCCCTGACCGTGGCTGTACTGCTCCTCATCCTCCTGCATGGCTTTACGATGTTTGTCCTGTTCATCAGCCTGATTATGGGCTACCGCTATGCCTTCCGCAGCGACAAGGAAAACGCGATGGAAAAGCAGCAGATCAAGGATGCCAGCCAGGCGGCGGAGGACATCAATACCCGGCACACTGTGAACAGCTTTGGTGAGAGCGCCGTTTAAGCCTAAAAGCAGCAAAACCCCTTTCCATATTTCTGGAAAGGGGTTCTTTTTCGCGATGGTCTTAATCTGCCAGCGTGGCGAAATAGTCCTCCGGGGTCTCCGCCCGGCGGATGAGGCGGTAGTCCCCGTTTGTTGTATACAGGATTTCAGCTGAGCGCAGACGGCCGTTGTACTGATAGCCCATGGCGTGGCCATGCGCGCCTGCGTCATGGATGAGGAGGACGTCGCCCAGCATAATCTCAGGCAAAGAGCGCTGGACGGCAAACTTGTCGTTGTTCTCGCACAAGGCGCCTGTGATGTCATACACCTTGTTTGCTGGCGCATCTTTCTTTCCCAGCACGCTGATATGGTGGTAGGCGTCGTACATCGCCGGGCGCATGAGGTTGGACGCGCAGGCGTCAAGCCCGATGTATTCCCGCCAGATCTCTTTTTTGTGGATGGCCTTGGCCACCAAAAAACCATGGGGGCCGGTGATAAAGCGGCCCAGCTCCGTAAACAGGCGCACATCCTCCCGCGCCTTGAAAACTTCCCGGTAAGCAACCTGCACCGCTCCGGCGACTGCGAAGATATCCAGCTTATTTTCCTCCGGCAGGTAGGGGATGCCCAGGCCGCCTGAGAGGTTGATAAAGTCCAGGGTGAGCCCGGTTTCTTCCTCCATTTGTTGGCCCAGCTCAAACAAATAGCGCGCGCTGTGCACCCAGGACGCCGCGTTTAGGGTGTTGCTGACTGTCATCGCGTGCAGGCCAAAGCGCCGCGCGCCTTCCTTTTTAAGGGTTAATAGCGCTCCTTTTAGCTGGCTGGGCATGATGCCAAACTTGGCGTCCATCGCCCCGCCCATGATGTCATTGTGCTCAAGGCCCAAAGGGCCTGGGTTCACCCGCAGGCTGATTTGCTCCGGCACGCCGCCGTTTTGAATCAATAGCGGGATATCGCTGACATCGTCCAAATTTATGGTGGCCATAAGCTGCCTGGCAAAGGCCAGCTCACTGCCTGGCATGGCGTTGGCGGAGAACATCAAATCCTCCCCGCGCGCCTTAAGGCGCTTAGCCAACAATAGCTCCGTGTGGGAGGAGCAGTCCAGCCCGCAGCCCAAATCCAGCAAGGTCTGCAAAATGGCTGGGTTGGGCAGGGCCTTGACCGCGAAAAACTCTTTAAACCCCTTGTTCCAGGAAAAGGCGGATAAAAGGTCCGTTACGGTCTTTTTGATGCCAGCCTGGTCATACAGATAAAAGGGCGTGGGAAATCGCTCCACCGCGCCAATAAAAACAGAATCGGGCAGGTTAAAATTGGGCAAGGCTTCCTCCTTTTGGTGGTCGTCATGGCAAAAATCAGTATAGGAAAATCCGGGCAGCCAGACAAGGAGGAAAGGGGGAAAGAACAGCGCGGAAACCGGAATTGAATCAGAAAAAAACATCCATGTCCGCTTTGCGGAAAAGGGCGAACGGGTACAATGCAGGGGATGGACAAAAAGGAGCGGGAAGATGAGAAGGTTGAAGAAATGGGCATCTCTGGCACTGGTTGCCATCTTGCTTTCAGGCTTTGGAATGATGGAGGCCTTGGCGGAATTAACGGTCAAGGAGATGCAGGAGGCCTTTGTCATCGCGGCCTTCACCTCTGAATACGGCCCCTCTGTGGGCAAATTACGCCGCTGGGCCAAGCCCATTAAAATCGCGGTGGAAGGCCCGGCTACGGCGGAGGATTTACGGACGCTGGACCATTTTATAGC
Source organism: uncultured Christensenella sp. (assembly GCA_964405705.1). Classification (GTDB taxonomy): domain Bacteria; phylum Bacillota; class Clostridia; order Christensenellales; family Aristaeellaceae; genus UBA6115. The sequence goes on from CAYOOZ010000079.1 coordinate 8,977, forward strand.
GCTGTTGAACTTAAGGGTCAACGGCCTGCCCAAGGTGTCCCTGGCCAAGGGCAAGGAGAAGGCCAACCTGACCATCACCTACGCGCCGCTGGACGAATTGCCGCGCATTGAGAAGGGCTATGTGCCCGGCAACTGGGGCTTGTTCCTGTACTGGTGGGATGGCGGCTACCGCATCAACAAAGCAAGGGTGCTCCTGGCCACCGATGTCACCACCCAGGAAGCCAGAAACCATCTGCTCTTGGAGGAAATCGTGGGCCTCTTGGGCCTGGCCAATGACATTGATTCCCATCCGGACAGCATCATCTACCAGCCCTGGACCACCGTCCAGCACTTGAGCGAGCTGGATTGGGAGCTATTGGATCTATTGTATGATTCTCGATTAAAGCCAGGCATGAGCCTCAAGCAGGCCAACAAGGCATTGGGTTGGGAATAGGGCCTTTCGCCCGTTCACGCCCAGGCGCTGTATAAAGAAAAACCCACCTTGCGCTCCGCTTTTTTATCTGGTACACTGCCTGTAATTGCAAAGGCAAACCGGGAAAACAAGCCCAGGAAGCGAGCGCGGGTTGGTGAAAGCGCGCAAGGGCTCAAACCCGCCCGGTGGCCGCGGCCAATCCCCGCCGGTTGTCCCCGTTATGGACGCCAAGTGGGCGCGTGAGCGCTAAGCAAGGTGGTACCGCGAAGGCAAAGCCTCCGTCCTTTCAAGAGGGCGGTTATTTTTTTAGGAGGAAGCATGGCAAAGCAGTCAAAACAGGAGTTTGTGCAGCACATCACCCCCAGGGAGGAAAACTTCTCCCAATGGTATACCGACGTCGTCAAGATGGCGGATTTGATGGATTACACCCCCGTGCGCGGGTGCATGGCCTTAAAGCCCTATGGCAACCGCATCTGGGAATTGATCAAAGAGGGAATGAACCAGCGCTTCATCGATACCGGGCATGAAAACGTGTCCATGCCCATGCTGATTCCCGAATCC
>CAYOOZ010000080.1:0-9042 GCA_964405705.1 uncultured Christensenella sp.
TGCTGTCCTGGTGGTGGCGGCGGATGACGGCGTGATGCCCCAGACGGTTGAAGCCATCAACCATGCCAAGGCGGCCGGCGTGCCGGTCATCGTGGCCATCAATAAGATGGACAAGCCCGAGGCCAACCCCGAGCGCATCAAGCAGGACTTGACCGCGCACAACATGGTGGCTGAGGACTGGGGCGGGGACACCATCATGGTGCCCGTTTCCGCCAAGACTGGCGAGGGCGTTGATAACCTCCTGGAAATGATCCTGCTGCAGGCAGAGGTCCTCCAGTTGCGCGCCAACCCCAACCGCTTGGCCCGCGGCATCATCATTGAGGCCAAGCTGGACAAGACCCGCGGCGCCCTGGCCACCGTGCTGCTTAAAAACGGCACCTTGCGCGTGGGGGATAACATCATCGCTGGCATGGCCTCCGGCCGTGTGCGCGCCCTCTTAAATGACAAGGGTGAAAACGTGCGTGAAGCCGGCCCCGCGATGCCGGTAGAAATCTCCGGCTTTGACACCGTGCCCTCAGCTGGTGATGAAATGATCGCCGTGAAGGACGACAAATTGGTCCGCCAGGTCGCCAAGGAGCGCGAGGACCGCATCAAGGAACAGCGCGTGGCCGCCTCCTCTGTGACACTGGATAACCTCTTCCAGAACATCAAGGAAGGCGAGCAGTTGACGCTCAATATCTTAATCAAGGCCGACGTGCAGGGCTCCGCTGAGGCGGTGCGCCAGTCCCTGGAGAAGCTCAACAACGATCAGGTCAAGATCAACGTCCTTCACTCGGGCGTGGGCGCCATCACCAAGGACGACGTCAACCTGGCCTCCACCGCCAACGCCACCATCATCGGCTTTAACATCCGCCCGGACAACAACGCCAGGGATGTGGCGGCAAGGGAGAACATCGACATCCGCCTCTACCGGGTCATCTACCAGGCCATTGAGGACATCGAGAAGGCCATGAAGGGCATGCTGGCTCCTGAGTTTAAGGAGGTCATCCTGGGTCACGCTGAGGTACGCAACGTGTTTAAAATCACGGGCGCTGGCACCATCGCCGGTAGTTATGTCACCGATGGCAAGATGCAGCGCAACCAGCCTGTCCGCCTGCTGCGCGACAACGTGGTGGTGTTTGAGGGCAAGCTGTCCTCCCTGCGCCGGTTTAAGGACGACGTGCGCGAGGTGGCCGCTGGCTATGAGTGCGGCATCAGCCTTGAAAACTACAACGACATTAAAGAAAAAGATGTAATCGAGTGCTTCATGATGGAAGAAATCGAGCGCTAAGGAGTCAAGAGTGGCACAGTACCGGCAAAACCGCATTGCTGAAGAAATCAAGAAAAACCTGGACAAAATCATCCGTGAGGAGCTAAGGGACCCGAGGCTTTCGGGCACCTTCTCCATCACCAGGGTGGAGCCCACGCGCGATTTGCGCAGCGCGAAGGTCTATGTGAGCGTCCTTGAGGAAGAAAAGATGGACGACCTCATCAAGGCCTTAAAAGGGGCCGCCGGCCTCTTGCGCCATGAGCTGGGCAATACGCTGAGCATTCGCTACACGCCGGAATTGTTCTTCCTCCCGGATAAAAACATCGCCTATGGCCTGCACATCGCCAAGGTTTTAAAAGAGGTAATGGCCAATGAAGGGCAGCCAAACAACGACCCCAACAACGATCATGAAAACCAACAGCCTGAGTGAAGTAAAAAACCTGATACAATCCGCACAGCGGATTGTTTTGTGTACACACGTACAGCCCGACGGGGACGCCTTGGGCTCCTTGATCGCGGCTGGTATGCTGCTGCGGGCCATCAAGAAGGATGTCACCCTCATCTGCCATGACCCAGTGCCCCAGAACCTGCATATCCTGCCAGGCCATGAGATGGTGCAGTCTCCCGATGCCGTCCTGGGGGAGGCCTTTGACCTGGCCATTTCCCTGGATGCCAGCGACTTGGCCCGCACCGGGGACAGCGGCAAGGTATTTCTGCAGGCCAAGGCCAGCCTGGTGATTGACCACCACGCCTCCAATACCCGCTTTGGGCAGTATAACTATGTCGTAGACACCGTGGCCGCCACCGGCAACCTGGTGTATCGTCTGTATGAGGAATTAGGGGTTAACATCACCCCGGAGGCAGCAGCCTGCCTGTACGCGGCCCTGTCCACGGATACTGGCAACTTCAGCTTCGGGCAGATGGATGAGGAGTTTTTTAGCCAGATGGCTGGCCTCATCCGCGCGGGCCTGGACATCAACAAGTATTCCCGTGCCCTGCACTTAACCCGCGATTACAGCGATATCAAGCTGCGCTCCAGGGCGCTGGAGTCCTTAAACCTGATCTGTGAGGGACGCCTTAGCTACATGAGCCTAAGCCTTCAGGATTTTGAGGAAACCGGCACCCTGCCTGGGGAAACCGAGGGCCTGGTCAACCAGGCGCTCAACATCACCGGGGTGAAGATGTGCTTCCTGGCCACCCAGATGAGTGAGAACACCACCAAGTTCAGCCTCAGGGCCTTGTTTCCCTATAAGGTATCTGACATCGCGCTGGAGTTTGGCGGTGGCGGCCACCTGCTGGCAGCGGGCTGCACACTGAATCTGCCACTAAAAGAGGCAGTGGCTGTCATGCTAAACAGAATGCGGCAGGACCTATGCCCCTAAACGCCATTTTAAATTTTTACAAACCGCCGGGCATGACTTCTGCCGCGGCGGTTGGTTTCATTAAGGCTTTAACAGGGGAAAAGGTGGGCCACGCGGGCACCCTGGACCCAGAGGCTGCAGGCGTCCTGCCCATTTTGATTGGCAAGGCCACCAAACTCAATGACTATTTGATGGATTCGGATAAGCAATACCTGGCAGAGATCGCCTTTGGCGTTTCCACCGACACCCAGGACGCGCAGGGCGCCGTGGTCAAAACGGGGGAGAACTACCCGGATTTAACGGCGATCAGGGAAGCTGCCAAGGCCTATTCGGGCGAGGTTATGCAATTGCCCCCGCAGTATTCCGCGCTCAAAATCAAGGGTAAGACAGCCTATCAATTGGCCCGGGAGGGCAAGACCGCGCCTTTGCAGCCGCGGCTTGTGCGCTTTGATGATGTGACCGTGTTGCGGGCTTCGGACCGCCAGGGCTTTTTGCTGCGTGTGCGCTGTGGCAAGGGCGCTTATATCAGAACCCTCTGCCATGATTTGGGGGAGGACCTGGGCTGCCCAGCCCACATGCGTTTCTTGCTGCGCGAGGAAAGCGCGGGCCTCTTGATCAAGGACGCGGTCACAAGGGAAGACCTGCTTTTATGGAAGGCCGGGGAAGTGCCCTTTGAGAAACTATTTTTGAAGATGGACTCTCTTTTGCGCCACCTGCCCTTTTGCGAAATCAAGGAGGAAGCTGTCTTTCGCGCACGCAACGGCGTTCCCCTGGAAGCAGGGGATTTGGTGGATGTCCCTGCGCAAGATAAGACCAAAGTTTGTTTGACTATCAACGGCGAACTCTTTGGCATCTACGAAACAGACCAAAGTCTATACCGGCTCAAGGTGATGCTGGGGGAAAGCTGGGGGAGCCAGGGTTAACGCTGGTGATCGGAACTTCATATCCGATTGATGAGCACATTTAGCCTCTGTCGAATTAAGGTATTCCAAGTTGAGCAATATCAAAACGGAAAACCCGAGCTCCCACCCCGCCCGTTCTTGACAGCTTTGCATTGGAATTGTACACTAAAAGGCAAGTGAAATCGGGGAGGAAGACAATTGGAGCAATTTGGTTTGGACAATGTCGAGCTGAACAAGCCGATACGAGAAACCACATATGAAACCTTGAAGCACGCCATCATCATGGGCAATATCCCGGCTGGCTCCAGGTTGATTGAAACAGTCTACGCGGAGACCCTGCACATCTCAAGAACTCCCCTGCGGGAGGCCTTTCGCAAGCTGGAATTGGACGGCCTGGTGGAGTATGTGGAGCGCCGGGGCGTTGTGGTGCGCGCCTTTACCATGGAGGACATTGAGGAAACCTTCACCATCAGGAATGCCCTGATGATGCTGGTCATCCCCTCCATTTTTGCCAATGTGACTCAGGAGCATCTTGACAAGCTGCGCGACATTTTGGATGCCATGGACATCAGCCAGAAGGAAAAGAACGTGGAGGAGCTGTCCCGCTATAACCGCGCCTTCCACCGCACCATTGAGCACATCTCCGATAAAAAGCGCATCCTGCGGGTGATTGACAGCCAGGAGGAATACATCCTGCGTTTTTCCAACATCACCATTGCCAGCATCGTGCGCCGTTCCAACGCCCATGAGGAGCATCATGAATTGCTCCGCCTCTTGGCCGCGGGCGAGGAAGCGGCCTTTGCGGACCTTATGAAGAAACACTTGAGTGAGAGCATGAACACCTGTTTGTCCGCCGTTTCCCTACGGCGCAACCAGCAAGCAACTGAAAACACCCCAGAGTAAATGTTGATTGGAGGGTCCCATGAACGATATCCAAATCGCTCAGGCAGCCACGCTCAAACCCATCACAGAGATTGCTAAAAATGCCGGTATCCCGGAGGAGGCCCTGTCCACCTACGGCCGTTTCGTCGCCAAGGTGGACCCCGTCAAGCTGCGCGATTTGCCCCAAAAGGGCAAGCTGATCTTGGTCAGCGCTATCACGCCCACCACCGCCGGGGAGGGCAAGACCACCGTCTCCATCAGCCTGGCCGATGGCCTGCGCGCGATTGGCAAGAACGCTATGCTGGCCCTCAGGGAGCCTTCCATGGGCCCGGTCTTTGGCATGAAGGGCGGGGCGACTGGCGGGGGTCACTCCCAGGTGCTGCCCATGGAGAGCATCAATTTGCACTTCACCGGTGATTTCCACGCCATTACCTCGGCCAACAACCTGCTGTGCGCCATGGTGGACAACCACATTCAGCAGGGCAACCAACTAAACATCGACGAGCGCCAGGTGCGCGTGCGCCGCTGCATGGACATGAACGACCGCCAATTGCGCGCCATGGTCAACGGCCTGGGCGGCACAGGCAACGGCACGCCCCGGGAGGATGGCTTTGATATCACCGCGGCCAGCGAGGTCATGGCCACTTTCTGCATGGCGGACGGCCTGTCCGACCTAAAAAAGCGCCTGGGCAACATCGTGGTCGCAAGGAGCCGGGAGGGCAAGAACATCACCTGCGCGCAGATTGGCGCCCAAGGCGCGATGGCGGCCCTGCTGCGGGATGCCATGCAGCCCAACCTGGTCCAGACCCTGGACGAAACCCCGGCCCTGATTCACGGCGGGCCCTTTGCCAACATCGCCCATGGCTGCAATTCCGTTACCGCCACCAAACTGGCCTTAAAGCTCTCTGATTATGTGGTGACCGAGGCCGGCTTTGGCGCGGACCTGGGCGCTGAGAAATTCATTGACATCAAATGCCGCCTCTCTGGCCTTGCGCCTGATGCCGTGGTCCTGGTGGCCACCATCCGGGCGCTTAAGCACCACGGCGGCGTATTGAAGGCGGATTTGCAGACAGAGAATATCGAGGCTTTGAATATTGGCCTGTCCAACCTCTTAGCCCACGTGCGCAATGTGCGCGATGTCTGGAAACTGCCGGTCATGGTGGCCATCAACCACTTCGTTTCTGATACAGAAAAAGAAATCCAGACCTTGGTGGACACCTTAAAGCAGGAGGGCGTCCCCTGCGCCTTCTCTGACGGTTGGGCCAAGGGCGGCCAGGGCGCAAAGGAAGTGGCCCAGACCGCGGTGGACCTGATTGCGGCCAACGAGGGCAAGACCCAGATGGAATTCACCTATCCGGATGAGGCCACCCTTTATGAAAAGATCGAGGCCGTGGCCAAAAAGGTCTACCACGCGGGGAGCGTCAATTTCTCTGCCCAGGCCAAGAAGGTGATCACCCAGTTGACGGAGGACGGCTTTGCCAAATATCCCATCTGCATTGCCAAAACCCAGTATTCCTTCTCTGATAATGCCAAGCTCCTGGGCGCGCCCAGCGGCTTTGAACTGACCATAAGGGATGTGCGCCTCTCCGGCGGCGCTGGCTTTGTGGTCGCCTTTGCCGGGGACATCATCGCCATGCCCGGCCTGCCCAAGGTACCTGCCGCCATGAACATTGATGTGTCAGACGACGGCGTCATCTCAGGCGTATTCTAAGGAGCGAAGAATGAACGACAAACAAAAGGCCGTATTGGAGCTGCTTAACGAGGACTGCCGCATTCCACTGGAGAAGATGGCGGTCATGCTGGGCATGGAAACAACCCAGGTGGCTGAGACCATTGACGCCCTGGAGCGCGAACACATCATCCTTTGCTACCGCCCGGTCATCAATTACGACAAGGCTGAGCGCAACATGGTGGAGGCCATGATCGAAGTCAAGGTGACCCCGCAGCGGGACTTTGGCTTTGACGCCATTGCCAAGCGCATCAACAGCTTTGAGGAGGTGCGCAGCCTCTACCTGATGAGCGGGGCCTATGACCTCTTAATCCAGATCTCAGCGCCCACCCTTAAAGAATTGGCCCAATTCGTTTCCAACCGCCTAAGCCCGTTGGAAACAGTCACCGGCACCAGCACCAGCTTTGTTTTAAAGCGCTACAAGCAGGACGGCGTCATCTTTGACCTGCCGGAAGAGGACAGGAGGCTGACAGTTTCACCGTGAGCAGCCGTTTTGTAAACCCGGCCATCTCGGCCGTGCCGCCCAGCGCCATCCGCCGCTTTTTTGACATTGCCGGCACCATGAAGGACGCCATTTCCCGTGCGCAACACGGCGATTGACAGCCTTTTGGATGGGGAAACCCAGTACACCGCCAATTCTGGCCTCTTGCCCCTGCGCCAGGAAATCGCCTGGTACCAAAAGGAGCGTTTCTTTTTGGACTATGACCCGGCGGAGGAAATCCTGGTCACCGTGGGCGCGTCGGAGGCCATTGATATCGCCCTGCGCGCCTTGGTGCGTCCTGGGGATGAGGTCTTAATCCCCGAGCCCTGCTACATCAGCTATCAGGCCTGCACCCGCTTTGCCGGCGGTGTGCCGGTGGACGTGCCCACACGGGCGGAGCATGATTTTGAGCTGCTGGCGGAGGATTTGGAGGCACGCGTCACGGATAAAAGCCGCGTCCTGATCTTAAGCTATCCCAGCAACCCCACCGGCGCTGTCATGCCCAAGGAGCGGCTGGAGGCCGTGGCCAAGGTCGCCAAAAAGCACGACCTCTTTGTCATTTGTGACGAGATTTATTCCGAACTTTGCTATGACGGCTTCTACCAGCACTCCATCGCAGCCCTCCCCGGCATGCGCGAGCGCACCATGGTGGTCAGCGGCTTTTCCAAGGCCTTTGCCATGACCGGTTTCCGCCTGGGCTATCTCTGCGCGCCGGTTGACATTGTGCGCGCTTGCTCCCGCATTCATCAGTACACCATCATGTGCGCCAGCCGCCAAAGCCAGGTGGCCGCCTATAACGCCTTAAAGCAGGGGCGCGAAAATGGGTATCATGATGTTGTGAGGATGCGCGACAGCTATGACCGCAGACGGCGCTTGATGCACCAGGCTTTTCTGGACATGGGCCTTGATTGCTTTGAGCCCAGGGGCGCGTTTTACACCTTCCCCTCCATCAAGAGCACTGGCCTTTCAAGCGATGTGTTTTGCGACCGCCTGCTCAAAGAACATCATGTAGTCTGCGTACCCGGCAACGCTTTTGGCCCCAGCGGTGAAGGGCATATCCGTTGCTGCTACGCGACCGCGACAGAAAAACTCCTGGAAGCATTTGAAAGGATTCATACGTTCCTCAGGGGTTTGTAGGAGATTGGTTTTGTTTAAAAAGAAAGTCACCCAGTTGTTTTTGCTCCTTGTTTTGCTTGGCCTTGTCTTTCCCGCGGGCCTGGCGGATGAGGAGATCTCCCTTGGCGAGCTTGCGCCTGTCATCACACCGGCCCCTCAGGAAGAGGGCGGCAATGACTTGACTGGTGAGCCCGTGACCCCGCCCACGCCCACCTTAAGCCCGGAGCAGACCTTTAAGGATGGCTCCTTTCAGCTCATCATCACAGCCGCCGGGGACATGACCATTGGCGGGGATGTGCGCAAGCGCGGGGATTCCATCTTTGTGCGCGAGCTCAAAAAGCAGAACAATGATCTCAATTTCTTAACCCGCAACGTCAGGGACTTGTTTACAAGCGATGACATGACCATCGTCAACTTTGAATCCACCCTGACCACAGCGCCGGTCTACAAGCGCAACAACGATTTTGTGTTTTCTGCCCCGCCGGAGTATGTCAGCATCCTCAAGGATGGCAGCATTGAGGCCGTTTCCCTTGAAAACAACCACGTCATGGACCACGGGGAGACCGGCTTAAACGAGACCAAGGCCACCCTGGACAGCGCCGGCATCATCTGGAGCGACGCCAAGACCATGGGCGTTTACAAAATCCACAATGTGTCCATCGCCATGCTGTCCTACCAGACCTTTGACGGGCGCTACCCCACCCTGTTTGAGCAGGTGCCCCGGGATGTGGCCGCGGCCAAGGCTGCCCATGACCTGGTCATTGTCAGCTACCACTGGGGCGCGGAACTGGACTACAAGCCCAATGACAACCAGATCAAATTAGGCCGGCTGACCGTGGACTCCGCCGCGGACCTGGTCTTGGGCCATCACAGCCACCGCATCAACCCGATTGAGTACTATAAGGGCAAATACATCGTCTATTCCCTGGGCAATTTCAGCTTTGCCGGCAACAACAAGCCCAGCGACATGAGCACCTTCTTTTTCCAGGTGCGCTACATCGTTAAGCCCAGCTCCATTGAGGCGGATTCCTTCCGCATCATCCCCGCTCGCATCTCCTCCCGCACTGATTACAACGATTTTACGCCCACGCCCTTTACTGACCAGCGGCTGATTGACAATGTCATCAACATGCTCAAGAGCAACAGCAAGGGCCTGGAATATGCGGTGACCCATTACCCGGTTGACTGGGAGTAACATGCGCGCAAAAATCCTCTTTATATCAGAAAACAACTCCGTAAGGGAGGATGCCCGCTTGGCCCAGCAAGCCATCAGTGAGCTGGCCCTGGCTTTCTCGCACAGCTTTGGCATGCGGGAAATGACC
>CAYOOZ010000080.1:9052-9936 GCA_964405705.1 uncultured Christensenella sp.
CTGCTCTTGGCCATGTTGGATCAGGACGCCGTCCTCATCTGCGGCAGCCCGGCCTTTGTGCAGGACCTGGCCACGCGGCTTTCCGCTTATGCCCTCACCACCAGGACCAGCCCCGCGCCTTTGAGCGAAATGAGTCGGTTAAAGTCCGGCGCTTCCCCTGCCGCCCTGCTCATCAACCCCCTTGGCCAGGACCAAGCCACGCTCAACAAATCCGCCGTCCTGGCCAATGCCCTTGCCAAGAAAACCCAGGCGGAGCTCCTTTATATCCCGGGGGAGGAGCGCGACCTCTGGCAAAATGAGCTTAACAAGGCCGCCATGTATTCTGCCTTGCCTGCCCCTGTCCAAGACAGCGCGGACGGCATCCTCTCACGCCTTCTAAAGGACGACCAGAAGAACCTCTGCGTCGTGTGCCCAAGGGAGGACAGCCGCTTTTTAACCCAGTTCCTGGTCTACCTCTCTGGCACCGAACGGCTCATCCACCAAAACCTCTATACCACGGACAAAACCTATCAAGCTGTTTCGCCCCTCTCCCCATCCGGCGCCCTGCCCCTCTTTGCCCTCCTTTTTGCGGCCGCGGACCTCATCCGCGAGGGCCTGCGCCTGGAGCGGGAGGCGGATTGCCTGTCAACCGTGGTCGCCAACGTGCTCACCTCTGGCTGGCGAACGCCCGAATTTATGGAAACTGGCGAGAACGTCATCACGCCCCAGGAGGTCATGAACCTCATCGCCCAGCAAGTCCAGCTTGCCGGCGAATTATACGAGCGGATGGGGTAGAGGGGGACGAGGAGGTTCGAAGGGAACGGCCACTTTTTTGAAAAAAAGTGGCGCAAAAACTTTAATATTATTTTTATATTATATTGACCAGATTAAAGTTCTTTTGCTTC
>CAYOOZ010000081.1:0-1504 GCA_964405705.1 uncultured Christensenella sp.
CGTCCTTGATTTTGGCAGCCTTGCCCTGGCGGGAGCGCAGGTAGTACAGCTTGGCGCGGCGAACCTTGCCAGGACGGACCAATTCAATCCTGTCCACGCGCGGGGAATGCAGCGGGAAGGTGCGCTCAACGCCGATGCCATAGGACATCCGGCGCACGGTGAAGGTCTCGCGGGTGGAGCCATTGCGCTTGGCAATGACAGTGCCTTCAAAGGCCTGCAGGCGCTCACGGCTGCCTTCAACGACTTTGACGAAGACACGGACCGTGTCACCGATACCAAAATCGATGCGATCAGTGCGCAGCTGCTTTTGTTCAAGGGACCTGATAATTTCGCTCATGGGGTTTCCTCCTTCAATTCCAGACGTTCATGTATCGGCCTGGATACAGCGGACCGTCAGACAGTCGCAAAAATGATAATAGCATAAAGGACAGCAAAAAGGCAAGTAATTTTTGAGACTGATTATCAGTTCCCCCATTATATACAATACCGCCGCGAATAGCGGCGGTATCAATGGATACACTAAAGAATCAGTTGATCCGCTGCCCAGGTCTGGCCATCCTTTGCTTCAAACTGGGCGGCCGGGTGAAGATTTCCTTCATCACAAAAGCCTGCACCACAGCATCTTTGGTAAACTCCGGCAGAACGCGCCTGTCCGTCTGCGGCGAAATGGATTTTACTACCTTCGGTTTGCTCTCCTTTGGCAGGGTGATGGTGGAGGCGGCGCTCTCCCGCTTTATCGGGACAAAGGCGGGAGGCGGCTGTTTGATTGGCTCCTCCTCAAAGAAGCCAGGGCCATCAACCGTCTGCGCGGCCTTTTGCCAATCTGTCTGCAACACTGGCGCTTCCTGGTCAAAGGAAAGGGGCGGCACAACCTTGGCAGGCTGGGGGCTTGTCTTTTTCACCGGTTGGGCACCCGCCTGGTCCTTTTTCTTTTGCGCTTCCTGATTGATCTTTCTTTTTAAGAGGAAGTAACCAACAGCGAGCAACAGCAGAAAAATGTTTCTAAGCTCCACCAAATCCCTCCTTCCTCATGTTATCCTCCCGCATTACTGCTGGTTCTGGTTGGTGGAATTGGGGTCGGCGGCCTTGGAGATGCCGTCACGCATCTGGGTGTCGGCCATGATATTTTGCATCTGGTAGTAATCCATGACGCCCAGTTTGCCAGTGCGCAGGGCTTCCGCCATGGCCAGGGGCACCTCCGCCTCCGCGGCCACCACCTTGGCGCGCATCTCCTGAACCTCAGCCTTCATTTCCTGCTCACGGGCGACGGCCATGGCGCGGCGTTCCTCCGCCCTGGCCTGGGCGATGCGGCGGTCGGCCTCCGCCTGATCCATCTGCAATTGGGCGCCGATGTTGCGGCCCACGTCCACATCCGCGATGTCAATGGAAAGGATTTCAAAGGCAGTTCCTGCGTCCAAGCCCTTGTTTAATACGGTGCGGCTGATGAGGTCCGGGTTTTCCAGAACCTCCTTGTGGGTGGCGGAGGAGCCAATGGTGGTGACAA
>CAYOOZ010000081.1:1514-6243 GCA_964405705.1 uncultured Christensenella sp.
AGCGCCGCCAACCAATTGCTGGATGCTGGTGCGCACGGTGACCCTGGCCTTGGCGCGCAGCTCAATGCCGTCCTTGGCGATGGCCGCAACGGGCGGGGACTCAATGACCTTGGGAATAACGCTCATCTGCACAGCCTGGAGCACATCGCGCCCTGCCAGGTCAATGGCGCAGGTCTGCTCAAAGGTGAGCTTGATGCCGGCCTGCTGGGCAGAAATCAAGGCCTTGACCACGCGCTCGATGTTGCCGCCGGCCAAGAAGTGCTTTTCAAGCTGGTTGACGGTCAGGTTCAGCCCGGCCTTGCTGGAGGTAATCAGCGCGTCCACCAAGCGCTGGGGTGAAATCCGGCGCAGGCGCATACCAATCAAGGTGAAGATGGTCAGCGGCACGCCCGAGGCGCGCGCCCGAATCCACAGCCCAATGGGCACATAGCGGAAGAAGACCACAAAAATCAGGATAACCGCGACTACAATAATCCCCAACAGAATCTCTGGCATAAATGACCCTCCGTTCAACTCAAATTGTCTAAACATTCTTTTTTACCTCTTCTACCAATACGCGGGCGCCTTCCACTTCGCGCACGATTATTTCAGCGCCTTTTGCGATAAATTCCCCGGCAGACACCACGTTTAGGCGCTCATCTCCAAACTCGGCTATTCCGGCAGGACGCAGCACGGTTTGCGTGACCCCGGTCTGGCCCAGATAGCCTGTGAGGTCCTCTGCGGCGGAAAAGCCTTCCTTCTGGCTTTGGCCGCCTTTTAGAATCAGGGCGGATTTGGACAGGCGCCCCTTGGATGCTGAGCGCAGGGACAGGGTGATGGCTGTGCCCGCCAGAATCAGCTCCACCACGGTGACACCAAGGCCGGCCAAAGCGCCGTGCTTGGTCCAGGTGAAATAGATGCTGGCCAGAAGCAGGCCGATGCCCGCGATGCCCGGGATGCCAAATCCGGGCATAAACATCTCCACAATCAACAGGCCAATACCAAACACGACACAGATGATGATGGTAAGGTTTTCTACAATAAAGTCCATAAATCCACCTCCTCCTCTTAAGTATACCCGATAAAGGCAAGCCCGGCTTGCGTTTATTGGGAGAATGGCCGCCTTATTGCAAGGATTTTTCCAATTTTGCCAGTTGATCGCGCACCAGCTTCAAATCCTCCCAGGCTGCCCTCTTCTTGCCCGGGTCGCGCAGCAAGGCGGAGGGATGGAAGGTGGGCAGGAGGAAGACACCCTTTTTTTCCACAAAGATGCCCCGGCAGGACGTGATGCGCTTGTCCTGGCCCAGGATGGTCTTTGTGGCAGTCGCCCCCAAAAGCAAAATCACCTGTGGGCGGATGAGGGCTGTCTGCGCGCGCAGGAAGGGCAGGCAGCAGGCGGCCTCCTCCGGTTCCGGCACGCGGTTGTTGGGCGGGCGGCACTTGACCACATTGGTGATAAAGACCTCCTCCCTTGTAAGCCCAATCGCGGCCAACATTTTGGTCAGCAACTGCCCGGCAGGGCCTACAAAGGCCAAACCCTGCTCATCCTCCATTTGCCCGGGGCCCTCCCCGATGAGCATCAGCCGAGCCTTTGCATTGCCCTGGCCGGGCACCTTGTTTTTGATGGACAAAGAAAGCGCGCAAGCCTGGCAGTCCAGGATGCGCGCGGTAAGTTCTTCCCAAGTGGGCAACATTTTAAAACCTGGTGTTGATGAAGGTGAAGGTGCTGGTGATGTCGCGCCGCAGCCAATTGACCAGGCTGAAAATGAGCAGGAGCATTAAGAGAATGACAACAACGCCCAGAATGACACCGACAAAATTGCTCATCCCGGCTGCAAAGCGGAGCCTGTCCTGACGCTCCTGATGCTCTTCCTCCCTAAACTCAAAGTAATCCTGATGGCTCATAACACCCTCCTGGTCTTCAGTGTACCTCATTGCTGGGTTCCATTCAAGCAAAAAAGCCGCAGGGCAGGTCCGCGGCTTGGGTTTGAAAAACCTCTAATCCTTGCTGAGCTGGCCCTCCAGGAGTTCCCCATCCCGAAGCCAGGTGAAGATGATGGTTTCGCCCTTGGCCATCTTGATTTTGCCAAGCTCAATAGCGCGAAGGTCCTCCGCCAGGTCGACGCCGTCCACGGAGACCAGCACATCCCCAGGCAGAAGCCCCAGCTTCTGGGCCAAGGAGCCCTCCTTGACCGAGAGCACCCAGAAACCGCCCCGGCTCTTGTTGTACAAGGGCGCCATTTCCTCTGACAGCGGGGTATAGGAGGTATTAAAGCCCATGGGGAAGCTGTAGGCCAGATCCTGCTCTTCCTTGGTCAGACCGGGGTAGTAAAGCCCGCCGGGGCCTGGCTCACGCCTTGTGCCATCGCTGTGGTTCCAGAGCATGACTGTGGGGGACAGATAAAACTCCTCCCCGCTCTCGCGCTGGTAGTAGCTGACCGCGGCGCGGGCCTTGGTGGCGTTTTTATACCTGTTTCCCAGTGAAATGGAGTAGGATCCGTCCTTGTTTGGCTCAAGCGGAGGGGTAAAGCTCAAGGGCTCCGCCACATTGCTGGTGCTCAGTTCCTGCATGAAGCCTTCCATGTCATTTGGATGGTCTAAAACAGGCTGGTAGTCATCATCCAGCATCACCACATCAATGACCAGTTTGGAGATGGGATGGGAGCTGAGGTTGGGCAGGGTGAAATTGATCTGGCGGGTGCCGTCCTCATTTTCCACCAGCTCCATAAAATCAACATAGATGCCGTAGGCGGCCTCCCTGTACTCATTGGCGGCAGCGGGAAGGACAAGCGTTACAAGGAGCAAAAGGGCGATAAACAGTTTGCGCAGCATGGGTGTACCTCCATAAAGTTTGCGGGAACCATGGCCCTATCTATGTATACCCACTTGATCAGGAACAGCTGGCAAATTAAACTGTTCAAGGCTTGTCAAATGTGCTATTCTTTGTATGATGATTACTTTGGAGGGACGATATGAGCAAGAAACCTATCCTGGTCGTGATGGCCGCAGGCATCGGCAGCCGCTTTGGCGGCCTCAAACAAATGACCCCCTTTGGCCTTCATGGTGAAAGCCTGATTGACTACTCCCTGTTTGACGCGCTGCGCGCCGGGTTTGAGCGGGTGGTCTTTATCGTCAACAAGAAGATCAAAGAAGATTTCCGCGAGATCGTCGGCAAAAACGTCGAAAACCGGATGGAAGTCCAGTATGTGATGCAGGAATTGGACAAATTGCCCGCCGGCATGACCGTGCCGGAAGGCCGCGCCAAGCCCTGGGGAACAGCCCACGCCATTCTTTGCGCCAAGGACGCCATTGACGCGCCTTTCTGCGCGCTCAACGGGGATGATTTTTACGGCCTGGACGCGATGACGCAGATCTACAACTTCTTAAGCCATAACCCCAAGGAAAACAGCTATTGCATGGCCGGGTTTGAGCTGCAAAACACCTTGTCAGACGCTGGCTATGTATCGCGCGGCGAGTGCAAGGTCAATGCCGAGGGCTACCTGGACAGCATTGTGGAGCGCCTCCACATCATCCCCACCATTGACGGGCCCATGTACACCCTGGACAATGAAAACTACAAGCGCATCGCCGGGGACACCACCGTGTCCATGAACATGTGGGGCTTTACCCCCGGATTCATGAGCCACATCGAGCGCCGCTTTGCCGCCTTTTACAAGGACGCGATGGAAAACAACCCCTTAAAGGGCGAGTTTTACCTGCCCAACCTGGTGGGCGACCTCTTAAACGACAAGATGGTCAGCGTCAAGGTCTTCACCAGCAAGGACCGCTGGTTTGGCGTAACCAACGCTTCGGACCGGCCGCTGGTGGAAAAGGCGCTGCGTGAATTGACCGATTCGGGCAAGTACCCCAACGGGCTTTGGAAATAAGATAACCTGATAAACTAAAGGCTGCCGGACAAAACCCGGCAGCCTTTTTATTTGAATCAACCAGTTACAGCGCGGGCAGGGCCTGCACCGCGATGCCAATCAGGCCGGGGCCTGTGTGCACGCTCAGGGCCGGGCTCACGTCGGTCTTGATGTAGGCGACGGCGTCCGGCAGGCGGCGCTTTAACTCTTCCATCACGCGGTTGGCCTCATCCAGTGCGCTGCCATGGGCTACGCCTACCGCGTAGCGCAGGTGGCTTTTGGCGTCCTCAACAGCGATGGTAATGGTCTTGGCCAGGGCAGCGGCGCTCCCGCGCACTTTGGCCACGGTTTCATACACGCCATCCTTGTTACAGGAGATGACCGGGCGCAGCTTCAGCAATGAACCCAAGAGGGCCGAGA
The DNA here is from genome assembly GCA_964405705.1 of uncultured Christensenella sp. GTDB lineage: Bacteria > Bacillota > Clostridia > Christensenellales > Aristaeellaceae > UBA6115. Next base: position 5,780 of record CAYOOZ010000081.1, read on the forward strand.
CCAGGCCGATGCGCCCGCCCTTGGCCAAGTACTCCAGGGTGTCCAGGCAGAAATACACATGGGACTTGGCCGCGCTCTCTGACACTGCTTCAACGATTTCCTCAACACTTTTGCCAGACCTGAGCAGCTCTGCCGCCAGCATGGCCTGCATGCCGGAGCCAATGCCGATGTTCTTGGTATCGATGAAATGGGCTTCCAGCTTGCCATAGTCTTCCACCATCAGGCGTAGCATGTTGTGCGTGCCGGAGAGGCCGGTGGAAATGGTAATCACAAGCAGGGTGTCATAGCCCTCCTCCGTGATGGTATTTAGTAGCTCGCTCACCCGCTCTGCCCCGGGCAGGGAGGTCTTTGGCACCTCCTCATCCAATCGGGCATAGATCTCCTCCGGGGTGATGTCCAGCCTGTCCTCAAACTCTTTATCCTTGTAAATAATCTTGAGCGGGGCGACAAAAATATGATGCTCC
>CAYOOZ010000081.1:6253-9895 GCA_964405705.1 uncultured Christensenella sp.
AATCCTTAGGCACATCGGAGCCAGAATCCACCAGGATGGCTACCTTCTTATGTTCCATAACGACAACCTCCTCACCAGATAGGACAAATTGTATGCAATCTAAAACAGTCTGTCAACTTTTTCGGCCTTCGTTTCAAATTTGGACATAAATGAAACACTCTGCGCGCCTTGGGATTCCTGATGGCTCAACAGGGTGGCCAGGTTGACATTTTCAGAGGATGCGATGATATTATCAATCACATTGGGCTGCTCCTTTTCAAGGTCAGCCAAGAGGCGCTTCACCCGCGCGCGCTTGCCCCCGTCCGCCTGCTTGGTCACCCGGCAGGCGCAGGTGATCGTCTCAATCTCCGTTGAGGCAAGCCAGGCCCTGACCGCGCGCTCCCGCACCAGATAAAGGGGCCTTATCAGCTCCATGCCTTCAAAATTTTCACTATGCAGTCTGGGCAGCATGGCCTTAAACTGCCCGCCATACAGGATGGACAGCAGGATGGTCTCTGCCGCGTCGTCCCGGTGGTGGCCCAGGGCAATCTTATTGCATCCACGCTTCTTGGCCTCCTTATACAGATGCCCCCGGCGCATGGACGCGCACACATGGCAGGGCGAGGATTTCACAGAATCCACAATCTCATAGATGTCCGTGTCAAACACCTCAGGCGTGATGCCCAATTCCCCGGCCGCTGCCAGCACCCTTTGCCTGTTCTCCTCACTATACCCCGGGTTCATGCTTAAATACATCACCTCAAAGGGCACCTTGCTATATTTTTTCAAGATCTGCATGCACTTGGCCAACAGCAGGGAATCCTTGCCGCCGGACAGGCAGACCGCGATCTTATCGCCCGGCATGGCCAGGCCATAGTTTTTTACAGCGGCCAAAAAAGGCGTCCAAATCTGTTTTCTGAATCTTGTGGTCAAATCATACTCAATCTGGTCGCGCACACGGGGTTCACTCAAGGTTTTTCCCTTCCTTTGCTCAAGCTGGTTTCAGTTCACGCCATATCATGCTATAATTCCCCTGATTCGTCAATGAAGGGAGATCACCGTGCTTACACAGCTCACCACCATCATTTTAAAGGCCGCGGACATCATGCTTACCATGCAGCCCAAGGGTATCACCTTAAAGGAAGGCCACGCCAACTTTGTCACCGAGGCTGACCAGAAGACCCAGGATTACCTGCAAACCGAGCTATTAAAGCTGCTGCCCGGCAGCGTCATGTACGGCGAAGAAAAAGAGAACGCCCCGCTGTCGGATGAGCCCACCTGGGTGGTGGATCCCATTGACGGCACCCTCAACTACATCCATGGCCTGGGGCATTCCGCCATCGCCATTGCCCTTTCCGTCAACCGCCAGCTGGAGTTGGCCTGCGTCTACAATCCCTACCGACAGGAGCTGTTCACAGCAAAGAAAGGCGAGGGCGCCTTCTTAAACGGCCAGCGCATCACCTGCTCTGACACACCCTACAAATACGCCCTTACCTCCTTTGGCACCTCGCCCTATGTACCCGGGCTGGTGGACGCCACGTTCAAAGCCGTCAACACCTTAATGCGCGAGACCGCCGATGTCAGGCGCTTTGGCTCCGCCATCCTGGACCTGGCCTACATCGCCTGCGGGCGGGGGGATATCTACTTTGAGTATGCCCTCTCCCCCTGGGATTACGCAGCCGGCGCCCTCCTGGTCAAGGAAGCGGGCGGACAGTTCACCCTTCTTAACCTCCCCAATGACCACCTGGACTTTTCCACGACCGCGGCCGTTTACGCGTCCAATCAGGAATGCTTTACAGAAGGCTTGAAGGTGGTGGAGGGACGTTTCAGGGAGTGGGAGAGATCGCAATAAGGCACGAAAAGAAACGGCCACTTTTTTGAAAAAAGTAGCGCAAAAAACTTTAATAATTTTTATTACAATATAATTTAAAAGTTTCAGAGGGGTCTGGGGAGCGCTTTTCAAAGCGCTCCCCAGCGTTCATTAACCCCAGTTCCTCTTGGAAATCAGGGCGCTCAAGCGCTCAGTGCGCTGCTTGACGCGGTAGGCGGTGAGGGACTGGCTGCGGTATTCGTCCAGGAGCAAACGGGTGGCCACCGCGATGGGCACGGCGGGCAGCGCGCCCAGGCCGGCGGCGATGGCGGCAGCGCCGGCTGCCATGCCAGCCCCTGTTTTAAAGGCCCGGTAGGAGCCGTCCTGAAGGGCGGCTTTCTGGGTTTTCTTGCCCAGGATGACGGAGCCCTGCTCGGTCACGGCGATGACAACAAAGGGCAGGCTGAAGGAGACAGTATCCAGGATCTCCCCAAGAAGGCCGGTATCCTCCATCAAGCCCAGGCTGACAGTGACCTCATCCGCGTAGGAAAGAGCGGTGGTGATGCCGTCTGTGAGGGCGCTGCGATCGCGCTCCTGATAAGTTTTAAGCAAATCCTGATAATTCATCTTATTTGACAAAGGCCTTGACCAGCGTGACCAGAAGCCAGGAGCCGCCGATGACGGCCGCCAGCCAGGTGGCCTGACGCAGGATAAAGACCAGGCCGGTTTCTCCTTTTTTGCGCTTCTCGCTCCTTTGAGTGAGGGCGTCTACTTTTTTTGTAAGCTCATTGAGCTTCTTTTCCATCTCGCGCTGCTTTGATGACAAGGTGTCCTGCTCCTCCCCCTGGATGGTGAGGGCATTTTTCAATGCCTCCTGGTCAGCGGAGAGACCCTCGGAAATGGTGACCATGTCCCGGGTGAACTCCTCCACCAATCGGGGCAGGTCCTTACCGGAGATAGAATCCATGGCGGACTGCAGGAAATCCTTGGATTTATTGAGGAGCCTCTGCTTTTTTTGCGATTGCTCCGGGGCTGATTGCAGATCTTTATTCTCAGGCTGCATGGGCCCTCCTGTTCATCAGACCAGGCTGATGCCGCTTTGAGCCTGCTCCGCGCGGTAGCGGGACATCAAGGACTGAATGCGGTTATAGGGGTTGAGCAGGGCGGAGAGGCTGCGGTCATGGTTCAAGGTGGCGATGAGGTAGGAGATGTACTTGCTTAGGTCAGCCTCCACAAACCACTTGGTGTCCTTGAGTTCGGGCTTGGTGTAGGACAGGTTGGTGGTGATGACCTTACTAATAATACCCTGCTGATAGGCCTCCTCAAACTCCTCAATGCCATTGGTGAAGAACGCGAAGATGCGCTTTGCCTTGCGTTTTTTAAGCTCCTTGGCCAGCTCCAAAAGGGATTCACCGGAGGAGAGGATGTCATCGGCCACGATGATGTCCTTGCCCTCAACGGATTCGCCCAGGTACTCGTGAGCGACGATGGGGTTGCGCCCGGAGATAACGGTGGTGTAGTCCCGGCGCTTGTAGAACATGCCCAATTCCAGCGCCATGACGGAGGAATAGTAGATGTTGCGCTGTACAGCGCCCTCATCAGGGCTGACAACCATCATGTTTTCCTTATCAATGCGCAGGTCCTTTACCGAGCGCAGGAGGGCTTTTAGCATCTGGTAGGTGGGCAGCACATTTTCAAAGCCGCACAGGGGAACCGCGTTCATGACGCGCGGGTCATGGGCATCAAAGGTGAGGATGTTGGCAACGCCCATGCGCTCCAGTTCCTGAAGGGCCATGGCGCAGTCCAGGCTCTCCCTGGTGTTGCGGCGGTGCTGACGGCTTTCATAGAGCATG
>CAYOOZ010000082.1:0-4741 GCA_964405705.1 uncultured Christensenella sp.
GCGATTTATCCAGTGTTTTCAATGGGTTTAGGGATTTTCAGCAGGCCCTATATAAGAAGCCAGTAATCGGTGGTTCGCTGTCTGATAGTGTGCCGCGATTATCACCAGTTCTTCTGCATTCAACTTTTGGAATGTGTCAGGGTCAATGCGAAGGTCGGAAAACAAAAGAGCTTCAAAGGCGCTGAGGTTATTGATGGGCGAGATGGTATAGAGCTTGTCACACAGCGCCTTTTCGGGCTGAGCGATAAGAAAGGAATAACCTTCTTCTTTCACAATTTGGATCCCGATTGGGTAGGCTGTTTTGGGAACATCTCGATATGTGAACACACCAAAAGCAGTGTTGAATTGCTTTTTTTTCTTTTTATCATAGGTGGCGCTGGTCAAGGTATACACTGCTTCCGGAATAAGGTGCCAATAGGCCAAGGCATAATCAAAGGAGAGGTAGGAAGGGCCATAAATGCTGGCTGCGAGAAAGCGCCCTGGTGTGTTGCTATCTGTCACATACAGTCCCCGCACCACCGGAAAGATGTCGCCCTGCTTCACCATGCGCGCTAATTTATTGGCAGGGTAGCGATAATCTTGCAAATTTTCCAGGAGCATGGCCGTTGATTGAATCATATTATCACCTCTTAATGGAATTATATGCCATTAACTGGTGAAAATCAAGCTCAATGATGGGTTTCATTTATGAAAAGCGTTGTCCAAGGCGCTTGTTCTTGAATTGAAGTCTTGACCGATTCTCTCCTAACGCTTATGATGGTCTTGGAAAACTGTATAGGAGGGGCCTATGAAAAAGCGGTTTCTTGTGCTTGCCATCCTGGCGCTTTGCGTCACGGGTCTGGCGCTGGCGTCCACTGTATCCCTGCCGGCTGATCACTACAAGGACATCTTCCCCGACCAGTACCAAAGCTTTTTGAAAAACGCGGAAAACAGCGAGGCTTATGACTATGTCCTGGCCCATCCTCAGATTGCGGTCTTGTATGAGGGCTCTGGCTTTGCCTATTCCTACAATTCTGCACGCGGCCATGAGTATTCCCTGGAGGATGTGCAGAACATTGGCCGTCCCCATCCCCTGGCCAACTGCCTCACCTGCAAATCCGGGGACTACACGGCCATGGTGAACGAGCTGGGGGAGGGCGCTTACAAGCTGCCTTTCAAGGATGCCTTCAATGCCTTAAAGGGCGGCATCTCCTGCTTCAACTGCCATGGGGAAACGCCGGGGCAGTTTGAAATCACCCACCAGTATTTAAAGGACGCAGTGGGGGAGGACAGCGGCATCAAGGCGGCCACCCTGGCCTGCGCGCAATGCCATGTGGAATACTATTTTCCGAGTGATACCAAGGCCACCGTCCTGCCCTACCAAGGCCATGAAAACGCGACCCCAGAGATGATTTACGCCTATTATGACCACCTGGGCTTTGCCGATTTTATCAACCCGCGCACCGGCAGCAGGATGATCAAGGTTCAGCACCCGGAGTTTGAGACCTACACAGGCGCTGGCAGCGTCCATGCCGGCACTTTCTCCTGCGCGGACTGCCACATGGGCAAAGCCGTCAATGACGCTGGGCAGACTTATAGCTCCCACTACCTGACCAGCCCCGTGAAGAACCCTGCCATCAGCGATTCCTGCGCGCAATGCCATACCGACCTGGACACCTTTGTCAAAGACATCCAGGAAAAAACCGAGGCGCGGACCTACGAAATCGCCGACCAATTGGTCCTGCTCACCAACACCCTGGCGGACAAGGTGGCCGCCGGCGCCACGGATGAAGAACTCAATGAGGTCCGCGCGCTCAACCGCGAGGCGCAGTTTTATTGGGACTTCGTCTTTGTGGAAAATAGCGAAGGCGCGCACAACCGCAAATTGACCGATGCCTGCCTTACAAAGGCGGAGCAGTTAACCGCAAAAGCCCTGGACTTGATCCGGCAGTAAACCCGGTTTGCCCGGGCCTGCTGCATGCTGTGGCAGGCCCTTTCCTTTATCTTTGACAGGAGCCTTCTTTGAAAAAAATCCTCCGTGCTTTTTCCTCCATGCGCTTGGCCCTCCTGCTTTTGGGGCTGGTCGTTTTGGCCTGCGTGCTGGGCGGCCTGATTCCACAGGGCGCAAGACCAGAAAACTACCAGGCCCTGTATGGCGACACCCTGGGCCTCCTTTTGCAGTCCATGCTATTAAATCAGGTGTTCACCGCCTGGTGGTTCATTGCCCTGATAGGCCTTTTGATGCTCAACCTCTGCTTGTGCAGCGTCCTGCGCTTCCCCGCGGTTTACCGGCAGTTTGTCTCCGGCTTCACCCTGGAAAAAAGTTTGAAAAACGCAAAGCCGGCTTTTGCCTTTGATCTTCCGGCGGATCAGGTGTTGCCCTTTTTTGCCAGGATGGGCTTTTCAAAACCAAAGGCCCAAACCATCCTGGGAGAGGACTATGTCTATCAAAGCCGAAGACGCCTGGGTCTCTGGGGCTCCTGGCTGTCTCACCTGGGCATGCTTTTGATCGTTGTGGGCTTTGCCCTGGGGCAGATGATGCACGTTGACACCAGCGTTTATGGCGTGCCTGGCCAAAAAAAGAAGGTGGACAGCCAGCCCTTTGAGGTGCAGATCAACGCCTTTGACATCCTCCTTCGGGAGGACAACACAGTGGAGCAGTACATCGCGGACCTCACCGTGTTTAACCTTGAAGATGGCAGCAGCGTCACCGGGCAAAGCAAGGTCAACCACCCCCTGCACGCCTATGGCCACAGCTTTCTGCAAAACGCCACCAGCTGGGCTGCCAATGTAGACAGCTATCAGGGGGAGGAGCGCCTGGACAGCCGCGTCCTTTGCGCGGGGGAGAGCATTGAGCTTTCAAGCATCAATCCGGAATACATGGATTTAGCCTTGGTGTTTCATGCCCTTTACCCGGATTACGTGATGACGCGCACCGGCCCTATGACAAATAGCCCCCACTTGAAGAACCCTGCAGCCCTGTTTTCCTTGTATTATCAGGGTAAATTGGTGGACCAGAACATCGCCGGCATGGGCTTTGATATCAAGGTGGCGGATTACCGCTTCGTGCTGTCAAATCCGCAGCCCTACACCTTAATTCAGATCGTGTCAGATCCCAGCCTGCCCTTGGTTTTCCTGGGCGGCATCCTGATGCTACTGGGGCTCTTTCTGGCCTTTTACCTGCGCCCGGAGGAAGTCTGGGCCAAGATGTCCCCCGGAATGGACCAGGTGTATGGGCATACGCAAAGGGGTTCCTTCCTGTTTTCTGATAAAGCCAGTCTGGCCATCAAGGAGTTAACAAAAAGCAAATGAACTTCATGCAAGTAGAAACCATTCTCTTTGTCATCGCGGCTTGTCTGTACCTGCTGTCCGCTGTGCTGTACATCCTCTTTTTTACCCTAAAAAAAGAAAAGCCCGGCCAATGGGCGGGCTTTGTGCTGCTGGGGGCCTTCCTTGTTCATACGGCGGCCCTCATTGTGCGCTCCATTGGCGCTGGCCGCCTGCCGCTATCCAACCAGTATGAGTTTGCAACCAGCTTTGCCTGGGGCATTGCCCTGGCCTTCCTGATTTTTGCGCGCAAGCGCAGGTACAGGGCGCTTGGCACCTTTGTTTCGCCAGTAATTTTCCTCATCATCGGCTATGCGGCCCTGCAGTCCCGCCAGGTTAACGAGCTTATGCCAGCGCTGCAAAGCAACTGGCTGGCCATCCATGTCTCCACCGCCATCCTCAGCTATGGCAGCTTTGGTGTGGCCTTTGGCGGCTCCCTGTTGTACCTGATGCGTGACAGGATCAAGGACACCGCCTTTACCGAGCACTACTTCCCGGACAAGGAGCGCCTGGACATCCTCAACTACCGGATTATCTCCTTTGGCTTTTTGTTCCTTTCGCTGGTCATCATCACCGGCGCCATCTGGGCGCAAAAGGCCTGGGGCCGCTATTGGACCTGGGATCCCAAGGAGACCTGGTCGCTTGTCACCTGGATCATCTACGCCATCTATTTACATCTAAGGCTCACCCGGGGCTGGCGGGGCAAGAAGGCGGCCTGGTTTGCGGTCATCGGCTTTATCTGTGTTATTTTCACCTATATTGGCGTTAACACCTGGATTCCCAGCATCCACAGCTACGCTTAAATAAGCAAGCCATCATCTGTCACGCATTGCCGCAATTCGCAAGCCCACAATGCCATTGCCGCCGGTTAAGAGGATGCTCAAGTGCCCATTCGCCTATGATTAGAAAAAGGGGAGAGCGGTTTGACCCGCCCTCCCCTTTTTATCTTGCTCTTTTAAAATTTATTGCAGCTTAAACTCAGCCCAGATTTCCTGGTACTTGCTCTCATACTCGCCCACGTCCATGATGAACTCGGTTTCTCCCAGGATCTCCTTGGGGATCTTAATGGCCGGGTTCTCCCGCAAATACTCGGGGATATACTCATAGGCCGTCTTCACGGGGGAGAGGTAGTACTGCCAGGCGACGGTGTTGCCGGCAACCTCGCTGTCCAAGAGGAAGTTTAAAAAGCCATGCGCGTTGGAGTGGTTGGGGGCATCCTTGGGGATGACCAGCGCGTCAATGCCAAAGCCCATGCCCTCCTTGGGGTAAACCACCTTGAGGTTGGGGTTGCCATCCATGGCCAAAAGGACAAAGGGGGTGAACATGTAGCCCACGGCCACCTCGCCGGAAATCATATCGTTATGCGGGGTGTCATAGTTGAAGGAGCGGATGTTGGGTCGCAGGGTCATCAGCTTTTCCTTGGCTTCTGCCAATT
>CAYOOZ010000082.1:4751-9837 GCA_964405705.1 uncultured Christensenella sp.
GAGCGTGATGCCGATAATGTTGCGCGCGTCATCAATGATGACCACGTTGTCCTTCAACTCCGGGTTCCACAAATCCTCATAGCCGGTGATCTGAAGGTCCGTCAAATCCGGGTTGACCACAATCAGCGGGGTGCCCGCGGTATAGGGCACGGTGTACTCATTATTCTCATCAAAGTAATTGCTCAGGAAATCCGGGTCCAGGTTTTTGTAATTGGGGATCAATTCCTTGTCCAGCTTTTGGAGCTTGTCATCCTTGCGCAGGATGTTGAGCGCGTAATCGCTGGCTAAAATCACATCATACTCATTGCCCGAGGCAGACATTTTAAGGAGCATCTCCTCATTGGACGCAAAGGTAGTATAGTTGACCTTCACCCCGGTCAATTCCTCGTATTTGGCGATGGTGCCGTCATCCACATAGGTGGCCCAGGTGAAAAGGTTGAGCTCTTTTTCTACCAGCTCATTGCCAAGCGCGGGCAGGGTTAAGCCTGACAGCAATAACACGGACAGCAGCAGGGAGACAAGTTTTTTCATGTTGGTTTCCTTTCTTTTTCAGGCGTCTGCCTGGTGATGTAATACTTCTTCAGCCGGTCTGATGTCAAATCCGGCTGCGCGGGCCAGGCGGTTCATGACCGCCAGCCCCAGGCCGTCCCGGGGCAGCGCCTGGGCAAAGATGCGGGTTACGCCTTCCTCATCCGCTTGCCGCAGCAAATGAAACAGGTTATGGGCGGCCTCCTTGGCGTCCCTGCCCAGGGGTTTGACTTTGACGTCTTTGGCCCCATCCATCACCCCATCAAGCGCGAACACCCAGGCGTTCTCCAACTTACTGGCCATCTGGGTGAGGGCTTGCCGTACCGTTTGCGGCTCTCCTTCCACCAGGGTCAATCGGGCCTTGGGCGCGTAGTGCTTGTGCCGCATCCCGGGGGAGGGGGCATACTCATCCTCCCGTAGTTGGCGCATCACGTTGTCCGCCACCTGGCATTCCCCAACCGCCATCGCCACCATTTCAGGGGTCACAGCGCCTGGGCGTAGAATCATGGGGATCTCGCCTGTCGCGTCCAGCACCGTGGATTCCAGGCCTACCTCGCTGGGGCCGCCGTCCAAAATCAAGGGGATGATGCCGTCCATGTCTGACAACACATGCCGGGCGGTGGTGGGGCTGGGCCGGCCGGAACGGTTGGCGCTGGGGGCGGCGATGGGAAAGCCGCAGGCAGAAATCAGGGCTTGAGCTGCCTTGTGGCTGGGCGCGCGGATGGCCAGGGTGTCAAGCCCCGCGCTGATTCTCGCTGGCATCTTGGGGCCGCGCTTGACAATCAGGGTCAAGGGACCCGGCCAGAAGGCCTGCGCCAAGGTGTTGGCCAGGTCATTCCATTCGCCATACTCCCGGGCCTCATCAATGCCGCTGACATGGGCAATCAGCGGGTTATCGCCTGGCCGGCCCTTGGCGTCAAAGATGGCTTTGATGGCCTGCTCATTCAGCGCGTTCCCGCCCAGGCCATAGACGGTTTCCGTCGGGAAGGCGACCAGGCCGCCTTCCTTTAGAATCTGCGCTGCCTTGATTATACCCTCCTGGTTGACCGGAATACATAAAGTACGCATGCCTGCCCTCCAAAAAACTTGAGAATACCATGATAAAACAAAACGGCGGGTTCATCCCGCCGAATTTGCGATTGCTTTGGGATGCCCAAAGTGCCGCTGTCAACCATTTTTTCACCCGCTATGTACAGCAGGTCGGCTCCCTGCAACAGGTCTTCTGCCTTCCCCTCTGGGGGGCCTGGCATCATCCCATTGACCCGGATGCCATTAAGTAAGATGTGGGTAAAAACAGCCAACTGGCGCACACTTCAGGATGATCCCTGTATCTGTATTTTAGCGATGTAGGGAAAGCCTGTCAAGTAAGTCGTTTGCCTATCCGTAGGTCACTTTCCGTATGATCGGCTGGCCCCAGACATAATAGCTCACCTGAAGATCCCTCACCGCGTGTTGATCCTTTTTGGTTAAAAGGTAGCACCGCAGCCGCATCTGCCGCCCTGCGGGCGCGTTCACAGGGGCATTGACGTCCATGCCGTCAAACTCCTGCTGGGAGATGCAAAGGACGTCTCCCTTTAAGGGCACCACCAGCGCTTCCAGCATCTGGGCGGGGATGAGACCCTGGTTCTCAACCCTGATGGTGTATTCCAAAATGACATAGCCATCCATTGGCCCAAGGGGGCTGTTTTCATAGACCACGCCCCGTACGCCGCCGTTTTCAATCTGCTCGCTTAAGCGGACAAAGCGCTGCTCAAACTCCGATTGGGGCAGGGCGCGCACGCCCTCCACCGTGAGGCCCAATTGAGCGCCGATTACGCCCCAGAGGGTGACCCCCAACATCGCCAAGGCCAGAATGGAGAGAATGACGGCGATCTTCTTCATCAGCGGTTTTGCTGCAGGATTTGATTCATCTTCTGAATCATCTCGCTGTCCTTTAGGCGGAACTGGATTTCAACCCGGCGGCTGGCGTCCATGTTTTCGCTGCCGTCGGCATTTAAAACGCGGTTGGCATAGCTGCGCCCCTTGGCGGTCAAGATGCTTTGCAATTTGGCCCGCTGCGCGGCATTGAGCCCTGGCATTTCCAGCATGTAGGTGGCGACACCCAGGGCACGGTCCTGGGACAATTGCAGATTAAACAGGTAGCTGCCCTTGCTGTCCGTATGCCCTTCAATCACAATTTCAGCCAGGTAATCCTGGTATTCCGGCCGCAGGAGCACGTTTAGGTACACTGGCACCAATTGGGCCAATTGCGCCTGCCCAGCGGGCAGGAGGACATCCCCGCCGGACTGGAAGAGCAGGCTGCTGTCCAACATGATGTCGCCGGTGTCCCGGTCAACCTTCACGTTTAAGTTGTTCTGCGCAAAGGACAGGCTCAAATCCTGGATAATTTGTGTTCTAACACCCAGCAGATCATCAATCTGCGCCTGCTGCTGGTTCATGGCCAGCTGCATTTCGTTTAAAGACTGCTCCTGGCTGATGAGCTGCAATTGCAGCAGCGCCTGCTCATCCTCCTTGGTTTTCAGCGCCGTCTGCGCGGCCTTGAGGTCATCCTCCTGTTTTTGTAGCTGGATTTGGATGGAGGCAACCTCCTCCTCCTTGCCCATCAATTCCGCCTGGGCGGTGCGCAGGTCGTCCTCTTTTTGCACCAGGCTGATTTGCACCCGGTCCAATTCAACCTGCTGGGCTTCCAGCTCGCGCGTCTTGATATCCAGGACAGAAAAATACTGGTAGATGCTGACCATCAGGGCCAGGATAAAGACCAGAAGGAGGCTGGAGAGCATGTCCGAAAAGGAAATCCAATGGCTCCCGCCATCCCCTTTGCTGATAAGGCGCCTGGGCGCTCTGATGGTTCTCATCCCGCTTATTTGGCCATTTCTTCAACGGCTTTGGTGGCGCGGTTCAAGGCGGCGGTCATGTCGTTTAGGGCCACCTGCGCGCGGGAAAGCTGGGCGATGTCCGCCTCACCTGTATTCTTATGGCTGATGGCGCCGGATAAATCCCGGGCCAGCTTGCCGCTCATGTCCGACATGCTCTCCTCAAACAGCCCCAGGGTGCGGGCAAGGCCGGAGGAAATGTTTTCCACAAAGCTGGTATAGCTCTCCTGCAAGAGTTTGCCGGAGCGCGCCATCTCATTGGCCACCTCATGCGTCCTGTCAGAGGCCGCCTCGGCTTGCCGGTCCACCGCTTCTAAAACTTTGCCTGACCAGGCGGCGTACTGCTCCATCAGGTTTTTCAGGTCGTTTTGCGCGTCCACCAGGGCGCTGTAGCGCTCTGCTTGCCTTAAGATGTCCTGATGGATGTTGGCAAGCACCCCGGCTGTCTCATTGGCCAGAAGGGTTGTGGCGGATTGGCTCTTTTGAAGCCCGCTTATATAACCGTCAAAGCGGTCGATGACCGCCCTTGTGACCTCGTCTGTTTTTTGCATGCTGTCCAAGATGCTGTCAGCCGCCGCCATGGTGGTGTTTAGGGACTCGTGGCTGATGGCCTGGGACTGGTTGATCTTTGAGAGGGTCTGCCCCAGTTGCAAAAATTGGCCGCTCAAGGCGGTGTTCATCTGCTCCACAAACTGGTTGACCACGTGGTTGAGCCCCTCTAATTGAGACTGGGTCTCTGAGAGGATGAACTGCTGCATGTTTTGGGAGATGGGCGCAAAGGCACGGTTGACGGACTGGCTGATGCCGCTTTCCAGGCGCTGATTGACCTCATGGAAGGCGCCGGAGAGGAAGACGGCCTGGTCCTCCATGTAGCAGGTCTGCCGCACCTGGTCATCCAAGGGGCGCTGCATGACCACTTCAGAGAAGGCGTGGTTAAAGTCATCCATCGCGCCTGTTGCCCCGCCCTGGGCAGCCCTGAAGAAGATATTGAACAAAAGCGAGCAAACCAGGCCGGCAATGGAGGTGCCGTAGGCAAAGGTCATCCCCGAAATCATCGTGTGAATGGAGGCTACGGTGTTGCTGGCGTTGCTCAAGTCCAGGTTGCCCAGGCCGCGCATCAGGCCAATAAAAGTGCCCAGGATGCCCAGGCTGGTTAAGAGGCCGGGGAGGATCTCGGCCAACTGAAAATGCGCAAAATCCCTCAGCGTGGTCTCATCATTGATGTAATCTTCCACATCACAGGACAGCCCGCGCTGGTCCAATTGCTCCGCGTTTAATAAAAAGCGGGTCCATTGTTTTTGCATGGGCTTGCCCAAATACAGCGTGTCCTGCCAATCCGGCCGCCCAGTCTCACTGGGCTTGAACACAGCCAGGTTGTTGATGCCCCGCCTGAAGGCGCGCGCGGCGCGGTTTAAGGGGAAGACACATTTTGTTAATCCAATGATGAAGCATGCGGCAACAGCGCCATAGACCATCAGGTCTATCAGCTTGCCGGAGAGTGCGCTTAAAAACTCGTTCAACCAATCCACCACCTTTATAAACAGTATTGTAACTATTAATACTTATTATTGCAACAATTCTGTGATGAATCATTGAAAACTGTCAAAATTTTGCTTTTTCAATAAGCGTATGCTAGATAGCGTGGACACGAGTTTATGCAAGCACATTTGCCCACAGAGATATGC
>CAYOOZ010000083.1:0-9824 GCA_964405705.1 uncultured Christensenella sp.
GCTCTGTGGTTCCCAGCGATGTGCTGCAGACCAACCAGGAAGTGGACGTCAAAATCCTCTCCCTGGACAAGGAACGCGACCGCATCGCCCTGGGCTACAAGCAGCTCCAGCCCCGCCCCTGGGACAACATCGAAGAAAAATACCCCGTTGGCACGGTCTTAACCCGCACCATCGTGCGCGTGCGCCCCTTTGGTGCCTTCATTGAGCTGGAGCCCGGCGTGGATGGCCTGGTGCACATTTCCCAGGTTGCCCCTACCCGTGTTGAAAAGATTGAAGATGTCATCCAGCCCGGTCAGGAAGTCAATGTGAAGGTCCTGGCGGTGGATCCTGTTGCCAAGCGCATCAGCCTGTCCATCCGTGAAGCCATGGAAGACAGCGCCATCCATTATGACGCGAGCATCCCCGGGGAAACCAGCGAGACCAGCGAAGCAGCCGTTGAGAACACGTATGCCGAGGTGGTGTCCGCCCCTGTGGTGATGGAAGACCGCCCTGAGACTGCCCTGGAACTGGCCATGCGCAAGGCGCGCGAAGCCCAGGAGCATGAGAACGAGGAATAAGATTCTAACAGACATCAAGCCGGGGCAAACGCCCCGGCTTTTTGTTGCAAAATGATTTTCTTTTAATTTTAAACGATTTACCCTTGGTTAGTAGTAAAACGCTATAAATAGACAGCGAGTGACCAATCAAATCTTACTTAGTGTTTGAAGTTCTGCCAATATCCTTGTTTTTACTGCTAATTGTGAGCAAACAAAAACCCGCGCGAGCGGGTTTTTGTAAAGATTGCGTTCTTGTGGCCTTGGAATGTCCTTAGACAATCCACATGATCAAATCCGGCACATAGGTAATGAGCAGAAGTGCCACAATGAGCGCGATGAGGAAGGGCATCATGTTCTTGACCACCTCCTGCATGGAGGCCTTAAACACCCGCATGGAGGCAAACAGGGTGATGCCAAAGGGCGGGGTCATCATGCCGATGGACAGGTTGGTGCAGATGATCATACCAAAGTGCAGGGCGCTCAGGCCCATTTGCTGGGCGATGGGCAGCAGCACCGGGACCGCTATGTACTGGATGGAGCCCGCTTCCATGAACATGCCGGCCACCAGCAGGATGACGTTCATCATCAGCAGCTTGGCGAAGTTGCTGGCGTTCCACGCGCTAAAGACTTCCAGAATGCGCTGGGGAATGCGGTCATAGGTCATGACATAGCTAAACAGCGTGGCCGCGGCCATGATAAGCATCAGGGTGGAGGTGGATTTGGCGGCGCTTAAGAAGATGCGGTGCAAATCCTTAAACTTGATGTCCTTGTAGACAAACATGCCAACGATCAGGGAGTACACGCAAGCGATGACGGCGGACTCAGTCGGCGTGAAGATGCCCATGAACACACCGCCCACGATGATGACAGGAGAGAGGAGGGCCAGCAGGTTGTAGACCAAGAACTTGATCTTGGACTCTTCCTTTTCCACAGAGACCTCGGGCACGTCATTTAGAACAATCTCACCAGAGGCAATTTTGGCGGCCTGCTCCTTGAACTTGCGCTTCTTGGCGATGATGATGGTGGGCACAATGAGGGCCAAGCCGACGAGGACGCCGGTGGGGAAGCCCAATTTGTACAGATCGCCAATGGAGGTGCGCGCCAGGACGCCATAGATGACAAGCCCAATGCTGGGCGGGATGATGTTGTCCATGGGCGCCGCGGAGGCGATGAGGGCGGCAGAGAAGCCACGGCCATAGCCGCTGCGCAGAAGACCCGCGTACATGACGCCGCCAATGGCCACGGCAGAGGCGATGGCTGAGCCAGAGATCGCGCCAAAGAACATGACGGACACGATGGCCACAACGCCCAGGCCGCCAGAGATGTTGCCGACCAGGCTCTGCACCAGGGAAACGATGCGCTTTGCGATGCCGCCCTGGTTCATGATCTCACCGGCCAAAACAAAGAAGGGGATGGCCAGGTAAGCGCTTTGGTCAATGCCTGAGAAAACGCGCTGGACAATGACAATGGGATTCATGCCATTTAACAGCACATACGCCAGGGAAGAGATGCCCATGGATGCCGCGATGGGCACGCCGATGATGAGCAGGAGCAACATTCCTCCAAACAAAATCATACGGTTTCACCCCCCTTGATGTATTCGTCAACCTCGGAATGCTCAACCGGCTCTTCGATTTTGAGCGCCAGGTTGAGGCAGTAGATGAAGGACTGTACAGCGATCACCACGCTGGCCACGGAAACCAGGCCGTACATCACCGACATGGGGATGCGCAGGCTGGGCGAGATGTGGGCGATCTTGCCAGCAAAGCCAAAACCAACATAGCCGGTAAATAGGAAGTAGGCGCCAAAGAGCAGATACTGAAGCACAAAGAGCCAACGCTTGACATTCTTGTTCTTGATGCCGGATTCAAGCGCACTGACGTTGATGTGTTCGCGGTTCCTGGCCGCAACGCCGGAGCCGAAGAGGACCAGCATGACGTTCAGGTAGCGGGTGATCTCCTCTGCCCAGGGGATGCCGCTATTGAGAACGAAACGGAAGAACACAGCAGCAAAGTAGACACAGACCATCACAGCCAGGGCTATGGTTAAAAACCAGTTGATGACCTTGTTAATCCCTTCGCTGAATTTGTTGAGGATTTTCATGGGTTCTCTCCTTCCAAACGTTCAGGGAGGGGCGCTTGCCCCTCCCTGAGGGAAATGTTTTACTTGTAGGAGGCCTGGATGGCGTCAAAGTACGCCTTGTCGTGGGTCTTGAAGTACTCGTCTCACACGGGTTTGACAGCCTCAACCCAAGCGGGCATATCGGTCAATTCCACAAAGACCATGCCCTTGGCTTCCAGCTCTTCGCGAGCAACCTTCTCGTTTTGCTCCTGGATGGCGCCGACTTCCTTGCCAGCGTCGATGCCAGCCTGCAGGAAGATGGCCTGCTCCTCAGCGGAAAGACCGTTGTAAAAATCAGGGTTGACGGTGATGGCGGCAAAGGCAAACATGTGGTAGGTCAGCGCGCAGTACTTCTGGACATCAGCCATGCTGTAGTCGCGGATGGTGATGATGGTGTTCTCCATGCCATTGACGGTGCCCTGCTGCAGCGCGGTGTAGACCTCGCCCCAGGCCATGATCTGCGGGGAGGCGCCAAAGGCGCGGAAGGTCTCTTCGTAGATTTTGCTCTCAGCGACGCGGAGCTTTTCACCCTTGATGTCGGCCAAGGACTTGATTTCCTTGGTGCCGTGGGTGACATGGCGGAAGCCGCGGGGCATGAAGGACAGGGTCTTGATGCCAGCGGCATCGCTTAGGGCATAGAACTCTTTGGCAGCGTCAGAATCCAGGAACTTGTAAACCTGCTCCCAGTTTTCAAAGAGGTAGGGCAGGTCCTGGACTTCCATTTCCTGGGCGAAGGTGCCCATGTCAGAAGCGGTCAGCACGTTGAAGTGAACGTTGCCAAACTGCAGCGCTTCCATCAGCTCGCGGTCGCCGCCCAGCTGACCGCCGGAGTAGATGTCGATCTCATACTTGCCGTTGGTGCGCTCTTCGATCATCTTTTTGAAGGTCTTGGCAAGCAGGTCATAGGCGGTGCCGTCGGGGGCCTGGTGGCCCAGTTTGAGGGAGATGGGCTTTTGCTCGGCGATGACGCCCAGGGTGGGCAGCGCCAGCGTCAAGAGCATCACGATAGCCAGAAGAATGCTGAACCTTTCTTTCATGAGGTGGGTCCTCCTTCATTTTATCCGAGTCAGTTTCGTTTTCGTGCTGCATTGTTGCACAGTGTTCTTTTTTTGGGCCAGGTCAACCATAAACTCAGGTTTGCGTCAAGACAGACCGGGGCAAATGACAGTTTTTTCTTGCGATGAGCCGAAAACGAACACCCTGACTCGCGATTGTGATGGCTGAATATTATCACAGGACAAATTGGGCTGTCAATACCCAAGAGATACATTTTGCACGCAGGGCGATAATATCGCACAGCCTTGATAGAATCAGGATTTTGAGAGGTTTTGGACTGTTATTTTCTTCTATTGAAGAATTTAATTCTTGAACGTGTTTTAAAGATGGACCTGACCATCATGCGCTTTGTGTGGTGGCATCACGGGAGAACCTGGATATGCTGTTGAGAGAATCGGTGAAAAAAAGGAGGCGTTTGCAACTATGTTGGGTTTTCAGGACAATAACTTGATGATTGGGAAGAAGCTAAATGACGCAACCAAGATGAGGCGATATGGCTTAGAATGGCCGCTTGGTATTCTGGATGAGCTGAACCTTGTCCTCTCTTCCCATCAAGCCATAGTAGGTGCGCCAGAGGTCAAGGGATTGAAGCGGGATCTGTTCACCCTCCAGGTCCAGGTACTCCTCTATTTGGTCTGGAGTTAGGGAGCAGTCGTACACCTTGTCATTGAAAACGATGATAAAGCCGGCCATGATATCAATCTCAACACCCCATAGCTTGTATTCCAAAAATGCCTTTGTCCTGTATTGATCGCTTGGGTTTATGGGTTGCAAGACACCGCCCAATTCTCCCATGATACCTTTAACCTTTTCCACATCCTTTTCCAAAACCATGAGGTCAATATCATGAAAATCCGCAGTGACGCCTTTGAAATACAGCAGCATGGACGCGCCAAGCGACCAGGTGATTTGGGCCTGGTTCAACGCTTTAGCGATATGCTTTAAGACTTTGATTTTCAACGCTGATCCCATTGGTTTGCTCCTTTTCAGTGAAGATCATCTGCAGCGCTCCAGTAATGACTGATTTTTCTGCGCAGACAACATAGCTCTCTCCCCCATCATTAGCCCCCAATTACAAAGGGATTGGAAACTTTGCTTTCGCTTCAATGATATTACAAGCTTTCCAACCTGTATAGTTTTTACGCTAAAGCGTGTTTGTGCTGCATAAAAACGAGTTCGGCTTTTTGATACGGGACAAAATCGCCCCATAGGTATTTATCCACTGGTTGTCAGGGCTGGTCTACTCGTGCTATCATATCGCATACCATGAAATAATGTGAGGTCACTTGATGAACAAAGGGATTCAATCCGTCCAGCGCGCATCCAACATTTTGGAGTACATCGCCTATCAGGGCGGCGCAGGCATCAGCGAGTTAAGCCGTGAGCTTAATCTAAACAAAAGCACAGTCTTCAGCCTGGTAAAAACACTGGAGCAGCTTGGCTTTGTCTTTAAAAACGAAGGTACGGATACCTATCAGGCAACCTACCGTCTGCGTACGCTGGCCGATGCCAGCCAGGACCCCCGATCCATCATCAGCTACGCTCATACCATCTTGAAGCGCCTTCAGCAAAAATATGATGAGACCATTCATTTTGTGCGCAACCAGGGCCTGGAGGTGGTCTACCTGGATAAATTGGAGAGCGGTAAATCCATCCGCATCCACTCCGGCGTGGGCGGAACCATGCCCCTGCACTGCACCGGCGTTGGCAAAGCCATCTTGGCCTGGCAGACACCGGACAAGGTGGAAAACTACATCAAAAGCAGCGGCCTGCCGGCCATGACATCGCATTCCATCACAAAGCCGGATGCCTTGCGCGAGGAATTGCGCCAGATCCGCGCCCAGGGATTTAGCATTGACAATGAAGAAAACCAGGATGATCTGTATTGCATCGGCATGCCCGTTTTTGGGCGTGACCAGGATGTCCACTATGCCATCAGCCTGTCCATGCCCAAATACCGCAAGGACGAGGTGGACTTAAGCGAGGCGGTGGCCGATCTGCGGGAAGCCTCCCAGGAAATCAGCAAGTTCTTTTAAGGTGATCTTGAGCTTGGCAGTTTCTTGAAGAGCTTGAACCGAATAGTTAATGTGATTATCTCCCCGCTTTCGCCCTAATTTGAAATTAATTTGTTGGAATGCTTGACAAGCAGGTTTTCCATCCTATAATAGAATTAGTTGACAAAAGAGAACGATGTGCGAAAATGTAGCACGAAAGCAGATTTCGCGCAGTCGTTCCGGCTCACACGCATCCTACACGTCATAAAAAGGAGGTTCTCATGTCAAGACCTGAAATCGGAAAATCTGTAAAGACCGGCAAGTACACCACCAATTACTTGGAGCAGGGCTCCGGCCACCCGCTGATTTTTATCCATGGCTCCGGCCCCGGAGTCTCCGCCTATGCCAACTGGCGCCTGGTGCTGCCCCAGATTGCTGAGGTGGCCCACTGCTACGCGCCGGACATGCTGGGCTTTGGCTACAGCGACAAGCCCACCGACATCACCTACAACATGGCCCTGTGGACAGAACAACTGGTTTCGTTCATGAACGCGCTGAACATTGAGAAGGCTGACCTGGTCGGCAACTCCTTTGGCGGCGGCCTGGCCATTGCCATGGCCGTGAAGCATCCTGAGCGCGTGCGCAAGATGGTTTTAATGGGCGCCATGGGCATTTCCTTCCCCATCACCGAAGGCCTGGATTCCGTTTGGGGCTATGAGCCCTCCCCCGAAAACATGCTGCGCATGCTGGACCTGTTCTGCGATAACAAGAAATACGCGAACAAGGAATTAGCCGATGTGCGCTACAAGGCGAGCGTTGAGCCCGGCTTCCAGGAGGCCTTCAGCTCCATGTTCCCCGCCCCGCGCCAGCGCTCTGTGGAAGACATGGCCTCCCCCGAGGACAAGATCAAGCAGATCCCCCACCAGACCCTCATCGTCCATGGGCGTGAGGACCAGGTGATTCCGGTGGAGAACGCCTATCGGCTGATTAACCTCATTGACAACGCGGAACTGCACATCTTTGGGCACTGCGGCCATTGGACACAGATTGAGCGCGCGAATGAGTTTGCCCAGCAGGTCAAGAACTTCGTCACCAGGGACTAAAACTGGCATCCTCGGCCCGGCAAAACTGCCGGGCCGAAAGTCAATTTATAAGGGAGGTCATGATGAGCAATCCCCTATCTCAAGAAACAATCAATCAATTAGCGCAGGAGCTTTATCAATCCGAACATAGCGGCCAAGCCATTGAGCAAATCAGCAAGCGCCACCCGGGCATGACCATCAAGGAAGCCTACGCGGTGCAGCTTGCCAACAAGTCCCGCGCGACCAAGGAAGGCAAGAAGGTCACCGGCAAGAAGATCGGCCTGACCTCCCTGGCCATGCAGACCTCCCTGGGCGTTGATCAGCCGGACTTTGGCTGGCTGTACGACAGCATGGACGCCACGAAAACCGGCGTCATCCCCGCAGGCGGAGTCATGCAGCCCCGCGTTGAGGGCGAACTGGCCTTTATCCTGAAAAAGCCACTCAATGGCAAGGTGACCGCCCAGGACGTGCTGGACGCGACGGATTATGTGGTGCCGGCCATTGAGGTGGTGGGCAGCCGCATCAAGGATTGGAAACTGACCATTGTGGACACAGTGGCAGACAACGCCTCCTGCGGCATGTATGTGCTGGGCGAAACCCGCATTGACCCCAGGAAAGTGGACCTGAAAGCCATTGAGATGAAGTTAAGCCGTGAGGGCGAGCTCATCAACAGCGGCTTTGGCTCCGCTGTCATGGGCGACCCATCCGCGGCCGTGGCCTGGCTGGCTTATTGCCTGGGCGAGTATGGCGTGACCCTGGACGCTGGGGATATCATCCTCTCTGGCGCCCTGTCCGCCGCTGTCCCGGCCAAGGCAGGTGAGACCTTTACCTGCGATTATGGTGAATACGGCGCGCTGTCTGTGCGCTTTGAGTGAGGAGCACCCATGGAGAAGATTAAAGTAGGCGTCATCGGCCCGGGCAACATTGGCCAGGACCTGATGATTAAGATTGGCAGAAGCAAGTACCTTGAATTGGCCTGTGTGGTGGGCATCATGGAATCCCCCGGCATTCAGCGCGCCCGGGATATGGGCGTTGACGCGTCAGCCGGCGGCGTTAAATACCTGGTGGACAACTACAAGGACAAGATTCAGATCGTTTTTGACGCCACCAGCGCCAAGGGGCACATTGAAAACAGCAAGTACTTAAAAGAAGCGGGCATGTTCACCCTGGACCTGACCCCTGCCGCCATTGGCCCCTATTGTGTGCCCGCGGTCAACCTGGATGAGAACATCTTAAAGGAGCCCGAGGTGAACATGGTCACCTGCGCAGGCCAGGCCACAACGCCCATGGTGGCAGCCATCAACAGCGTTGCTGACGTGTACTACGCGGAGATCGTTTCCTCCATCTCCTCTTTCTCCGCTGGGCCTGGCACCAGGGCCAACATTGACGAGTTCACCCAGACCACGCGCAATGCCCTGGTCAAGGTTGGCGGTGCGGACACGGCCCGCACCCTCATCATCCTAAACCCCGCCGAACCGCCCATTTATATGAGCAATACCATTTATTGCCGCGTCAAGAACAAGGACATCGACAAGATTGTCAAAGCCTGCGAGGATTGCCTGGAGGTCATGAAGAGCTATGTCCCCGGCGTGCGCTTCCGCATGAAGCCCATCTTAAAAGATCCCAAGGATGACATCGTCATGCTGGGCGTTGAGGTGGAAGGCGCGGGCGATTATCTGCCAAAGACTGCTGGCAACCTGGACATCATCAACGCGGCCAGCATCCGCATCGCGGAAGAAAAGGCCAAACAGCTTCTGGGGGTGAAAGCATGAGCAAAATCATTTTAACAGATACCACCCTGCGCGACGGCAGCCATTCTGTGGCGCATCGCTTTACCGTCAATGACATCAAGCAGGTCGTTAAAGCATTGGACGAGGCCCAGGTGGACATCATTGAAGTAGGCCACGGCGACGGACTGGCCGGATCAACGGCCAACTATGGTTTCTCCACCGTCCCGGAAATGGACCTGATCAAGGCCGCTGTGGACACCGCCAAGAACAGCAAGGTGGCCGTCCTCTTAATCCCCGGCATTGGCACCGTGCCCGACCTGGAAAAGGCCCGGGACATCGGCGTGCGCGTTGTCCGCGTCGCCACCCACGTCACTGAGGCGGACATTGCCCATGAGCACATTGAAGTGGCCAAGAAAATGGGCTTCTTCACCGTGGGCTTCCTCATGATGGCGCACCGCGCCAAGACCGAGCGCGTGGTGGAAGAGGCCAAGAAGATGGAGTCCTACGGCGCTGACGTGGTTTATGCCACCGACTCTGCCGGTGCGCTGCTCCCAGACGGCGTGACCGAGCGCATCAGCGCATTGAAAAGCGAGCTGAAGGTGCCCATCGGCTTTCACTCCCACAACAACTTAGGCTTAGCCATTGGTAACTCCTTGGCCGCGATGAAAGCCGGCGCGACCTATATTGACGGCTCCCTGGGCGGCCTGGGCGCTGGCGCTGGCAACACCGCCACTGAGATGCTTATCGGTGTGATGGAGCGTGCGGGCTACGACAAAAACGCCAATTTCTACAAGTCCATGGATGCCTCAGGCCAGGTGCTAAAAGCCGTGCTGGAGCCCCATGGCGTCCGCCTGCCTTCCATCTTGGATCCCCTCATGCTCGGCTATGCCGGCGTCTACTCCAGCTTCATGCTGCATGCCAAGCGCGCTTCTGAGCGTTTCCAGGTGGACTACAGGGACATCATTGTCGAGGCCGGCCGACGCGAGGCCGTTGGTGGCCAGGAGGACTGGCTTTATGAGATCGCTGAGGAACTCAGCAAGCGCTAAAGACGAGTAAAGCTATCATTTAGGGGCTGTAACTGGTAAGGTTACAGCCCTTTCTTCATGTTGAATAGTATAAGACTTCTGGGCTTCGCCCTGGACAAGTGAACCGCTGGGCTTTTCCCAGACCCACCAAAGGGGGATGATCCCCCTTTGGAAACCCACAAAATTATTTTATTTAGATAAAGGAAAAACGTGCCAATGCGTGTGCAGTGGTACTGTCAAATCAAGTTCGCAACTTTGGACTCCGTTTACCATGTCACGC
>CAYOOZ010000084.1:0-7108 GCA_964405705.1 uncultured Christensenella sp.
CATCGCGGTCATCTGGCGGGTGGTGGACACGGCCAAGGCAGTCTTTAACGTGGACAACTACAAGGAGTACCTCTCCCTGCAGTGCGACAGCGCCCTTCGCAACATCGTGCGCATCTACCCCTATGACGTAGCGCCCAATGTGGACACCACGGGGGATGGCGAGCCGGATGAGGGCAGCCTGCGCGGCTCCTCTGAGGTGGTCGCCCGCCGTATCAAGGACGAAATCCAGGGCAAGGTCAACGAGGCCGGCCTTGAAATCCTGGAAGCCCGCATCACCTACCTGGCCTACGCGCCGGAAATCGCCGCCGTGATGCTCCAGCGCCAGCAGGCTTCCGCCATTGTGGACGCGCGCAAGATGATCGTGGATGGCGCGGTTGGCATGGTGGAAATGGCGCTTGAAAAGCTCAGTGAGAATGAGGTGGTCACCCTGGATGAGGAGCGCAAGGCCGCCATGGTCTCCAACCTCTTGGTTGTGTTGTGCGGCAACCGGGATGCCCAGCCAGTTGTGAACAGCGGGAGCCTGTATTAAGCGATGTCCCAGAGCAAAAAGCAGCTGCCCCTGCGCATCTCAGCCAAGATGTACGACCAATTGGCCGCCTGGGCCCAGGATGAGTTTCGCTCCCTGAACGGGCAGATTGAGTACCTCCTCTCCGAGGCGCTCAGGCAAAGGGGGCGGGCCAGGGCTGAAGCGCTTGAGGAGGATGCACAGGAAGATGAATAGCCTCACCTTCAACGATGTCCTGGCCTTTGCCCTGGAAGCAGCCGCCCTCATCCTTTGGGGGCTGTGGGCAGGCTCCCTTGCAAAAACGCCCTTCTGGCAATGGACTTTGGGCATACTCGCCGTTGGCATCGTGGTGACCCTTTGGGCCTTGTTCTTTGCCCGCACCGCGGACAACCGACCGGAAATGCCCTGGCTGCTGATCGGCAAGCTGCTGATCCTCCTGCCGCCCGGACTCCTGTTTTTCCGCGGCAAAACCCCGCACAGCCTCATCTGGGCTGGCCTGGTGCTGCTGCACTTGGTTTTGGGCACGGCACAAAAGGGGTTATAACAAAAGATGAAAACGAATCGGGGGAAGGGTTTTGAAAAAACCTTTCCCTTTCCTTTCCCAAGCATTCATTTCAAAGATAGCGACTTGCTCAGCAACTCTTTAATCAAAGACAAGCATAAAAAAAGCAGGCTCCCAATGGTTGAGTCTGAAGATTGAATATGCTATGATATGAAACGAACAAAAGAGAAGTAAATCTCCACAAATATAAAGCATTGCACTCTCAAATCCGATGGCTTTCGATCAATAGCTGTATTCGCTCAAAGGCTCCATCTCAAATAGCCCATATTTGGAGGCCTCGACACAACTGTCAAATCTGTCCTATAGCCAGATAGGGCCATTGGAAAGATTAAACTTAAACCGGGAGGACAACGCCTTGACCTATCCAAAAAGGGGTAACCCCTTATTGGCATCCGCTTTATCCCTCACACTTGTCAGGGCATTACTCCTTGTTGCCGTTCCCCTTATCCTCTTGCTACCCTTGTTTACTAATGCGCAGCAGAACGCTGAAAAAACGAACATCACAACCACCATCATGGTCTACATCGTTGGTTCAGACTTGGAGTCCGAAGGCGGTGCTGCCACACGTGACATCGCGGAAATGATTAAAGCCAGGGCAGATCCTGATAAAATCAAGGTGCTGGTGATGACCGGAGGGACAACCCGTTGGCATTCCCCTCAGATCCCGCTTGATCAGGTCAGTGTCTTTGAAATCGCAGGCAACAAGCCTCAATTGGTGCATACCTTGCCCAACCAAAGCATGGGTAGAAGTGAGCCGCTTACAGCCTTTTTGGACTTTGCAGTGGCGCAATATCCCGCAGACAAGTATGGCCTTGTACTGTGGAACCATGGCGGCGGCCCGATGGTGGGCTTTGGGGTGGACACGCGCTACAATGATGAAGTGCTGAGTTTAACAGAACTGCGAAATGCGCTATCTAACAGCGTGTTTAGCCGGAATAAGCCCTTGGAATGGATCGGTTTTGACGCCTGCCTGATGGCTTCCATCGAAGTCGCGGCCCTTGTTTCGGACTATGCCAACTTTATGATCGCCTCTCAGGAGACCCTGCCTGGGGATGGGTGGAACTATGCCTTCCTCCGGGACATCAGCCAGACTGACTTGAGTGGGCCTGAAGTAGCAAGATGCATTATCAAAAGCACGATGAGTTTTTATGAGCAGCTCAGCCAAAGATCTCCTAATCGCAAGGATTTATTAACCCTGTCTTGCCTGGACCTGGGATTCATGGGGGAAGTGGAAACCGCCTTGAACGGCCTGTTTTCAAAGATGGATATCTCCTTATCGGAAGGCTCTTATCCTCTGCTTGCCAAAAACCGTAATGGGGTCAAAGCCTTTGGTGTTTTTAACACCACCACGGATTTTGATCTTATTGACCTTGTAGACCTGACAGAACAGGTCGGCTTCTTCTACGAGGACGAAAGCCAGGCATTAATTAGCGCACTGGGTGGGTTAATCCGAATCAATGAGACAAACCAACCTTTTTCCTTTGGTGTTTCGCTGTATTACCCCTTCAACAACAAGGAATATTTTCAGAAAGTGTGGAAAAATGAATACGCAAACTTTGGCTTTGCGTCTGACTACACAGCATACATGCGACATTTTGGCGAGGAACTACTCAAAAAGAGCCAGGTGGATTGGGGCGGTACCAGAGCCATCCTGCCAGTCTTGGACGAAAACACACAGGAAATCTACCTGCAACTGACACCGGAGCAAGCTGCGAACTATTTGAAAGGGTATTATTATATCCTGGCAAAGGGAGAGGGGGAACATTTTTTCCTGCACTACATGAGTAGCAATGTAGCATTAGATGAGTCTTTTCGCCTGAAGGCCAAATATAATGGCAATGCGCTACTGATACGCAATGCCCAACAGGGAATCACCGCCTTTCCCCTGGTGTATGAGCGGGAAGCCTTTGCGGATGTGGACAGGGTTGCTGCACGGGTTGGCCTATATCCCAGCGCGGACCCATATTCCTTGGACATGAGCGTTGGCAACCTGCTGGTTGAAATTGATAAAGTCAACAACAGCGCTCAGATCTCAGGCCTGATTGTTGAAAATGATAAACCTTGGGCTATGCATGGCAAGCAGGATTCTTCCCTGGAACTATGGAGAAGAATGCTGGTGGTTCACTCAGGGTACTACTTGACGCGTGATATAAAGGGAAACATGCTTCCCTTTTCGCAATGGGAAAAATCTCAATCAATTATGGGCTGGGAGCTAGACATTGACCGCTATCTGGACGTATATTACGGCAAGGTGGATGACGCGAACAAAGAGTTGTACTGTTACATCAACATGGTGGACATCCATGGAAATAACTATGTTTCTGAGCTAATTCAAATATCAAAAGCAAATAAGACAAACGAAGTGGTACCACAAGAGACAAGCCTGCCGCCACTTGGGCGGACATCCCAACCTTCGCTGGACTTTGACCCTGGCAACCCGAAGGCTCTGGTTCTGCTTGATCAGGAAGATTTGAAGATCTCGCTAACACAGGTTCAAAGATTAAGCAACACCATCTTTGATGAAGGTGACATCCGCCTATCATTTCGCGTGGAAAATACCTCCGCTGATTATATTAAGTTAATTGCTCAAGGGCTTGTCCTGAACAAGGCGACACTTTCTGACCAATCTATCCTCTTGGATGAAGGATTTGCGACCTTTGAGTTTCCACCGAACGCCATCTCAAACGGAAACCTCACTGTAAGCTATGAAGACCTGGCCTTTGCAGGCCTCAGTGAATTAAGCCAAATTGGTTTCACCCTCAAGGTTATTGACGTGGTCACCTATCAAACACGTTTAGTAAACGAGCCTATCTCTATCCGCTTAACCAATGGGATTCCGGTATTCAAGACAGACAGCAAACCAGAGAATCAAAAAGAAATCCCGGTCAAGCTTGGAATCAACCAAAAGGATAAAGGCATCCATTTTAAGACTGGCAGGGTTTATTTTAATGACTATGGAAGCTTGATCATTGAGTATACACTTCTCAATGAATCCACCGATTTAGACACTTTTCAACTCGTCGATCTCTCTATCAACAGCACCATGGGCTTTTATGATGATGAGATTGGGCAGGTGAGGCCAGGCAACTACATCAATGGGAAGCTTGAGATCTCCCCCGGCAAACTTGAGGAATCGCAAATCAACGCGCCAGGCGAAATAGAGCTCTCCCTCCTATGCTGGCGATCAGATTTGGACAAGAATGATTATCAGACCAAGACCCAAGCCCTGACCTTAAAGCTTAACCCGCAGGAAAAAAGACTGCTATTACAGGACAGGGTGGTATACGAAGGGGGCGGAGTCCGCATTACACAATTGGCCAGCAACCCACTTGGCGGGCTATTCCTGATTGAAAACTTAAGCGAATATCGAATCAGGTTACAACGAACGGATGATAGCATCAATGCCCATGATGCGTCGATTTATATCACAAACCTTCTCCCTGGCAAAAAAGTCTTCAAGGAACTGACTGGTAAGGATGCCACCCGGCTGATGGAGATACCACTGGTTACGCTTCAATTGAATGTCATCGACGAGGACAGGGTGATGCTACTGCATACCAGCGATATCTTCCGCATCAATTAACCTGCCGTGGTAATACGGTCAATATAAGAAAGAGGTGACTCCATGAAAAAATTGCTATGCTTCCTGCTCCTTTTTTCCCTCCTGCTTTTGAGCGCCAACGCATTGATGGAAGCCCCCGCGCAGTCAAAGCTGCCCGAAAGCCTGTCTGCGCCGGAACTCACCAAACGAGAAAAGGAAGATCTCTCCCAGGTCATCACTATACCTGAGTCCATCAAGGCAGGTGGCGGCCGCTCCTCACTGCCGACCCCCAGCCTCTCCTTGCGGATTGACAGCAGCGGTAGGTATCATCTAACCACCCAATGGTTTACAATTTCTGCGGATTTCCCCTTTGGGTGGTATGTGTTCACCCAGGATTACCTGACGCAATTGCAGCAGTATATCACTTTTGATGTTAACATCGAATCGTATGTAACCATGCTGATGGAGAATGGCAGGCTATTCCAGGCCTTGAGCGGAGACGCCAATAACGGCTATTGTGAGCTGTCCTTGCTGATGGACTCTGCCATAGGCAGGTTTGTCGTCAACTTGAATGACCAGGATGCCACCATTCAGGAAGCAGTGATGGGGGTCTACCAGTTGGACAGCCCAGACAGCGAGGTCAGGATGCTCAAGGTGGGACGCAACAATTTTATCAGCGTTTACCAGAAGTCCAATGACTATGAGGCTTTCTATTGTGACACCTATGTCAATGGGATCTGCGTTCGGCTCATTGTCTTTTCTGATGGACCCACCATGACCCAACAGGAGATGGAAGATTATATGATTATTCTGGAAAGCCTTGAATTCCGCGCAATCTAATGCCTATTCATCCACAAAAATCTTTCATGACGCATTCCAAACAAGTATCCCATATGCAAAGCGAAATTACTTTGTATGCAACACGCAAACTCTTATAGAAAACAGGGGAAGGGTTTTTGCAAAACCTTTCCCCCGTGTCTTTTCACTGCTTTGTTCTTTGCTTACTTCGCGTTCTGCGCCGCCTTCTTCAGCGCGGCCAGGTAGTCGCCCACGGTGATGGTGACGCTGGCTTTCAGCTCCTCCACATCCGGGACGGCCTTGTGGTTCTCGTCGCGCTCAAACACTGCGATATTGAGCACCTCGTCCACGGTCTTGCCCTTGGCGTACTCAGCAAAGGCCGCGATCTTCTCATTCCATTCCTTGCCAATGGCGGAAGCCTTCACCATGCCATAGGCTGCGCCCTTTTCCAGCTTGGTCAACAGCTCAGAAGGCAGGTCAACCGCCTTGCCCTCTAAAGAAAACTGAATCTTGGTCTGCTGCACATCCCAGGTCACGGAGACGATTTTGCCATCCTGGTCCAGGAGGACATTGGCCACAGTGGTGTTCACCTGGGCCGCGCCGGGCTTTTCAGCGGTGGCTTCGGCCACAGAGCCAATGCTGGTCACCATGCCCAGGCCAGCCTTGTACTCAGGAGAAGCCGCCTTGGGGGCGGCGGCGACTTCGGCCTTGGCCGCTTCCAACTCGGTGGTGAGGGTTGCGACCTTCTCCTCCAGGTCGGCCTTGTCAGAGAGCGCCGTTTCCAGGTTGGGGGTCATTTCGCCCTGGGCCTTGGCCAGCTCCCAGTTTTTATCGGTCAGCTCCTGGTTTTGTGTCTTGAGGGTTTCAATTTCCTGGGTCAGGTTGGCTACCTGGGCCTCCAAGTCGGTCTTAGCGGCGATGGCAGCCTCCAGGGTCGGGTCCGCGACCTGCTCCGCCTGAGCCTGGGTTTCGGCCTTTGTGGCCATTTCCTGGTTGGCAGCGGCGGCCTCATTCAGCTGGGTTTTTAAGGTTTCCAGTTCGCCCGTCAGGGTGGCCACCTGGGCGGACAGCTCGCTCACCTTGGTGTCGGCCTCCGCCTTGGCCTTTTCAACATCGGCCTGGGCCTGGGCGGCCTTGGAGTCCGCGTCCGCCTTGAGCGCTTCCAGTTCGTCCGTCACGGTCTTTAATTTGGCGGCGGCCTCCTGCTCCTTTAATTCGGCCGCTGAGGTCAATTGTGCCACCTGGGCTTCCAGGTCGGCCTTGGCCTTGAGCGCCTCATCCAGGGTGGTATTGATCTGGCCTTTTTCTGCGAGAGTGAAGTCAATGAGGGACATCATTTCCTGGCTTTCCGTTTGCGCTGCATTCAGCTGGGTATTGGCAGTCTCAAGCTCGGTTTGCGCGGTCGCCAGCTGGGTCTTCAAGGTCTCCAGCTCTGTCAATGAAGTATCGGCAGAGCCTGTTAATTCTTCAAGCTTGGTTTGCACCTCGGCCAGTTGACCTTCTGCTTCACTGGACTTGGCCACCGCCTCATCCAGCTTTGTTTGCAGGGCGAGGGCCTTGTCATTGGCCGCGGTCAGGGCCGTATTGGCCTGGTTTTTCTGATTGACCATGACGCCGATGAGGATGGCTGCCACCAAAACAACAACAGCCAGCAGGATTGATAGTTTCTTCATCTTTTTTCCTCCGGTTTTTTATGGTTTGA
>CAYOOZ010000084.1:7118-9724 GCA_964405705.1 uncultured Christensenella sp.
TGGTGTTCCCGTTGCGGATGATGGGCGAGCGCAGCAAGCGGGGGTTTTCAAGGACATAGTCAATGATGCTCTGCGTTTGATTGGTGTAGCAGACCGGGTGTGATTTTACTTTGACGTCATCCAGATCGAGTATCTCCCTTGCGGAGGACCCGCGGATGAAGGTTTCCACCTCCCTTTGCCCCAAGCGGTGCTTTTTTAAGTCCACAGAAGTATAGGGCAGCCGGCGCTCCTTGAAGAAGCGCTCGGCCTTTTGCGTGTCAAAATTGCGCTTGTGCCAGTACAGCTGGATGGGCATATCAGGCTTCCAGCTTCTCTAAAAACGGTAGATTGATCCGGTTTTGTCCGTCCTCCCACAGCCGTTCCAGATGATAAAATGCCCGGGCATCGGGCTTGAAGATGTGCACGATGATGTTGGCATAATCCATGACCACCCAGGCGCCCTCCTGCTTGCCCTCTACCCGGCGGGGCTCCAAGCCCTGCTGCGCCATAAACTCATCCAGGTGGTCCACCAGCGCGCGCACGGCGATAGGCGTCCTGCCTGTCGCAATCACCAGGAAATCCGTCAGCACGGTCAGGTGCGCGACCTTCAGGGCCAGGATGTCATCCGCCTTTTTGTCATACAGAAGCTGTGCAAGCTTGGTCACCAGATCGATGTCTCTCATGTAAGTTCCCCTTTCTATCTTTATCCAGGCGCTTGGCCTGCTAATTTCCGGTCAATCTCAAATCCTCCCGCAGGGGGACAGCCTTGATGCGATGGCTCAAGTCCTCAATCGCCTGGGCGGACAGCGGGCTATTCTTCAACCCTTTGGTCTTGACAAATTCCTGGGTTCCGGCCAGGGATGTTAAGGCCGCCAGGCGCAAATCCTCCTGCGCCTGCTCCCGCACCAGGGTCAGCCCCGGGTACTTGCGGGAGGGCTCAATGGCGTCCGCCACAAAAATCAAGAGCTCCAGCGCCTTCATCCGGGCGCGCCCGGTGGTGTGGAAGCGGATGGCGTCTAAGATGTGGGTGTCTGAGATGTGGTAGCGCGTGCGCGCCACCTGGGCGCCCACGGGGCCATGCAGCAGCGCGTTGCTGGACAAGGTCAAGTCGTCCAAGTTCAAGCGGGTTTGCTGGGCGATGGTCTGTAAGCGCGCCAGTTCCATGTTCTTGGCGCAGTCGTGCAGGATGCCAGCAACCGCCGCCTTTTGCATGGGCAAGTCATAATGCCGGGCCAGGCGCGCCGCTGTCTCCCTGACGCCCTGGGAATGCAATAAACGGCTGGGCGAAACGGCCTGGCGCACCATGCGCTCATAATCCGGCTGGTAAAGCCCGCGGGCCGCGATATACTCCGCCACTTCAGGCATCAGGCTTTTGGGCGCGTCGGACAGCAGGCGGATTTGCGAGCGCACCTTGCCAGAGGATGTGGTCACAGGCTCACTGGGCACCACCTGGGCCCTGGCACCATGCGAAATCAGGAAATGGGACAAATCCGCCGCGTCATAGCCCGCGCGCGGATAGATAGCAAAGCTGCATAATCCAAACAGCGCGCCGGCGTTCTTCCAGGTGGGGACCCGGGCCGCCTTGTCAGCACCGATGATATAAACAAATTCAGCGCCCGGGTACAGCTTGTGCAAGGAGGCCATAGTGTCCACCGCAAAACGCGGGCTGTTCACCATGTCCACCTCGCTCACAGCAAGACCGGGCATCCCCTTGATGGCCAGGCGGACCATTTGAAGCCTGTCCTGAGCCGGCGCGTCCGCCAAGCGAGTAAACGGCTTGGCCAGGGGGACAAAAAACACCTTGTCAAGTTGGAAAGCCTGCAACGAAATCTGCGCAGCGCCAATGTGTCCCAAATGCACCGGGTCAAAGGTGCCACAAATAATGCCTATTCTCTGCACAGCTTGCTCCTTGTGCTATCCTGTCTCCACTTTGATTATACACGGAAACAGGAAATTCGCCAAACACCCCATGCCACCCTGGCCTAGGATTAGCCGAATTCTTTCAGCCTACCTCAAATATACCCGGGTCTGATGCCGGGACAATGATCCATTACTTCCCTTTTAGCGCTGAAGCCCGCCTTATTGTTTAATTGTTGTGCCTGTTTCAGGCGGTTTTCATGCGGCCGCGCCGGCTGCGGGGACGGGCGGAAATGCCCTGGTTGCGGTGACGCCGGCTCCGGCCGGAGGGCAGGGCTGAGGCTTCTATCACGCGCAGGCAATTGACGCCCGCTGGTTTCTTTATCTTCACAATTTCTTGCATACGTTTCAATTTCTCCCTGACACCGTTTGTGCCAAGTTCATTATACCATAAAATACATAGGAATTGTGTTATTTCTGTAACACTTTCGTAAACAAACAGGCGGTTATTTGACCATTTTTTGCTTGTTTTGAGGAGCAGAGGGGCATGGGAGGGAAACGGGAAGTGAACGAGAGGAGGACGGAGGAGGACGGGAGGAGGATGGTTCTTTTTTGAAAAAAAGAACCAAAAAACTTTAGAATTTATCCTCTATTTGACTTTTGATCTGAACAAATTTAATAAATTGTTGCTCTTTTGCTTCTTTCTTGGCTATAAGCTGGATAGAGTACACTGAAGTTCGCAACTTTGCCCAGGGTGAGGAGGAATGGGC
>CAYOOZ010000085.1:0-9362 GCA_964405705.1 uncultured Christensenella sp.
TAACGGGCCCCTCCTCTCCCCCATGATCGCGGCGGCGGCGATGAGCTTTTCCTCTGTGTCCGTGCTGCTCAATGCCCTGCGGCTCAAACGCATGAAAATCAGGTAAACCATTATTCACAACCCATCAATCGTGGTATGATGGGTTTGCCCAAACGGCCTTCCGTTTCTGGGGGGCCGTTTTGCGCGGAGAGAAGAGAGATCACAAGGAGATACCATGCAAGAAACCATTGTTATTATCGGAAGCTCCATCGCGGGACTGTCCGCAGCGGAGGCGGCGCGCCAGCAATCACCGCAAAGCCGGATTCTCATTTTGTCAGAGGACAGCTATCCACCCTACTTCCGCCAGCGCCTGGCCGAGATCCTGACGGACAGGGACCGGGCGGAGAAACTGTACCTGCATGAGGGCAAGTGGTATGAGGATAGGAACCTGGAGCTGCTCTTAAACCACAAGGTCACGGGAATCAACACGGATACAAAAACCGTCCTAATTGAAAACGGCGATGAATTGCCCTATGACAAGCTGATTTTGGCCTCAGGCAGCGCCTCCTTTGTGCCTCCAATGCCAGGCGCCCACTTAAACGGGGTGACAACCCTCTGGAGCATGCAGGACGCGCTTGACATTGAGGAGCGCTTGAGGACCGCCAAACGCGGGATTGTGATTGGCGGCGGGCTATTGGGCCTGGAGGCTGCCAACGCCATGCACGCGCGCGGGCTGCAGACCTTAATTTTGGAGCGGCTGCCCCGACTGATGATGAAGCAGTTGGACACAAGGAGCTCTGAATTATTCTTAGAGCAGGTTAAAAGCGAGGGCACCCAGGTGACCACCCAGGCTTATGTCAAGGAAATCTATGGGGATGCGGATGGCAAGGTTCTGGGCGTGCGATTGGAGGACGGGCGGGATTTGACCTGTGAACTGGTGATTATCTCTGCCGGCGTGACCGCCAGAACCGAATATTTAAAGGACACCGGCGTCGCCCTTGACCGCAAAATCATCGTGGATAACAGGATGCGCACCAATGTGCCAGATGTCTATGCCTGCGGCGACTGCGCGGTGATGGACGGCCGCTGGTACGGCCTGTGGATGATTGCCAAGCAGCAGGGCCAAACGGCGGGCACCAATGCCGCGGGCGGGGAGGCGCAATTGAACATGCCGGTGCCGCCCTACATGGTCAAAACCATGGGCACCCAATTGGTTTCCTCCGGCGTGATTGAGGAAAGCGAGCTTTCCAAAGAGCAATTGGATCAGCTGCACGCGGACATCTCTGAAAACAGCGAGCTCTTTCAATACAGCAAAAAGCTTTATACCGGCAACCGTTTGAGCGGCTTTGTCCTCCTTGGGGATACCAAGGCGTTCAACAGCCTGTCCCGGGAGATGAGAACCTGGGAGGATGAAGAACCAGCAAATTGACTTTGCCCCGGCCTTGTGCTAATTTTACATAGAATTTACACTGGCAAAGGAGACTGGGATGGACATTCGCGCAATCTTGCTGGATTTTGACGGTACTTCCCTGGAGAGCAACCAGCTGTTTATCTCCAAACGGAACATGGAAGCCTTGGACAAGGCCATGAAGCAGGGCGTGATGGTCATCCCATCCACCGGGCGCTCTGCCGCCATGTTTCCCCCGCAAATCGAGGCGGACCCGCGCTTTCGCTACTGGATCACCTCAAACGGCGGCCGGGTGATGGATATAGAGACGGGCAACATCATCTTTGAATCCACCTTGACGCCAGAGCAGTCCGCCCAGGTCTGCCGGCTGTTTGAGGGCAGGCGCATCTATGGCGAAATTGCCGCCCAGGGCCGCATCTTCATGGAAAAAGAGGTCTCCCGCAACCGGGCGGCTTACCAAATCCCCAAGCACCATGCCTGGGTATTAAACCACGAGCGCCATGTGGAGATTGAAAAGCTGTCGGATTTCTTCCTGCATGAGAACGCGGGCATTGAAAAGGTCAACCTCTATGGCGTGCCCCAGGACTTCCAGCAGCCCTTGATAGATGGCCTAAACGAAACCGGCTTTGTCTTTTTGACAGAAGGCGCAGGGAAAAACATCCAGTTCTTCCCCAAAAGCCAGAACCGGGAGGAGGCCATCGCTTCCCTCTTCCAAAAGCTGGGCCTCTCTTATGAGGTGGTGATGGCGCTGGGCGACAGCGCGCTGGACAAGCCCTCCATCGCCAAGGCCAAGATCGGCGTGGCCATGAGCAACGCGCCCCAGCACGTGAAGGATGTGGCCGCCTACATCGCCCCGCCCTATGACCAGGATGGCGCGGCGGACGCGATTGAGAAATATATCCTCAATCAATAAAAACTTGTTGAATATAAAAAAGAACCGGCGAACAACCGGTTCTTTTTTGATGTTGGCTTTAGTTTTCCCCGCGTTTTTTATTGATGACCACAGCGCCAAGGATGAGCAACAAGGCGGCAGAGGACAGCAGCAGCATGGTCGACACCTGATTGTCCCCGGTTGGGACTGGCTTTTTCTGATTGGAGAAGACCAGGTCGCCTGCATAAGGCACACCGTTTTTCTCATAAGCCAGGGTGGCTTGCAGCTTCCCATCCACCGGGGTGGTGGTGACCTTGATGGTATAGACCGTGCCGTCATACGTGATCTTGGGGTTATCACCCTTGACTTCCCGGATGGTATAGACATAATTGCTCACCGCGCGGGTGAAGGTGCGCTCCGGGAAGACGATGCTGCCGTCCTTGGCGTTTTTCACCTGGGCGAGCAGCTTGCCTTTGCTGTCCATCAGCTTGAAGCTGAAGTCTCCGCCCGCAAGCGCGCCATTTTTAAGCACTTTCTTAGCTGTGATCGGCACAGACAGCGTGGGGTAGGTCGTAATCGGTTCAGGGGTGGGGGCAGGGGCGTAGGTGTTGGTCAGGGTGTAGCCCTGACCCTGATCCCACTTGACGCTGAAGAAATAGCCTTCCGGCAAGGACAATTCCGCAATGGTATACACGATGTCCTGGCCGCCCTCATCCTGCATCGAAAGGCCAGTGAAGCTGCCCTTCCAGGCGTTTTGCGCATTGAGCACCAGGGTCTTCCCGGTCAACTTTTTGTTGGCCAAGAGGGAGACAGTAACGCTGCTTGGCCTCATGCCTGCCTGATTATTGTTGTCCGCCCAGACCTTGGTGACGGAGAAGCTGATGGTGCGCTTTTCCCACACATAGGTTTCTTTGGGGCCTTTGTGGTCATTGCCGGTGTACAAGGCGCGCAGTTCACTTAAGGTATAGGAAGGGCCAAGCGGATTATCCTCCGTCCCAGTGCCCACAGCCTGCCATTTTCCGGTATACAGCGCGTTTCCGGGCGGAGAGAAGGAAAAGCCGTCATTGACGGTGAACTTGAAGTTGGGGTTTAAAACCAGCACCCGGGGCTTGACGCTGAAGGTATACCAGTACTGATAATCCGGCGCTGGCGCGTCCGGCAGGTATTTGTTGTTCCAGGCGTTTAACTCCAGCCTGGTCATGGTGGTTCTGAAGGCTGTGACAATCCAGTCCGGCGCTGTTGGGCTCCAGTTCTTGATGCTCAGGTCATAGATGGAAGCAGAAAAGGCATACTGCAAGTTCGTGACCTTGGTGACATCCCATCCTGAGAGGTCCAGGAGCTCCTGGGCTAAAATGGTCGAGCCATAGAAAGCGGAGTTCATGTTGGTGACTTTGGATGTATTCCAGTTTTTGATGCCGCTGAGACTCAAAATACGGGCCGTTCTAAAAGTGTCGTGCAGGCTGGTCAGCTTGCTGGTGTTCCAGGTTTCAAGCCCGATGATGTCACAACCACTCCCCAGGGTGCCGGTGTTTTGAAAGGTGCCCCTCAGGCTGGTCACCTGGCT
Source organism: uncultured Christensenella sp. (assembly GCA_964405705.1). GTDB lineage: Bacteria > Bacillota > Clostridia > Christensenellales > Aristaeellaceae > UBA6115. The sequence continues at coordinate 3,823 of CAYOOZ010000085.1, forward strand.
CACATCAAGCCCGCTTACATTTAGCGAAGTCAGCCTTGAGTTGCCTTGAAACATGGTATCGATGTTGGTAGCCTGCGAGGTATCAAGCCCCCTTACGTCTATTGTTGTGGCATTGTTCAACCCTGAAAAAAGGCCGGAGGCATTGGCGGAGGTTTTAGCGCCCGCTTCTACCACCACGGAGGTGATGTTCGCCGAGTGCGCGCGCCAAGGTGGCACGGTGGTCGTGTTGGGCATTTGGCCCGCAGAGACAGTTAAAACACCGTTTTCAATCTTCCAGGGGCTGGTGCCATATGTACCTGAAACAGGCCCTGACGCCTGCGCCGCAGGCACAGCCACCCAAGCAGCCAAAAGCACCAGCATCACCAGGCAGATGGAGAGCAGCCTTTTTGTATACATACAGACCTCCTGAGAATGATGTGAATTCCGGGGGTGATTCCGAAAACATACCAATTTGATACAGACTGGTCAATGCTTCAAAAGGGCAATTTGTTATTTTTTGTATTTTTTTTGACATTTTGTTTTTGTTTTGGCGGTTCTTGGCATTAAATCGACCAGATTGGGTGGGCAACTGGCGTCCCGGCCGCTCAAGCCCAGACAGGAATCCTGGATTGACGAAAACACGAAAAGGATGCTATGATTTTACACAAGATTTACAAAACTGAAATTTGAAAGCAAGCAAAACCGAAGCGGCACACCCCGATTATGACTGTTATCCTTGATTTTTCACCATTTTGAGAAAATGCCAGCCAAATTTTCAACTTGAATGGCACAGCAAAGAAGAATTTATTTTTTACCCTGTTTTTACAAAGATCCACCTGGGATGAACGGCTGAGGAATGCACCATGGGGCGCAAGCGCGCTTTGTGCAGAGATACCAATCCATCAAAGAACACAAGGAGGAACCATGAAAAGAGTACTTGCCCTGATGCTGAGCCTGATGCTCCTGCTCACCATCCTGCCCACCCTGGCCCTTGAAAAAGAGGCGGTTTTGGAAGCGCAGGCTTTTAGCCACGAGGAATTGGTGGAGAAGGCCAAGGCCGAGAGCGGCACCTTCATCGTCTATGGCAACACCAGCCGCATCACCACCGCCCTTGAGCAGTTCTCCGCCCTGTATGACATCCCCGGGGAAGGCAACAACTTAAAGGACGCCGAAATCTACACCAAGCTGGAAATTGAAATTGACTCCAATGCCAAAGGCGCTGACATGGTGATGATTCAGGACGGCGCGTCCCTGGATTATATGATGGACGCCGGCTACCTGCTCAACTACCTACCCCCCTCTGTAAAGGAGCAGGTGGATGAAAAGGACGCCAACCCCCTGGTGCACCAGTACATCAACAAGGTCTTTATCTACAACAACCAGGGCGGGGATGTGCCCAAAATCCGCAATGTCTGGGAGCTGACTGAGGAAAAGATGCAGGGCCGCATCCTGTTTAAGAACCCGGAGAGCGAGCAGGTCAACATAAACTTCTTGGTCATGCTCACCTCTTTGGAATGGTCCGACCGCTTGGCCAAAGCCTATGAGGACTATTTTGGCAAGCCCATTGAGCTGGGCGAGTACAAGAACGCCGGCTTCATGTGGATTGCCCAGTTCCTGAGCAACTGCGTCTTTGGCTCCTCTGACACCACCCTGGCTGAAGAAATCAGCCAGCCCACCGCCGAGGGCAAGATTGGCCTGTTTGTGTTGAGCAAGCTGCGCTCCTCCTCCGTCCTGACTGAAAACCTGACCGTGGGCGAATATGACGCGCAGGAGCAGGGATACGCGATTGAGCCCTTCTCCGGCTTTATGTACCCGATGTATGCCCTCCTCTCCTCCGGCGCAACCCGCCCCTATACCGCCATGCTGTTCATTGATTACCTGATGAGCCAGGAGGGCTTTGAGCCCTGGGGCAAGAGCATTGGCGCCTATTCCTCAAACGCCGGCTTGGCCCCGCTGGAAGGCGACCTGGGCATTGACATCTGGAAGAAGACCCTGGTGAGCGAGGACCCGGCCTTTATCCTCACCGCCTATGAAGAAGTCTCCACCTTTGTCACCAAATACGTAAAATAAGTTCCCTGCCCCGGGGATGGCCAGGCGCTGTCCCCGGGGTGATGAACGCAAACCGGGAGGGCAAGCCATGGAACAAATCCAGAGACTGCAGGTCAAGCGTTTGGGAAGGATGACCAAGACCTTCCTGTCCAAGCCCGCCAACTTAATCCTGGTGGTTTTCCTGGCATTGCTGGCCTTTTTAACGCTCTATCCGCTTTTGGTGCTGCTGTTTGAGACGGTCACCGTCCACTCCGGGCGCGAGGCGCGCGCTGTGGGCCTGCCCCGGGGCAGCACCACGGATTATCATTTCAGGCGCTTGCTGTTCACCTTTGATGATGGCGGGAGCAGGGGCATTACCTATTCCAACTCCTGGATACAGTTTTATGGCCCCCTGCTCAACACCCTGGCTGTCGCCTTCACCTCCTCCCTGATTGCCATTCTCTTTGGCGGGGCAGTGGCCTGGTTTATCACCAGGAGCAACCTCAAATACAAGAAATTTATCTCCGGGGTCTTTGTCTTTCCCTACATCATGCCAGCCTGGACGCTGGCGCTGTTTTGGCAATCCTTTTTTAAGAATGAGTTCATCGGCACTGGCACCTCAAATGGGATTTTGGCCTCCGTCTTTGGCATCTTCATGCCGGAGTGGTTTGTATACGGGTACTTCCCCATCAGCCTGGTATTGGGCCTGCACTATGCCCCCTTTGCCTACATCCTCATCGGCGGCATCCTAAGAAACATGGACGCCAACCTGGAGGAGGCGGCGACAGTGCTCAAAACCCCGCGGCTTCGGCTTTTAACCCGCATCACCCTGCCCATCATTAAGCCGGCCGCCCTGTCCACCTTCCTTTTGGTCTTTGCCTCCAGCATCAGCGCCTACTCCGTGCCCGTGTTTTTGGGCTCCCCTGTGCGCTATTACATGCTGTCCACCAAGATGAAGTCTTTGATGGATACCTATTCCGGCCAGGCCTATATCATCGCCGCTGTGATGATCCTCTTTGGCGTTGTCATTTTGGGCATCAATCAGAAGATGACGGGCTCCCGCAAATCTTACACCACGGTCACCGGCAAATCCTCCCAGGTGTCCCTGGTCAACCTCAACAAATGGAACCGCCCGCTGGCCATTCTCCTGGTCATCATCATGCTGCTCATCGCGGTATTGCCGCTTTTAACCTTTGCGGCGGAATCTGTCATCATCAAGGCCGGCAATTATTCGCCCAGCAACATGACCCTGGACTTCTGGATTGGCACCAATCTGGACTATTTGGACCAGGGGGATTCCACCGGCATCCTCTTATCCCCCAAGGTGTGGAAAGCCCTGGGCTATTCCCTGGGCCTGGCGGTGACCTGCGCGATCGTTGCAGGCACCAGCGGCATCCTGGTGGGCTACGCGGTCGCCAAAAAGCGCGGCACCAAGATGGCCAACGCGGTCAACAGCCTGGCCTTCTTCCCTTACCTCATGCCCTCCCTGGCCTTTGGCGCCATCTACCTGGCCATGAGCGTTCGGGTGCCCTGGCTAAACGGCTTTGTCCTTTTGGCCCTGATTGGCTCTGTCAAATACCTGCCCTTTGCCTCCCGCTCCGGGCTGAATGCCATGCTCCAGTTGTCCGGGGAGATTGAGGAAGCGGGGCAGATCGTGGGCATCCCCTGGTGGAAACGGATGAGCCGGATTATCTTCCCGATTCAAAAAAGCAGCCTGCTTTCCGGTTACCTCTTGCCCCTGGTGTCCTGCATGCGGGAGTTGAGCCTCTTTGTCCTCCTGGTGCCCACCAGCAACACGCTGCTCACCACCATGCTCATGCAGTATTCTGAAAAGGGCTGGGCCCAGTTTGGCAGCGCCATCAACCTGCTGATTATCATCGTGGTGCTCCTGGTCAACTACCTGGTCAACAAGTTGACCGGCGCCTCCATCGACAAGGGCATCGGCGGGTAAGCCATCAAAGATAGAAAAGGGAGTGGGTCTTATGCCTGAAATCAAACTGATCAATGTCAGCAAACGCTTTGGAAAATTTGTCGCGGTGGACAACTTGAACCTGTCCATCAAAACCAATGAGTTCATCACCCTCTTGGGCCCCTCCGGCTGCGGGAAGACCACCACCCTGCGCATGATTGCTGGCCTGGAAACGCCCAGCGAGGGGCGCATTACGATTGATGAGGATGTGGTTTTTGACTCCAAGGAAGGCATCAATGTCCCACCCAATAAGCGCGATGTCGGGTTTTTGTTTCAAAACTATGCCCTCTGGCCGCACATGACTGTGCGACAGAACATCGCCTTTGGCCTTGAAAACCTCAAGTGGTCCAAAAGGGACATCGCCAACCGGGTGCATGAGTTGACAAGCATGCTCAAAATCCGCGAGTTTTTGACGCGCTACCCCAGCGAGCTCTCTGGCGGCCAGCAGCAGCGCGTGGCCATCGCGCGCACCCTCGCCCCAAGGCCAAGGGTTCTGTTCATGGATGAGCCCCTTTCCAACCTGGATGCCAAACTGCGCACGGACATGCGCTCAGAGCTCAAGCGCCTGCACAAAAACACGGACTCCACCTTTGTCTATGTCACCCATGACCAATTGGAGGCCATGACCTTGTCCACCCGCATATGCATCATGGAAAAGGGCAAGTTGATGCAGTACGCCCCGCCGCTCCAAATGTACCAGTCGCCGGCCAACCTGTTTGTGGCCGACTTCATGGGCAACCCTTCCATGAACTTCATTGGTGGTTTGGCCCAGCAGGAGGAGGGCAAGATCAGCCTTCAGGCGGAAGGGCAAGCTTTCTCCTTTGTTCCAGATGCTCCCATTCAACAGGTGCCCAAGGAGGCCATCATCGGCATTAGGCCGGAGCATATCCTCCTGTCTTCCGGGGAAGGGCATCCTGCCCAGGTCTACAGCTCCCTGCCCTCGGGGTTGGAAACCACCATTCGCTTAAGCCTGGGCGAGACGATCTTAACCAGCGTGGTATTTGGCGGGATGGATTATGAATTGGACAGCACGGTCTATATCCGCTTTGCGATGGGGCAAGCCATCCTGTTTGACAAGGCGACGGGAGAAGCGCTGGGCCGGGGCGCTTTGAGCATCAGCTGAAGCAACAAAAGCTTGCAAAAAAGCCGCCCGAGGGCGGCTTTTTCGATGAAATAAAGATTTAGTTCGCAGGCGCTTCGTTGGTGTCTTGTGTAACGGGCTGCTCAGCAGGGGCCTCAACCGGGGCATCCACAGGCGCGTCTGTGGTCGTGCTGGGGGCTTCCGTCATGATGGCGGGCGGGGTTTCAACAGGCTTGTCTGCCGGCTTTTTATCAACAATCAGATAAATGGCCACGGCAGCGGCAATCACCAGCACAACGACCAGGATGGTAGTCCAGGTTTTCTTAGACATGGGTTCCTCCTTTTTGGTGCGCCCAACCAGGCGGCGAAAGCGCGATTCCTTTTGCGCTGATTTTACAATACTCCTTTTTTACAGAGAAATCAAATTGTACTAATGTAAAACGTTAATGCATCCAAAGTGGTGAGAGATTATTTCTTCCTGCA
>CAYOOZ010000086.1:0-9338 GCA_964405705.1 uncultured Christensenella sp.
TGTTTTCAATGGGTTTAGGGATTTTCAGCAGGCCCTAATTACAATATACTTTTGTCATTTTCTACTTTTGAAATCTAATCCTATTTCATATAATTTCCTCATACCTTTATTTTTTGACAATGTTGTAATGCAGTCATAGGCGTCGATTTTGACTACATTACATTAGACCCTGAAACAGCCAATGGTAATGGAGGTACATTGTATCTGCCATATGTATTCGGGGTCACCGCAAATGGCAATGCTGTAATAATTGAAAAAACAGAATCGTGATTCTTCTCCATTTGGCATCGGCTTTATTGTGTTTGTCCGTTTTCGGACTAACTCAGTACCTCTCCTCGACGCTTCAGCAGGTCGTTGAACGCCTGTTGCATCGTGACCGGCAATAAGGAGGATTTGCAGAGCCCGATAAAGCTTGGTATCAGAGATAAAAGCCTCTGTATTAAGCGGTCTGCTACCATTTCCGGGATATCACAGGCAGCTGCGAAAGCCAGAAAATCCTTTTTGCGCAGATTTGTTTTTTTGCCGTTTAGCGCCAGCGCCATCTGCTCCTGATCCTCCGGCATAATGACATTAACCATCAAGAGATCATAAGCCGGGGAAAGTATGTATTGATTGCTTCTGGGCGCGGTTTCAATGAGGGAGAGGTTTTTCAGGTGTAAATCAGAATTGCCGATGAGGAAGGAGAACACCAGGCGATAAAACAGCTCGGTCAAATCCAGGCCAGAGCGGAAAGAATGACGAGCAATGACCTTGGCGCAGCGCTCGTAAGAACCTTTGTATTTGTCCTGGGTAAGCCGCAAATCCAGCTGGCAGAAATCCTCCATGGCAAGCAAGTCAGGCATCTTGTTCTTGTTAAAAATCCTATCTATTCGCTTGGTTATATAGATATAGGCATGTTCAGACCAAAGCAAAGCATGTGGGACCGTCAGAATACCCGCGGCATCCGCCAAACTCATGGCCAAATGCTCTGCCTCTGGTAAGGCTAAAAATTCGTCCACTTGAGGCTTGATGATATAGCCGGTGGGGTGGTCAATCACAGTCAGACGAGGATTCTCGCCCTGGGACAAGTGAAGGGACAACTTTTTTTGAACGCCTGGCACTGTCAAGCCTTTACTCGTGTTTTCAATGGCCAGCTGCTCCAAGATCTTGCTGTTTAATTCGATTTGAGGCAGATCTGCAGTGCCGAAAAATTTGCGGATACAGGCCTTATGCCAGGTGGAAGAACCGGCACCTTTTAGAGGTTTTCCGCAGGATAGACAGTTCATAGCCTTTCCCCCCTGATGGTGACAGCGCCGATGGTATCCCGACACGCCACCAGCAAAATACCAAAACGATCTTGGCTGTCAATTTTCCAGTTGCGGCTGACCACATGCAGAAGCCAACCTTCAGGTATCAATCCGTCAAAAAAAGGGAAGAGCGTTTTGGAGGCAAAAATCTCTTTTTGGAGCGGCAGGGTTAAGGAGACTGGCGTCGGATTTTCCTTTATCAGGTATTCCAAGTCATATAAGAAGGCATAGCCGCCGTCTGTTTCATACAAAAGGCCAGCTAAATCTTCCCGTACATAAACCAGGCCTCTTCTAAAACTGCTCATTTTTGATCTCCTTCTCTCCTGGCACGGCCTCCATGCCAAACATAGCCAAGGCCACATTGACCTTGTCCATCCGAACAGTCTTTTTGCCCTGCTCCAGTTCACGCACAAAGCGCAGGCCCAATCCAGAGCGGAGGGCAAATTCTTCCTGGGTCAGCCCGGCCAATTTACGCTGAGCCTTGATGAAATCCGCAATCTTGTTCAATACAGCCCACCTCCTGCTGATAATTGATTAATACACCCTATCGGGGGTAAAGTCAAGAAAATTTGCATTTTTAATCCCGTTAGGGTGTAATTAATAGAACTAAGGCTATTTTATACCCTTACGGGTGCAATATATCCAAAGTTTTGTTTGACCAAGATTGTCAGATGAATCAGGAAACCACCAAAAAGCGGACAAAGCGCGCGATATATGTTTCAATAAAAAGGATTTGACGATGATGTTTCTTCGTGCTACAATGGCCTTCGCTGGTTTACCGGCTTGCCAATATAGCTCAGTTGGTAGAGCAGCGGTTTCGTAAACCGCAGGCCAAGGGTTCGAGTCCCTTTATTGGCTCCAGCGAGGTGTAGCGCAGCTTGGTAGCGCGTTTGGTTCGGGACCAAAAGGCCCAGGGTTCGAATCCCTGCACCTCGACCACGTCGGAGCAAAGTACGCTTTGCTCACAGCCAGGGAGTCCCTTACAGGGCCCCTGGCTTTTCGCTTCGCTCCCTTGCTCCTCCTCTTCCGTGAAAAGCAGGCTTTTCACGGGGAAGACCGGGGATGTTGACGGGGACGAGGACGGAGACAGGGCTACACCAATTTCATTCATTTTTCCTTGCCGACATCAAGTATTCCTGATGCATAAGAGACTGCGCTGAAAACACAGACACCCGTCCCTGTGTTTTCCAAAATGGAAAAAGAAACGGCTCTGCGCTTGCTGCATACGCTTTACTCAGCGGTTCCTTAGAATTTATGTGAGGGATAAATATGAAATACACTCCGGAAAAATTTGAAATAAAAGACGGCAGAATCTGCAAAATTCGAGAGATTCAAGTAAAGGATGCTGCAGAAACTGTTGAATATTTTAAAACCATTATGGGAGAATCTGATTTTTTGTCCTCTTACCCAGAAGAAATAACCCTGACTGCAGATGAGGAAGCAAAAATGATAAAAGGCTTTAATGAATCTGATCATACCCTCATGCTTGTTGTCGAATCGGATGGAAGATTGATTGCAAATGGCACGATTACAAGACTGACGAAAAAGAAAATGTGTCATCGAGGGAATGTTGCTGTTTCTGTGTTGAAAGAATTCTGGAACTTAGGAGTAGGAAAGAAGCTGCTTATATGTCTTGAAGACTATGCAAAGGAATGGGGTCTTTCCCAACTTGAACTGGATGTTTTCTCAGGCAACAAAAGAGGCAGGGCTCTTTATGAGAAAATTGGATTCATCCAAGTGGGAGAAACGCCTAATGCCTTCATTTTGAAGGATGGAACACGATACAACAATATAAAAATGATAAAAAGTATCTAAAGTTGGTTTCGCACTACAAATTCCAGTTTACCTAAGGAAACGCAGACACACGTCCCCTGTGTTTTCATCCATTTGAGCTTTAAGGTTGCCCTTGACATCAAGAACCTGCTGGAGTAACCTTCTAAGCGTGGAAACACTTTGGCTCCTGGAGTAACCGGCATCGCCGCTTCCAGTCTTGATGGCCGAAGTGTTTTCTCTCTTTTAGTACAACTTCATGTAAGAAATATGAATTGCTGTTGTTTTGCGTTCTTACGATTGCGCCAACATAATAAGTTTCATTTCCGATTGTTATTGGCGCAGAAATCACAGCAGATGAGTTGCCTCGATGAACCCCACCTCCATAGCGGCCTCATCTACCATCTTCTGCGCCGTCTCCATGTCCCTGGATTCCACGGCGGACAGATAGGCTTTATCCCATTCAGACTTGCGGATGTCTTGATTGCCGGTGCCGGGTAGGGTATAATCCCATTGAGAGCATCTCCATGAGCTTGTACTTGCGAGGAATCGTATTGAGACAATTGTGCCGGGAAGATGCTTTCTCTTTTGATCCAAATAACTGGAGAATCACTTCATATTCAGCCCGTTTTCTAATAGCCCCTCCCCCTTAAATGTGGTATAATTCCAAGGAGTAGTTAAAAGCAAAGGAGTGAGGAAATTGACACAAGACATTCACGAGTTAAAAATCTTCGCGACAAAAATCCGGATTGGCCTCATTGAGTCCATCAAATCCCGCGGGTTTGGGCATGTGGGCGGCTCCCTGAGCATTGCTGACACCCTGGCCGTCCTGTACGGCGCAGTCATGCGCGTGGACCCCAAGAACCCCACCTGGCCGGAGCGGGACAAGCTGGTTTGCAGCAAGGGGCATGCCGGGCCCGCAATTTATTCCGTGTTGGGGCTCATGGGCTATTTCCCCTATGAGGAGATCTTGACCTTAAACCAGCCGGGCACCAACTTCCCCAGCCACTGCGACCGCAACAAGACCCCGGGCGTGGACATGACGACCGGCTCTTTGGGCCAGGGCACCTCCTTGGCCGCCGGCATGGCGCTGGGCGACAAATTAAAGGGCCGGGACAGCCGGATGTACCTGATTGTGGGCGATGGCGAGCTTAATGAGGGCCAGCCCTGGGAAGCTTTTATGTTCATGGCCGCGCAGAAGATGGACAACCTGGTTGTCTTTGTGGACTGGAACAAAAAGCAATTGGACGGCCTGGTGGATGACATCAGCAACCCCCTTGATTTTAAGCAGAAGTTTGAGGCCTTTGGCTTTCACACCCAGCAGGTGAAGGGCAAGGACATCGCCGGCATCCTGGACGCGGTGAAAAAGACCGAGACGGTCAAGGGTGTCCCCCATGCCATTATTTTGGACAGCATCAAAGGCGCTGGCGTCACCGAGGTGGAAGAGACTGTGAGCAACCACTCCATGACCGTGGGCGCTGAGGTCTTTGACCGCTGGCTGGCGGTTTTGCGGGATGAGCTGGCCGCGCTGGAAGGAGAGAAATAAGATGATCAAAATTGTCTATAACGGCAAGAACGACCCGGTAACCTTTAAGGAGGTCATCGGCGGCACCATCATCAACCTCCTGGACACTGATCAAGACGTGGTCTATGTGGACGCGGACTTGATGAGCACCATTGGCACCTACAAATATCACCAGCAGCACCCTGACCGCGCGATCAACATGGGCATTTCCGAGGCCAACATGATGGGCGTGGCCGGCGGCCTGGCCGCGGCGGGCTTTAAGCCCATCGCGCATACCTTCGGCCCCTTTGCCTCCAGGCGCTGCTATGACCAGGTTTTCCTGTCCGCTGGCTACAGCAAAAACGACATCACTGTCATCGGCACTGACCCGGGCGTTTGCGCGGCGTTTAACGGCGGCACCCACATGCCCTTTGAGGATGTGGCCCTCTACCGCGCCATCCCCACGGCCACCATCTTTGACATCACGGATACCGTGATGTTTGAGAACGTGCTGCGCCAGGCCGTGAACCTGCCCGGCGTTAAGTACATCCGCGTGGGCCGCAAGAGCGCCGCCAAGGTCTATGAGGCGGGCAGCCAGTTTGAAGTGGGCAAGGCCATCAAGCTGCGCGAAGGCAAGGATTTGACCATCATCGCCGCAGGTATCATGGTGCATGAAGCCCTGCAGGCCGCCAAGGTACTGGCCGAGAGCGGCGTTGAATGCGAGGTGCTGGACATGTTCACCATCAAGCCGCTGGATGAACAGGCGGTGGTGGAGAGCGCCAAGAAGACCGGCGCTGTCCTGGTCACCGAAAACCACAACAAGATTGGCGGCCTGTACGCCGCGGTCTGCGAAGCCCTGGCCAACAACCACCCCACCCCCTGTGACTGCGTGGCGGTACAGGACGAGTATGGCGAGGTGGGCCCCCAGGACTACCTGCAAAAGCGCTTTGGCTTAACAGCGGACAACATCGTCAAGACCGCCAAGGAACTGCTCAAGCGCAAATAAAACACCATCCATGGTCAACAGGGGCGATTGCCCCTGTTTTTTTGCCAACAGATTTCGTTTTTGATGCTTGCATGAAGAGCGCCGTCTGAATCGTTTTTTGGATAGCGAACACCAAGGAGGTTGAATCAATGTTCAAACGATTTTTATCTGTTTTTCTGGCTGCCCTGATGCTTGTTGTACCAGCATTGGCGCAGGAAGACTTTAGCGCGCTGGAGCCTTTTAAGGAGGGCGATCAGCCGCCCATGGAAGCCGTCATCAAAAGCCAGCACACGGACGTTTCCCACCTGACCAACACACCGGATGATTACGATGTCCCCCAGGGCGCTTATTTTGACGGCGTGGCTGTCAAAATCCTGGCCGTGGTCAAGACCCAAGGCCATTACCCCGATGTCCTGGGCGATGAGCGCCAGCTGTGGGCCCGGGTGCAAATTGGCGAAAACAAGGATTATCAGGGCATCATCGGCTTTATGCCGCTGGTGAACTTAAGCAGCAAAGACGCAAGCCAAAAACTGCCCGTTTTTGAGGGCAGCCTGACCATGGACGCGTACCTTTACCTCAACAACGGGCTATCTGGGGAGGTCATCAGCCAGCTTGCATCCGGGGACAAGGTGCGTGTCCTGGGCTTTTTCCCTTCGTGGCTGCATGTGCAAACAAATGGGCAGACCGGCTTTGTCAAGCAGGAAGCAGTCAAGATGTCTCCTGACACAGAAACTGTCATGGCGGAGGCGCAGATCCTGGACTATGACAACATTCAGCCGGGCTATCAGGAGCGGTATGAGGAATACATGACCGAGCTGATGAAGCTTTACGACAAATATGGGGACAGCAACCACTGGCCCCTTCATGTGTCTGTGCAAGCGAGCGAAACCGCGCAGAAGTATGGCTATGTGTTTGCGGAAATTGTCAACATCATGCCGGGTGAGGGTGATTTAAGCCAGGAGGAGGTCATGCTCAAAGCCCAGGAGGCCGCCCTTGACCTCTATGGCCTTAAGGGCTGGGATTCCATCTCACTGAATTATTACTATGAGCCGCACTCCCCCGACACCCACATCTGGAAAGCCAGCCTGTGGGGCAATGAGGGCATCCCCAACATCAAAATCTGGATGAACCAACAGGGCGAGGTCCTGGAGGCCATGAGCGATGGGGATGATTATCGGGACGAGGAAAGCTACTTTCTGGAAGAAGAGTTGAGCCCGCAGGAGGCCCTGGCCCAAAACCGCGCGTCCCTGGAATACTACCTCTTTGGCTCTGAAGGCACCAGGAAGGGCACGGAAATGACCGAGGAAGAAGCCATCGCCCAGGGCTTTGCCGCCTTCCAAAAGACCTTCCCGGACGCGGTTATATCTGATTACACGGCGGAAGCCATCTTCATGACGGATTTCACCGAGGAATTATCCTGGTGGCTGGTGACCTTGAAGCGCGAGTTTACAAAGGACATCACCATCCACTACCACCTGGTGTTTATTGGTGACGCACGCGAGCCTGATTACACCACCTCCCTTGAAATCTATACGGATGACCTGGCCTGGGCGGAGAACACGCGCAGGTTTGAGCAACTGGAAAAAGAGCGCGGCCCCTTTTATACCTGGTCGCTGGAGGACAAGGCGGATTGGGAGCCGGATTACTTTGGCCTGCCGAATGAAAACGACATGAAGGAAGAAGTTGCCAGGGAAAAAGCCCTCAGGCAGGTCAAGGTTGCCTTTTCCCTCACGGACAAGGATTTGGAAGCCTTTGAGACCGCCAGCTTCTTTGTCCTCATCCCCAAGCGCAGCTGGCAGATCAACCTGGTGAGCAAGGTGGTCACGCCAAACTCCGAATCCCCGGGTTACACTGTCATCATCGATGCGCAAACGGGCAAGGTGGAAGACACTTTCAACAACGAATTCGTAGACTGACGCTTGTTGCAGATGGAAACCTTCCAGAAATGGGAGGTTTCCTTTTTGTATATGGGTTTCGTATGCGGGGCTTGGTTTATTCGCTTGCGACTTTACAAAACCCCTCAGATTTTGTATTCTGTCTTGGTTACGAACACAAGGAGGGCAGGGATGACACAGGGACCCTGGCAGGGGGACAACAACCAGCAAACACCGCAGGGACAGGGACAAATGCCCTGGCCCAACCAGCCCACGGGCGGCCTCGCGCCGGACCCGGATGGGTTTTTTACCCCTGCCTACCCCCAAAGGCAAAGGCCACCCCAGCAGCAGCCTCAGTTCAACGCGCCGCCCCCCTATCAGGGGCCGGTCGCCCCTCCCCCACCGGATAACGGCCCCCCGCCCATGGGCGCTGAGGGCCCACCGGATGACCGGATGGTCTACCGCGCGCCGCCCAGGAGCAAGGGATTGTTAACCTGGCTTTATCTGGGCCTGGGCATTTTGATTGTTGTTTTAATCGCGATCGCGGCCAGCCAGCGCTTTGGCACGCCCGAGCAGCAGACCGCCGTTGTCACCATCTCCGAGCAGGGCACCACCTTCTCAGGACAGGTGCTGATTGTGCGGAATGAATCGGTCTTTCAGCAGGAAAACGTGTCCGACATTGTGTACATGGCTGAGGAAGCCTCCGGCGTCTCCCGGGGCGACCCCATCTGTACCGTGTATTCCACGGGCTTCTCTGCCCGTGAGCTGGAACGGCTGCAAACCTACCGGGAGCAGATCAAGGACTACCACAAGGTGCTCTTGGACGCGTCCACGACGCCGGACTCTCAGCTTTCCCGCCTTGAATCCGTTGTTATGCAGCGGGCCCAGGAAACCCAGGCCCTGGTGCGCGGCGCCAATGGCAACCTGCTAAACCAGGAAAACCAGCTCAAGGACGCCATCACGCAGCGGCACACCTATTTAAAGCAAAAATACATTGAGGACACCAAGTTAACAAGGCTGTATGACAATGAAAACAGCCAGTTGCAGCGGATTGAGACCTGGACAAAGCAGTTTGCGGCAACGGACAACGGCATTGTCAGCTTTTATACGGATGGCTATGAGGGGGCGCTGAATTTTTCCAACTATCAGGACTACAGCCCCCAGGCAGTCTATGACATGATTTCCGGCAAGCTGCCCCAGTTGGTGAACAGGCCCAAAAACGCGATGGACATCTTCCGCCTGGTGCGCCAATACGAATGGGGCGCCCTGATGCTGGCAGATGACCTCAGCTGGAACCCGGTGGTGGGTGATGAATACCGGATGCTGATTGAAAGCTTTGAATCCACCACCGTGAAGGTGAAGGTGGAAAGCGTCACCCGCTCCGGCGGGGAGATGCTGGTGCGCTTGAGCGCTTCTTCCGCCATTGAGCCGGTGCTGTACACCAGGACGGCGCGGGTGCAATTGTCCAAATCAGTCATCACCTATGCCGTGCCAGCCTCCGCCATCATCAACCAGGACGGGGTGATTGGCGTGGTGGTGCAATACCGGGAAGGCCCCTACTTAATCCCGGTGGAGGTCATCAGCCAGGACGCCACCCAGGCTCATGTGGTACCCCAGGTGGCAGGCCATTTGTATGAGGGGCTGGTTGTGCGCCTGTTTAAGCGCTAACTTGCATACGGGGCCTAAAATCGGTATAATTGGCAGAATGAAACCTTGGTGAAGGATACAGTGGAGGACGTACATGGATTTACGCGAATTGACCGGGAGGGCAGCCGAACGAATCAAGTCGGTTTTCAGCAAGGATAACCGCTTTTTCTACGGCACCTCCAGCAATCAGCAACAAGATCACTATGAGGAGGAGGCGCAGCCGCAACACCCCCAGCAGGGCGTCTATCCCAACCAATATCAAAACCAGCAAG
>CAYOOZ010000087.1:0-9337 GCA_964405705.1 uncultured Christensenella sp.
GGCGTAGTAATCCACATTGGGGGTGTCCGTCAGCATGCGGTCATAGGCAATGACCTTGATGTTGTTGTCCTTGGCGGTCTGCAGGACTGTGCCCAGGGCTGAGCCGTCAATGGAAGCCACCACCAGCACCTCCACGCCGCCCAGGATCATGTTTTCAATCTGGGACACCTGGGTGGCGACATCGTTGTTGGCGTATTGCAGGTCCACTTCATAGCCGGCGGCTTCCAATTGAGCCTTCATGTTGGCGCCGTCCTGATTCCAGCGCTACAAGGAGTTGGTGGGCATGGCCACGCCCACTTTCTGGGCGGCCAGGGCGGAGGTGGTGCCGAGCAGCAACACCGCGACCAGAAGCAGGGACAGAAGTTTTTTCATGAAAAAAATCTCCTTTACTATTATACAAGGCTTCTGCCTTATATTTTTCTAAGTTCTCTGGGTAAAGCGTCTGGATTCCGATAGTTCATGTATTAATTGGATGGTATCACGCCAAATTCTTCTTGTCAATCGTTTTCGTAACATCTGTTCACGGATTTATGTGCGCATAGACAGCAAAGCCGCCCATGAACCTTGCGTTCCGGGCGGCAGGTTTGCAGATAAATTGATTGTAAAGCAAGGGGTAGGGGCACTGGGGGCGGGATTATCCCTGCCCAAATACCGTTTTGGCATAACCCACCGCGTCCATGGCTGTCTTCCCATAAAAATCAGCGCCGATGTCCCGGGCATAGTCCGCCGTGAGCACAGCCCCGCCCACCATGATTTTGGTGTCAGGGCAGGTTTGTTTTAAGAGGGCGATGGTGGATTTCATGCTTTCCACCGTTGTGGTCATCAGGGCGGAGAGGCCGACCAAGCGGCAATTTTCCCTTTGGCAGGCCTCCACCACCGTTTCAAACGCCACATCCTTGCCCAAGTCAATCACCAGATAGCCATGGTTCTCCAGCAGCGCGCGCAGGATGTTCTTGCCGATGTCGTGGATATCCCCCTTGACGGTGGCAATGACAATTTTCCGCTCGCTGCCTTCCCCCGCCTCCTTGGGGGGCAATTGGGCGCGCACCACCTCAAAGGCGGCCGCGCAGGCGTCCGCTGACATCATCAGCTGGGGCAAAAACAGCGTCCCTTTGGCGAATTCATCCCCCACACGGGTTAAGGCCGGAATCAAGGTTTCATTGATCAGGGTCATGGGAGGAGTGGTCAACAGCATGTCAGCGCATAGTAAGCCCGCGTCCTCCTTCATGCCCTTGATGATGGCCTGGCTTAAGGCATCCCCGGTCAGTTGGCCGGGGGCCAGCTTCGCGCCTGTGCCCTGGCCTACCATGCTCAACTCCCGACCGGACTGGCGGGCGATGTAGTTTCTCGCGCCCTCATCCTGGCCGGAAAGTAGCAAATAGGCGTCATGGGCGGCCATGATCAGCTCACTGCCCGGGTTGACAATGGCAAAATCCAGCCCGGCCTGCAGCGCCAGGGTTAAAAAGCCCGCATTCACCGCCTGGCGGTTGGGCAGGCCAAAGGAGATGTTGGACACGCCCAGCATGGTTTTTACGCCCAGCTCCTGCTTGATCATGGACAAGGCTTCTAAGGTAACCGTGGCCGCCATGGGATCAGCGGAGATGGTCATGCACAGGGGGTCAATCACGATGTCCTTCCTCTTGATGCCAAATTCCTCACAGCGCTCTACAATTTTGCGCGCGATAAAAAGGCGGCCTTTTGCCGTGTCGGGGATGCCATCCTCATCCAGGGTGAGCCCGGCAATCACGCCGCCGTACTTTTTCACCAGGGGCAAGACCGCGTTGAGGCTGTCCGCCTTGCCGGTGACAGAGTTAATCAGAGCCTTGCCATTGACCACGCGCAGGCCGCTTTCCAGCACCTCGGGCTTGCCAGCGTCAATCTGAACGGGCAGCAGGCTCACCTCCTGCACCGCGCGTGTAACCTGGGCCATCAGCGCAACCTCATCAAGCCCCGGCATCCCCACGTTGATGTCCAAGAGATCGGCCCCCTGCTCTTCCTGGACGATGGCGCTTCGGCGCATCCAGTTAAAATCCCGCGCCGAAAGCGCCGCCTGCATGGCCTTTTTGCCGGTGGGGTTGATGCGCTCACCGATTAAAAGGGGAGCGGTTACCCGGATGGTTTTGCCATAGCTGCACAGCAAGGTGTCATCCTTGGGTGTGGGCGCGACAAACGGCACGCCCTGCAAAGCCTGGCTCAAAGCCTGGATATGTTGGGGAGTGGTGCCACAGCAGCCGCCCAGGGCTAAAACGCCCAGGGCCGCGTACTCCGCTATCAGGCTTCCAAAATCCGCTGGCGACATGTCAAACACGGTCTGCCCTTTGACCTGGTGGGGCAAGCCGGCGTTGAGCTTTAAAACAAGGGGCAGGGAGGCGGCCTGGCACAATTCCTCCACCACTGGCAAAAGAAGCCTGGGGTCCGCCCCGCAGTTGAGGCCCAAGGCACAAACAGACAGCCCTTCCAAAAGCGCCACCAGCCCAAAGGCGTCCATGCCGCTTAAGAGCTTACCCTGCTCATTCACAGCCGCTGTGGCGATGATGGGCAGGCCGCAGTTTTCCTTGACCGCCAGGATGGCCGCCTTTAATTCATAGGGGTCATTCATGGTCTCCACCACCACCAGATCACAATCTGGCGCGGCCGCGCGGACAACCTGGGCATAGGCCGCGATGCAGTCCTCCATGGCTAAATCGCCAATGGGCGCAAGAAGGCGCCCAGTCGGCCCCAAATCCAGGGCCACAAAGGTTTCTCTGTTTGGGTTTTCCTTGGCGTACAGTGCGCAGGCTGCCCGGGCGTTTTGGGC
This sequence comes from uncultured Christensenella sp., assembly GCA_964405705.1. Classification (GTDB taxonomy): domain Bacteria; phylum Bacillota; class Clostridia; order Christensenellales; family Aristaeellaceae; genus UBA6115. The sequence continues at coordinate 2,798 of CAYOOZ010000087.1, forward strand.
GGCGGCCACCGCCACCTCTGCAACCGTTGGCCCCTGGCCCTTGAACTTATAAGGGTTGAGGCCAAAGGTGTTCGTGTAAACCACCTGGGCCCCGGCCCTTAAATAGTCCAGATGGATGCCAATAATCAGTTCTTTCTGGGTCAGGTTGAGCATCTCTGGTAAATCGCCCAGGGGCAGGCCGGAGGATTGCAGTTGCGTGCCCATGCCGCCATCCAAAATTAAAAACTCGTGTCTGTCCATGGAAAAAGCCATCTTCACGCCTCCCTTTCACAAAAGCCGCAGTCCGAATGCGCGCACAGCTCACAAGGCACCAGGGCCTTGCCCTTGTCCTGTTTTGGACAAATCCCAATGAGGGCGGTGACGCTCTTTTGCGGGGTGAGCATCAGGCTGTCCGTTACCGACAAACCGATGGTTGCGCCCGCCTTTAGGATCGACAATAGCTCTGGCTGAAGCGTTAGGGGCAAATCCCCATAGCCTGGGGAAAAGCGGGGGCGCAGGGCCATGCCTTCTGTGTTCAATTTTTCAAGCAGGGCTGTTTCCTCCTGGTCCAGCACTTCCTCCAGGCAGGCCGCGCACAAGGCCTGGGTGAGCAGCATATCAAAGGAGGAGGTCAGGGAGAGGCGGGTTAGGAGCCTGTCCACCCCGCTGCCCAGGGTGGCCGCCATCAAAAATACCTCCATGCAAGGTTTCAGGTTGATGAGCAGCGCCCGGCTTTTGATTTCAAGCCCCGCAAAGGAGATGGTATCCCCGGAAATAGAAAGGGGAAAGCGCCGAAACACCAGCGCGGGTTTGGCCGCTGTTTGCAGCAAGGCTGTCACCTCGCCCAGGCGGGAGAGCACCTGCTCCTGTTCCTTCGCGTTTTTCATCCCAAGGTAGCGCAGGGTTTCCTTGAGCGGAATCTCAGGAAAGGGCCTTGAATAGCTGTCAGGCCCCATGCAGGCTCCCCTGTAAAACCTGGTTTAAGTTGCCCATGATGCCCTCCACAATGCCCGGCTTGTTCATGGTGTAGATATGGATGGCCTTGATGCCATTGGCAATCAGGTCGATGATCTGGTTGGCCGCAAAGACGATGCCCGCCTGTTCCATGGCGTCCCCACGGTTATGAAAGGCATCCGCGATGGCCAGCAATTGGGCCGGCAGGTTGGTGCCGGAGATGCGCTTGATGTGCTTGATCTGCTTAAAATTGGTCAGGGGCATAATGCCCGGGATGACGGGCAGGGTGACCCCGGCGTCCCTTAAGCGGTACATAAAGTTATAAAACAGGTCGTTATCAAAAAACATCTGGGAAATCAGGAAATCTGCGCCAGCCTCCTGCTTGATTTTAAGCGTCTTGATGTCCTCATGCTTGTCCGCGCTCTCCACATGCCCTTCTGGATAGCAAGCGCCACCGATGCAAAAATCGCCCTGCCGCCTGATTTCAGCCATCAAGTCGGAGGCATGGGCAAAATCCTTTGAGGGCACAAAGCCCTCCTCCTGGGGCACATCCCCGCGCAAAGCCAACACGTTTTGAATGCCCAGGGAGGACAGCTCCGCGCACTTGTCCTGCACCATCTGCCGGGTGGAAGCAATGCCCGTAAAATGCGCCAGCGCGGTCAAGCCCAGCTCATTTTGCACCGAGTTGGCAATGGCCACAGAGTTTTTGGAGGCCCCGCCGCCCGCGCCATAGGTGACCGAACAAAAGTCGGGCTTGAGCCCAGCGATGCGCCTGGTGCAATCCATCACCGCGTCCAAGGGCAAGCCGGCCTTGGGCGGGAAAACTTCAAAGGAGATGGTGATCTTGTCCTGTTTTAAAATGTCGCGGATTAGCATACAAACCGTCCTTCCTGTCATTAAAGAGGAATTATAGCAAGGAAGCCCGGTCAATGCCAAGTTTTTGCCCAGGAAGGACAGAGAAAAACCTGTTGATTCAATAAATCCTGGCCATCACCTGCGCCTTGGTCTGGGTCGCGTCCTGTTCCATGGCATAGCGCAGGGCGTCAATCAGGTGATCCTCCCCCTGGGTGCGCGAGAGGGTGCCGCCCATGTTGTCCGGCACCCAGCGGTAGTTTTGCGCCTCCTCCAAAAACCGGGGACAGGAGGGCGGGATGATCAAGCGCTGCTGGTTGAGCCACTGAAGGCCATGCAGCACGCTATCGGGCCCCTTCTTGGCCGGCAGGGCCAAGACGCCCAGGCGGCGCAGCTCCGCGATGGACTTGGGCTCAGCAGAATCACAGACCACAGGGGTCCTTCCCGCGATTCGCAGAACTTCCTGGGCCAAGCGGTCATTGGTCACCCCGGTCTGCAAAAACTCCTTAATCAGGAATAGCCGGCGGTGCTTTTTGTCATAGCGGGCCAGCACCAGGGCCGCCGGGTCCTTCGCAAAGCCAAAGTCCAGCCCGCAGCGCAGATCGTTTGCGGGCAGTTCCGCGGGCGCTTCCCCTGTCTCCCAGTTGTACAGCACGCTGCCGCCCACGGCTCCCCATTCACCCTGGGTATACACCTGATGAAAATAGCTGTCCTTTTCTTGCTCCAGGCCAAACACATCATCCGGGGTTAAGAAGCGGTTGTCGCGATAGGTGGTGCGCAAGATGAGCAGGTCAGGCGTATGTAAAAGCCCTTTCTCCTCCGGAAAGGTAGCAAAATATTCCTTAAAAATCCAGTGCCCGCGGGAGACCGGGTTAAAGGAGAGGGTCAGCCGCTTTTTGTGGCGGCTTTGCCCGCGCAGGCGTTTCTCAAGCTGTTTGATGTCCTCCCGCCTGACCTCTGTCGCCTCCTCCACCCAGATGTCCGTCAAAGCGCCGCAGGCGGGCGTGATGGACTTGATTTTTTCCACATCATCCAGCCCCAAAAACAGGATTTGCGCTCCATTGGTCAAACAGGTGAGCTGCATCTCCGTCTTGCTGACGCGGAAATACCCTGAAAGGCCAAAGCGGGCCATGCACTTTTGTACCTCCGCAAAGCAACTGCTGCGCAGCGTGCGCGCGATTTTACGCACGATAAGGGTGTTGCGCCCGGTCAGCGCGTCCAAAAGACAGCGCGCCGCCAAAAAGACCGACTTGCCCGAGCCCGCGCCGCCATAAAAAATCTGGACGCGCGCAAGAGCATCCAGATAGGGCAGGTAGCAGGCGTTGAACGCCGATCGCGGCACCAAGATTTCCGGCCTTTTGTTCATTCTTCCTCCCTGGCCAAGCGAATGACAAAATCAGTAAAGGGCACTGCGCCCTTGTCCTCCCCCTGGGAAGCAAGCAGCTTGATCAAGTCCCCGGGGCTTAGCTTTTTGTCCAAAATTAGCTCCCTTAAGGCTTCCTGCGCCAGATCAGCCAGGCTTTTGTGTTGAGCGTCCATTTTGTTCATGGCAACCTCATTTCTCCAGCAGTTTCTGCAGTTCGGCAACGCCCAAAACGTGCAGGCGCTGGACATGTCGGGATGAAAAATGCAACGATTGGCCGATTTGCTCATAGCTCAACAGGCTTAGGTATCGCAGCGCCAAAACCTGCCCCAGCGTTTCCATCTTGAGGGAAGAAAGCAGGTGCTCGATCTGCTTTTGCCGCTGCGTCATGCGCCTTTGCAGGCTTTTTTGCTCTGCGCTCAGGCGGTGCAGCCGTTTTTTCAAGTGTGCTTCATTGGCGCTTTCCTGAGCGATGGCCCGGGCCAACTGTTTTTTACAGGCCGTCGCCTCCCGCCCCCTGGCCCCTGCCTTTTCCCGCAATTCCCCATAGTCCTCCAGCAGTTCACGCGCGTTCAAGGGCCTCTTTTCCCCCTTTGATTCAAAAGCGCCAACAGCTTCTCCTTTTCCTCCGGGCTCATGCCGATTTCGCCGCGCAGCTTGCGGTTTAAAGCGCTTGTGGACAGGTAGAGGGCACGGGCAGCCTCCCTTCGGCTTAGTCCGCTTAAATTAATCTGCGCGCGCAGGTCCTCCATCCCCTTGGCCATGGTTTTCTCCCTCCAACAATAAGAACATTTGTTCTCGTTTTGATGTCAGTATAGAAATGGATAGCCGGCTTGTCAACGCGCTGGCACACAATGTGCTCCAACTGAAAAAAAGCACCGGAAAACCGGACATGAAAAAACCCCGGGCAAAGCCGGGGCAGTATGCCATCAAAGCGCAGGTATTCAGGTGTTTTCTTTTAGATACTCCGAATAAAGCAGGCCGTCGCAGTTGTTCCTGGTGGTAACCAGCATCTTTGTGATCGCCAGCCTCTCCATCAGCGAGGTCAAAATGACAAGGCCCGTGGGCAGGATGTTTTCCCGCCCAATGGTCATGCCCATGAGAGCAGCACGGCCCTGTAAGGGCAGCTCCGCCAATTGCCGCAAGACGGCCTGGGCCTGTGTTTCCATAAACGGCTCGTCCTTTGGGTGGTACTCATTCACCAGGGTGCCCTGTAAAAGCCCCATGAGCGCAACCCCGCTGCCTCCCACCAAAAGCCACCTGTCCGAAACAAAGGTCAATCCGGCCAGTGCCCGGTCCATCTCTTTTTTTACCAGCAGTGAAGCCGCCCTTATATCAAGGGGCGAATCAATGGGCTGCTGTAAATACAGCCTGGACGCGCCCATTTGCAGGCTGACCGCGCAGGCAAGCCCTTTTTCCGGTTCGCCCAGGGCCACTTCCGTGGAGCCGCCGCCAATATCCACAACGCCAATCCTGCCCTGTTTGGCATAGGGGTAGCTGGCGCCCAAAAAGGCAAAATGCGCCTCCTCCTCCCCGGTGAGGATTTGAAGGGCGAGCCCGGTCTTTTTTTGCAGGTCCGCCGCCAATTGGCCCGCGTCCTGGCTGTCGCGCACAGCACTGGTGGCTACCAGGAGAATGTCCTGTGCCCCCGCCAAGAGCGCCTTGTCTTTCAAAACGCAAACCGCGTGAAGGAGCCGCTCCCTGGCCTCCTGCCTAAAGCTGCCCTCCCCGTTTAAGGACAAAAAAAGCCGCGTCTCCTCCCTGGCCCTTTGGGGGGAGGAAAGCGCAGCATCCAGGTTGGCTGTCAGCATGCGGGTAGAGTTGGAGCCAATGGCAATCACTGCCTTGCGCGCAAGCCCGCTCATTCACCCTCCTTGGGGCTTTGCTGTTGGGGCGGCAGGCCCAGCACCTCCGGGTTGGTTACCACAAAGCGGATTTCGCCGGGGAAGAGGTAGCCATACTTGGTGCGCGCCTCAGAGGCGATGAACTGGTCGGTAGAGGCCAGGCGCACCTGCTCTGACAGGCGCAGGATTTCCCGCTCCTGCTCAAACACCAGGTCATCCGCCTCATCCAATTGGTCGTATAAAAGCTCTATCCCCTGGTCATAGCGCCCGGCCACTGCCCAGCCCATCAAGAGGATGGCCACGCAGCAGACCAGGACAGTCAGGCCCGATAAGCGAGCGCGGGAGAGCTTGCGCCAAAGCTTGCTGCTTTTGCGCGGTTTTTTCTTTTTTTGCGGCGTATACTCCATATTCCCTCAGCGAATGGTCAGTTCCACCAACCGGGGCTGCTGGGACAAATCCTCTCGGGTTACGCGCAGCAGCGGCTGGACAGAAAAGGGGGAGGGCCTCATCAATTCAGCAAAGCTGCTGATGCTGTCAATATTATCAAAGCCGCCTTGCTCTGTGCGATAATGCATGGGAATCACAATCCTGGGCTGCAGCGCCTCCACCGTGGCCTTGGCGCCCAGCGCGTTGAGGGTATACGTCCCCCCAATCGGCACCATGAGGATGTCCGGCATGAAGAGCTTTTCCCGCAGTTCCTTGTCCGGCACCACGCCCAAATCCCCCAGGTGCAGCACCTTTAAGCCCTCTGCCTCCAGCATGGTGCACAGGATTTCCCCGCGGGCTTTGCCCTCCTCCTCGTCATGGGGGGCAAAGACACTAAAAACCCGGATGCCGGGCAGGGGCGTGAAATTTCCAGCCTGGTCCAGCACGATGGGCTTGCCGTCCACCTTGTCCACATAGTCATGGTCAAAATGATGGTGGGAAACGCACACCACCTCCGCACGCGCGCGCCGGAAGGGGAAGCCCACCTGCGGAGGGAAGGGGTCAAACAGCACGCGGCGGCCGTCTGCAAGCTCCACTTGAAACTCTGAATGCCCATGATAGGAAATCAGCACGGTTCATTCTCCTTTTGGTCCATCTTGGCGGCCATCAGCAAGAGGGGGTAATACAGCGGCACAGCGGTCTTTTGTCGCAGGGCCACGGCCAGGGCCTCCCCCGCCCGCCTTTTAAGCAATTCTGTCTTCCCAGCGTCCAAGAGCAGCAGGGCAGCCCTTGCATCCTTTAGCATGGCTTCTGTAAACCCTTGCGGGTGCGCCCCATAAAGGTGAGCAAGCCCGCAAGCCTGCCCGTCCACCTGCCCTTTTAGCCCCTCAAAAAACGCGGCATAGCCAATCATGTCCCAGTCCAAAAGTGCCAGCCCATCCATCATTTGTACAAGAAACCCGGCCTGCCTTACGCGCAGGGTGATTAATTCTATCTCATTGCGATCTGCCCGCGCGGGGTAATCGCTGATGAACAGCGCGCGGCCCTGCCGGTCCCGCCGGATAAAAAACCCGGGGCCCAGGAGGGTTTTAATATCCTGGGCCACAGGGTCAAGCCTCGCCA
>CAYOOZ010000088.1:0-9315 GCA_964405705.1 uncultured Christensenella sp.
TTTCAGTTGGTATGACCATTATCTTAGAAAATTTATCTCGTGTCCACACTATCTAGCGGCGATATGGGTTTTTTATTAAACAGAATGTAGCACAAGACCTCGCTTTCGTCAACCGTCATTTGGCAGATTTGACTTGTCCTTTGTTTGTTTAACCTGGTGTGCCACCCTTTACAAAATGATGGTTTGCGCCTTTTATGGGCTATAGTATACTCAGGGCAAGCTTCTGGGAGAAAGGACAAAACCATGGATAAAAAACGCTGTGAAATCTTATGCGTGGGCACAGAATTGCTGTTGGGCGATATCCTGAACACCAATGCCCAGTATTTGGCTCAGGGGCTCTCCGCCCTGGGGTTGGACCTGTACATCCAGACGGTGGTGGGCGACAATGAGAACAGACTAAAAAAAGCCACCTATGACGCCATGGAGCGGGCGGACATCCTCCTGTTCACAGGCGGGTTGGGCCCCACCAAGGATGACCTGACCAAGGAGGTGGTCGCCGCCTGCTTTGGGACAGAGCTGTATATGGATGAGGGCGCGCTTGAAGAAATCAAGTCGTTTTATCAACTCACCAACCGCCCCATGCCCAAAAACAACGAGAAGCAGGCGCAAATGCCCAGAGCCGGACAGATGCTCAAGAACCCGCATGGCACGGCTCCTGGCTGCCTCATCTACAATGAGAAGGGCAAGATGGCCTTCCTCATGCCCGGCCCGCCCCGGGAGATGAAGCCCATGTTTGACCATGAGGTTGTCCCCCTCTTGCGGCAATACTCAGACAGCGCGCTGTTCTCCAGCGTCGTGCGCGTAGCCTCCCTGGGCGAATCGCGCATGGCAGAGATGCTTGAAGACCTCATGGACAACGGGCAAAACCCCACCCTGGCCCCCTATGCCAAGGACGGCGAGGCCATCATCCGCTTGACCGCCAGGGCCAAAACCAGGGAGGAGGCCGATGCCCTCATCGCCCCCCTCATCACCCAAATCAAGGCCCGCCTGGGCGACACGGTCTATGGTGTGGATGTGCCCAACTTGGAGAGCGTGGTGGCAGATGGCCTAAAAAACCGTCAAATCAAGGTCTGTGTCCTGGAAGCCGGCACAGGTGGGCTTTTGGCCAAGCGCCTGCAGGAGACCGATCAGGCAGACCAAGTTTTTCAAATTGGTCTATCGTCGAATGCCTTAGAGGACCTGTTTTTAGCCCTTATGGAGGAAAACGCCCAGGAGGACGACTCTGCCGCCTGCCAGACCCTGGCTGCCCTGGCGCAGGAACGCTTCAAGGCCGATTGCGCCCTGGTCATCGCCCGGGAGGGCGCTCACTATGCCTGCGCTGTGCGCCTTTTTGAGCAGTCCCAGACCCGCTCTGCCCTCCTCCCGCTGCGCGGCTATGAGTACTACAGCCTGCAGGCCGTGCAAGCCACGCTGGATATATTAAGGCTGATGCTGCTCAAGGGGTAGGAGGATTGGGGATAGGGGGATAAGAGAGGAACGCCCCTTTTCTTTGAAAGAAAAAGGGCATAAAAGCAATTTTTATAGAGCTTGTAGATTCCACCGTCTTGAAAGTTCTCTGGGGGATTTTTGCCTAATGAATGGGCACGCTGCTTTCTTCCGCGATTTTCTTTAAGTAGGCAAAGGCTTTTGCGTATTCCTCCGTTGTGTTCATGTGCTCCAGGAGCACGGGCATGGCAGGGTCCAAGTGCTTGTGGAGCAAGGGCAGCACTTTCGCAAAATCCAGATCGCCCTGGCCGGGGGCTGTCTCCTCCAACTTCACCGTGAACTGTTCACTCATTTTAATGTCCTTGATGTGGCAGCTGACCGTAAAAGGCCCCAGCTTTATGAGGCACTCCTCAATAAAATCAAGCGCGAACAGGTAGCGTCGGGGCTGGTTAATCATGTTGATAAAGTCCATATGGACGGCAAATTGCTCCCGGTCTACATCCTCAATCAAGCGCAGGTATTCATCCGGCCCGTCCGGCAGCATCCAGGGCATAGGCTCAATGGTATATTTCGCGCAGGTCGGGCGCACATCGTCAATGATCTCCCGGATGCTGGCGACCATCTGTTGATAGGTTTCCTTGGAGTAATTGCTGGCATAGGCCCCATCCCAGCGGCCCTCACGAGCGCCAGTGATGTTCACACAGCAGCGAACGCCCATCATGTCCGCCAGCTCCAGCTGTTTTTTCGCGTGGCGCATGGCCTCCTCGCGATCTTTTGGGTTGTTGGACAGCGGGCTTTTCCAGACGCCAACCTCCGCGATGAGGATGTTGTTTCGTTTTGCGATGCTCACATATTCCTCTATGAGCGACCGCTTTGCCCTGTGGTCAATCGGCGAGGTGACGGCAGAAAACCCGATCTCCCGCACCCTTAAAACCCATTGTTCCGGGTTGTCATAGCTTGCTGTGATGCTTCCGCCCAGTTTCATCAGCGTCCTCCCAAAATTGCGCAACTCTTCATTATTAAATACTTTATCTGCGGTTACTGTTAGAGTCAAACAAAACCTTTAAATCCACTCCAGGCTGGAAGGCCCTTTGAGAACTATCAAGACCAAAACAGGCGTTAGTTCAACCCGCCCCCACCGTCTCCAAATCCCAGGCCTCTGACAATTTGGGCACATCGTTGATCAGCCGTTTGGTGTACTCAGCCTTGGGGCGCAAAATCACCTCATCCGCGCTGCCGCTTTCCACAAACTTGCCTTTTTCCATGATGTACACGGTGTTGGAGATGTAGTAGGCCAGGCCGATGTCATGGGTGATAAAGATGATGGTCATCCCGGTTTCATCACGCAATTTGAGCAGCATGTCCAGGATGGTGGCCCTGGAGCAGGCGTCAATCATGCTGGTGGGCTCATCCGCCAGCAGGATTTTGGGCTTTAGAAGAAAGATTCGCGCGATCATCAGCCGCTGCATCTGCCCGCCGGACAATTCAAAGGGGTATTTGTTGGTCATCTCCTCATATTTGAGGTTGACAAAGGCCAGGGCCTCAATCATCTGCGCTTCTTTTTCTGCCCAGCTTTGCTTTTTACCCCCACGCATGTGGATGCAGTCTAAGAGCACGGAATCAATCTTGTGAAACATGTTGAAGCTGGAAAACGGGTCCTGAAAGATGGCCTGAATGCCCTTCCAGTACATGCGTTTGCGCTTTTGGCTGGAGATGTTCAGCGGCCGGCCCAGGTAGCGGATCTCCCCCTCGGTTTTATTGATCAGGCCCAGGAGCATCTTGGCCAGGGTGGTCTTGCCCGAGCCGGATTCGCCCACGATGCTGACCAATTCCCCCTGGGCAAACTCAAAGCTGACGCCGTCCACCGCGCGCACTGCGTTTTTGCCAATGCCAAAGACCTTGACCAGGTTGTGGCCGGAGAAACAGACCTCAGGTTTTTTCATGCTCATGCTGATAAAACTCCCTTAACTGCGCTTCACTCCGCCAGCAGCGGCTTTGATGCCCCAAAGCGATTTCACGCAGGGGCTGGGCAATGCCGCAGGTGGGCTGGGCATACTTGCACCGGGGCTCAAACCGGCAGCCGCTGGGCGGGTTCTTCAGGTTGGGCGGCGTGCCCGGGATGGCGGACAGCTTCTGCCCGCGCGTGCCCTCCTCCGGTACCAGGATGGACTGCATCAACCCCCTGGAATAGGGGTGCAGCGGCTCAAAGACCATTTCGCGCGCGGTGTTTTGCTCCACAATCTGCCCTGCGTACATCACCATGATTTCATCGGCCACATTGTACAAAAGCGGCAACTCATGGGTGATAAAAATCATGCCCTTGATGAGGCCCTTTTTCATCATGTCCTTGAGCATCTTGATGACCATCTTCTGGCTGGTCACATCCAAGGCCGAGGACGGCTCATCAGCGATCAATACCTTGGGGGAGAGGATGGTGGAAATGGCGATGACCGTGCGCTGCTTCATCCCGCCGGATAACTCCACCGCGTGCTTGTTGAGCACCTCCACTGGCAGCCCCAATTCCAAAAAGCGTTTCCTGGACAAATCCAGGATGTCCTTGCGGCTCATTTTCAGGTCGTGGGCGGCAAACACATCCTCAATAAAGCGGATGACGCGCTGGGTGGGGTTTAAGGCGTTCATGGCAGCCTGGGGGATGTAGGAGATTTCCGTGCCCAGGATGCTCTTTCTGACCACATCTGGCTTCATCTGCGTGATGGTGTGCCCATTAAGGTGAATGTCGCCCGAGACATAGTGCAGCGGCGGGAAATAATAGCCCATGAGGCTCAAGGCCAGGGTGGACTTGCCGCAGCCGCTCTCCCCGGCAATGCCCAGGACCTGCCCCTCCTTGAGGCTGAGGGAGACCTCCGATACGGCGTAGACATCCTCATGAAAGCGGGTGATGTACTTGGTGGTCAAGCGGTTGACGTCCAAAATGGTGTTCATCTTTATTCCTCCTATCCTCTCAGCTGTGGGTTGAACACCTGGTCAAGCCCAGTGTTCATCAGGTTTAAGGAGAAGGAAATCAGCGCGATGATGAGGATGACCGGGAAATAGGCCCACCAAGCCCCGGTGATGTGGGCGGAATATTGCACCGCCCAGTTCATCATCAGGCCCAGGGTAGGCACCTCCGTAGTCTTAGGCCCCAAGCCCAAGAGGGAGAGCTGGGCCTCTGCCAGGATGGCGCTTGATACCTGCAGGATGAAGGCCATCACCACGTAGCTGGCGATATAGGGCAGTATGTCAGTTAATATAATGCGAAAGAGGCTGTGCCCGGACAGCTTGGACAGGTTGACATGGTCGCGGTTGCGCAGGGACATCACCTGGGAGCGCACGGAGCGGCAGGTCCACACCCAGGTGGTCAGCCCAATGACAAAGGCCACCGTCACAGCCCCCCGCCGCTCCTGGCCGATGCTGTAGGAAATCAGGATCAATAAAACAAAGCCCGGTATCACGGTGAAGTTGTTGGTGAGGAACATGATTACATCATCCACCCAGCCGCCCAGGTAGCCAGCCAGGAGGCCCAGCAGCAGCCCAATGGAGGTGGCCAGGGCGCCCGCGATGAGGCCAATGAATATGGAGGTGCCGGCCGCGGCCAGCAGCTCCTTTAACATATCCCGGCCAAAGTTGTCCGTGCCCAAGGGCAAAACGCGCACGTTGGCCACCGCTGAGATGTTGACATAGTCCGTGTCCAGCACCTTGGCCGTTTCAATCAGATTGCCACTGTCAGGGTCCTTGCTGGCCAGGCTCAGGGCTTCCAGCTGCCCGGCTGCCTGGATTTTATTGTCCAGGCGGACAAAATAATTGCGCCTTGCCTTGGTCATGCCCTTGGGTGGGTTCTTGGCGTCATAGGTCTCCCGCCATTGGCTGAGCAGTTTCCCTGTATCGTTTAAATCAATGTCCTCTTCGGCGAGCCCCGCGCGGGTTAACCAGTCCAGCATGGAGACCCTGTCCTCCGCTGAAAGCAGGGCGTCTACGCGCTTTTGCGCCGCGTCCAAAAGCCTTAAGGTGCTCTTTTGCGCACCGGCCGCATCATACATGGACACATAGGTGCCCGGCGATAGGAAGGAGCCCTGACCGATGGAATACAAGGGGTTGCCCGGCACCAAAAGGGGATAGATGATGATCAAAAAGAGGATGACTGCAAGGGTTACAAAGCCAACCATGAACTTGGGGGAGCGCAGCACCTGTCGCAAGGTATTTCTCATGTCATTCCCCCTTAGTCAAACTGCGCGGCTTTCACGCGCGGATCAATGAAGGCATAAATCAGGTCCAGGATAAAGGCCGCCAGCAGCACCATGATGGTGATCATGAGGGCGGAGGCCGAAATCAGCGGATAATCCGCTGAGTTGATGGCGGTTAAAAGGGTGCTGCCCAGGCCCGGGTAGGAAAAGATGATCTCAGCTACCAGCGCGCCGCCCACCATGGTGCCCAGTTGTAGCACCAGCCCGGTCACCTGGGGGAGCATGGCGTTGCGGAAGACGTAGCCCACAATTTTCCTGTCCTTGATGCCCATAAAGCGGCTGTATTTGACATAGTCGGCATTTAATTCATAAATGGACATGGAGCGCATGCCGATGGCCTGGCCGCCAATGTTGATGAGCACGATGGACCAAAAGGGCAATTGGTAGTGCCAGAGGACAGACTTGATAAAGTCCCAGCTAAAATGTGGCAGCATATCAAAGGCATAGGCCCCGGCCACCGGGAAGAGGGGCTTTTTGATCGCGAAAAAGGTCAAAAGGGTAACCGCCACGCCAAAGGCGGGGATGGAGCCGATGAATAAAAACAAGGGCATCAAGACCTTGTCATAGGTTTTTCGGATATAGGCGGCCAATGCGCCCAGCACATTGCCCAAAACCCATCCAACCAGGATGCTGGGCAATTGCAGGGCAATGGTCCAGCCCACGGCGGAGCCGATGATATCGGAAACCGGACGCGGGTACTGGCTGAAGGAGCGGCCAAAGTTGCCCCTGAAAAAATTGCCAAGATAGGTCAAAAACTGCTCAAAAATGGGCTTTCTGGTGCCAAACTCCTCCGCGTAGCTGTTATAAATCTTCATCGCGGCGGAGCTGTCCTGCAAGCCCTGAACGGACTTGGCCGTGATGGCGGCCACCGGGTCCGCCGGCATCAGCCTGGGCAAAAAGAAATTGAGCACCAAGGCGGTGACAAAGGTGATCAGCAGCCAGATGATTTTTTTGGTGAAGTATTTTTTATAACCCTTCATGCATCCCCCCATAAGGAAGGGACGGCCGGCGCTTAACCGGCCGTCCTGATGATTTATTCGCCGACCAATTCCATGTCATACAGGGCGGCAATGCCATAGCCGTCCGTGCAGTCCATGGGAGGGATGTTGCGCCCGTCATCCTGGGAGGGATAGTTGGTCCAAACCGACTCATTGACGGTGTAGAACTTGTCAGGCCGATACATCAGGGAGAAGGAGGGGACATCGGTTAAGTAGATCTGCACCGCCTCGGTGTAGAGCTTGATGAGCTCATCGCGGTCAGTTGTGGTGGGGATGGCATTGATGATTTCATCCGCCCTGGCGTTGGTATATTGGCCATAGTTGCCAGACCAGTTGCCCTCAACGCCCACAAAGTCGCTGCTTAAGAACCCGCGCACGCGGCCCCAGGGCTGGGCGGGGGTGGCGGAATCCGTCCACATCATGAAGATGTCCAGATCCGTCTGCTTGGGGTTGGGGAAGTAGGTCTGGTAGATGTTCCACTCCGGGAAGTCGCTGACCAGCTCAATGCCGATGTTCTTGCCAGCAGCGGCCACGATTTCCATGGCGGCCATCCAGTCCGTCCAGCCATTGGGGGCGGAGACCTTGAAGCTTAATTTCTTGCCGTCCAATTCGCGCCAGCCGTCTCCGTCAGCGTCCACAATGCCGGCCTCATCCAGCAGCTTCTTGGCGCCTTCCACGTCCTTGCCCGCCCATTGCAGGTCCTTCACAGCCTCATGGTCAAACAGGGCCTGCTCACCGGGGGTGGGGTTCATCATGGAGCGGGGTACGTCGGTAAAGCTGGGGCTTTGGTTGGTCATGGCGTTGGCGATGATCTCGTCATAGTCCACCGCGATGGCAATGGCCTTGCGGATGGCGACGTTGTTAAGCTCCGGGATATTGAGGTTAAAAAAGGCGGTGGGCATGTTGACGCAGATGCCATAGGGCGGCTCGTCAATGTAGGTGGAAATCGGCAGGCCTTCCTTGAGCCAGAGGTCCTGCACATTGGCGATGAACAGCTGGGCTACGTCCACCTGGCCATCCACCAGGGCGGCCAAGGCAGCGTTGTTATCCGCGTACATGGCATGGCCCAGGTAGCGGGGCACGGGCAGTTTGCCCCACATGGAAGCGTCCTGGCCCCAGTAGTTCTCATTGCGGATGAAGATGACCTTGGTGTCATCATCAAACATCGGGCCATAGGGGCCAGAGAAGGCCACGTCTTCGGCCTTGTCCTGCTTCATGGCGGTGGGGTCGCCGTTGTGGCGCGCGCTTAAGGTCTCAATCCAGGCCTTCTGAGCGACGTAGGCTTGGCCCACAAACTGCTGGACCATCAGCGGGTTGGCTGGCTTGCCATCCTCAGCTTTAACAGCCTTGATGACCAAGGTGTAGTCATCCACCGCCTCAATGGTGTCAATGAAGGCGGTAAAGCCGGTCGCCATGGAGTTGGCCAGCTTCTTGCCCGTTTCAAAGGTGGACACCACGTCGTGCGCGGTCAGCGCCGTGCCGTCATTCCACTTGGCCGCGGGCTTGATTTTGACCGTCATCTCGGTCAAATCCTCGTTCCAGGCATAGGGGCCATCGGCCAAAAGGGGCACCATGGCGCCGTCCAAGGCATTGTACATATAGAGCGTTTCAAACATGATGATGCGGCTGCCACCGCCGCTGTCCGCCAGGGCCATGGCGTTGTTGTTGTCGCTGGACAGGGGGTTCCAGCCGATGATGCTGTTCCATTGCTGTCCGGCAAAGTACATTGTCTCATTGCGCGGCAGTTGGGTGACGTCTGTCTGCGCCAGCGCCGTGGCGCCAAGGCCCAGCAGCAGGCACATCACCAGTAGCAGTCCCAGGGTTTTGCGTTGCCAGTTTTTCATGGTTATCCTCCTCAAATATTCTAAATGCCTTCTTTGGCATAAAGCTTGGGAGCCTCCACCGTTGGACAGGATCAAATGACCTGACTTGCTAAGGATTATCAAATATAAATCGTTTACGCGGTCAATATACCACCATATTTTACAATCGTCAAGCGGGAGTTGAACAAAAGTTCATCTGCTATCGGATTTTCAATAAAAACCGCGCTCCTTCGGGAGCGCGGCGGTGAATTTGTTGTTTAGGCGCGGGCCTTAGTCCGGCACGTGGGTCACTTTGACCAGGTTGGTGGAGCCAGACTGGGACAGCGGGATACCGGTGGTCAACACCACCAGGTCGCCGGAGTTGACCAGGCCTTCGTGTTTGGCGGCGTTAATGGCGCTTTCAAACAGCACTTCCATGATCTTCTCCTCGCCCACCATCAGCCCCCTGACGCCCCAGGACATGCTCATCTGCCGCCAGACGGTCGCATCCGGGGTGCAGGCGATAATGGGGATATCGCTGCGGAAGCGGCTGATCATGTAGGCCGTGGCGCCGGACTTGGTCACGGTGATGATGGCCTTGGCGTTTAGGTTGTAGGCGATCAGGCAGGTCGCGTGGGAGATGGCATCGGTGATGTCATGGGCGTCCTGGTACATGTTGTCCACAAAGAAGCGCTTTTTGTAGTTGATGTCGTTTTCAGTCCGCTCGGTGATGCGGGCCATGGTGCGCACCGCTTCTACTGGGTATTTACCGTTTGCGGTTTCGCCAGAGAGCATGATCACGCTGGTGCCGTCATAAATGGCGTTGGCTACGTCGGTGATTTCAGCGCG
>CAYOOZ010000089.1:0-9249 GCA_964405705.1 uncultured Christensenella sp.
TCATCGTTGGCTGCGACGCCCCCAAGACCGCGTTTGACGCCATCATCGCCGGCGACATGAACGCTACCATCGAGTGCACCCCCCTGTATGGCCCCTTCGTAGTGGACGCGCTCAAGCGGCTCATCGATGGCGAAGCCATGGACAAGACCCTCATTCACCCGGAAGAAGGCGCTTTTGACGCTGAGGGCGGCATCGTCTACTCCGCTGATGGAAGGCTTTCTGAGAAGGCTGAGGACAAGATTGGCGAGCGCCTCTACTAATTAACCCTACGGTATCATCATTTAGCCCGGACGGGTGAGGGCTTTTCCCTCATCCGTCCTTCTCCGTATCAAACTATCAGGCAGCTTGTGGACAGACGGAAAGGGTGGTTTTTTGCAGGACATCATTCTGGAAATGAAGGGCATCGAAATGGCGTTTCCAGGCGTTAAGGCCCTGAATAAGGTGGATTTTACCTTGAGAAAGGGCGAAATCCATGCCTTGCTGGGGGAAAACGGCGCTGGCAAATCCACGCTGATTAAGGTGCTCACCGGCGTGCACCGCATGGACGCGGGCCAGATAATAAAAGAAGGCAAGGCCATCAAGCCCGCTTCCACCCTGGAAGCCCAGAACCTGGGCATCTCCACCGTCTATCAGGAGGTCAACCTCTGCCCCAACCTGACGGTGGCGGAAAACATCTTTATCGGCCGTCAGCCCTTAAAGGGCCGCCGCATCGACTGGAAGACCATCAACCGCCGCGCGGGGGAGCTGATGCGTAAAATGGGCATGGATATCGATGTCACCCTGCCCTTGTCCGTATATTCCAACGCCGTTCAGCAGATGGCCTCCATCGCGCGCGCGGTGGACATCAATGCCAAAATACTCATCTTGGATGAGCCTACCTCCTCCCTGGATGAGAAGGAGGTCCAAAACCTCTTTGCCGTCATGAGGGAGCTCAAGGCGCAGGGGCTTGGCATCATCTTCATCACCCATTTCTTAGACCAGGTCTTTGCCGTGTCAGACCGCTTGACGGTGCTGCGCAACGGTCGTTTGGTCGGGGCGTTTGAGGCCGATAAGATCTCCAAATTGGAATTGGTCACCAGCATGATTGGCAAGGACATCAATGAAATCTATACCTTAAAAAAGGCCAGGCAGCAGGATGGCGCGCCCCTGGTGCTGGAAGCCCGCGGGATTGGCATCCCGGGCAAGGTGGAGGACATCTCCCTCAACATCAAAAAAGGCGAGCTGTTGGGCTTTGCCGGACTCTTGGGCTCGGGCCGTACCGAAACCGCGGAAATGCTCTTTGGGGTGACCTCCGCGCAAAAGGGCAAGGTCCATATCAAGGGTGAGCCGGTCAGCTTAAAGATTCCCCTGGACGCCATCAAAAAGAAAATGGCCTTCTGCCCGGAGGATCGCAAGCGGGATGGCATCATTGGCGACCTGTCCATCAGGGAGAACATCGCCCTGGCGGTGCAGGCCACCCGTGGCTTTATGCATCCCCTGCCCCCAAAGGAACAGGAGGAGCTGGCGGACAAATACATCAAGCTGTTGGCCATCGCCACGCCCAATGCGGATAAAAAGGTGGGGGAATTGTCCGGCGGCAACCAGCAAAAGGTGATCTTGGCGCGTTGGATGGCCACCCAGCCTGATTTATTGATTCTGGATGAGCCCACCCGCGGCATTGACGTGGGCGCCAAGGCTGAGATCCAGCGCTTGATGCTGGAGATGTGTGAAAACGGCATGGGCATCATCTTCATCAGCTCAGAGATGGACGAGATCATCCGCTGCTCCAACCGTATCCTGGTCATGCGGGATTTAAAAAAGGTGGCGGAGCTGGATGGGGAGGGTTGTGACCAAAACACCATCCTGTCCGTCATTGCCCAGGAGGAGGTGAAGACATGAACAAGCTGATGGCTAACAAAGGTTTCCTGCGTTCCAAGCTCTTCTGGGCCATCGTGGCGGAGTTCCTGATTTTGCTGATTGGCTTTATCCTAAGGCCGGACTTCCTCAGCATCCAGCTGCGTACCCTGGGGGATGGCAGCACGGTGCTCTTTGGCACGCCGATTGATATTTTAAACCGTGCTTCTGAAATCACCATCATCGCCATGGGCATGACGCTGGTGATTGCCCTGGGCGGCACCGATATCTCCGTGGGTGCCTTGGTGGCCGTGTCTGGCGCTATCGCCCTTAAGTTCCTCCGCTGGGACGTGCTGGTCTATAACACCCCGGGGGATTATTCGGTGCAGCCCTTCTACCTGGCCATCCTGCTGCCGCTTCTGGCCTGCCTCTTGATGGGCCTTTTTAATGGCGTGTTGATTGGCAAAATGAAGATACAGCCCATCATTGCCACCTTGATATTGATGGTAGGTGGCCGGGGCATCGCCCAGATTGTCACCAACGGCAAGCAGTTCACCACCCAGTTTACCCCCTTTAAATTCATCGGTAACGGCAGCGTTTTGGGCATTCCCTTTCCGATTGTCATCACCTTGCTGGTGGTTTTATCGGTCATGCTCTTTGTCAGGAAGACTTCCTTTGGCATGTTTGTGGAGTCTGTGGGCATCAACCCCAATGCCAGCCGTGTGTCCGGCCTGCGCTCGGACACCATCATCATCATCGCCTACATGATCACCGGGTTTTTGGCGGGCATCTCCGGCCTGATCTATTCCAGCCGCATCTCCTCAAACGATTCCAACAACGCCGGCCTAGGCTATGAGATGGATGCCATCCTGGCGGTTGTCATTGGCGGCACCAGCATGACCGGCGGCAAGTTCAGCCTCTTTGGCACTGTCATCGGCTCCCTGATTATCCGCACCATCACCACCCTGGTGCTCTACTTTGGTGTGGTGTCAGAGGCCATTATGGCCTTTAAGGCGCTGATCATCGCGGTGGTCATCGTGCTGCAGTCAGAGCCAGTGAGGAACGCCCTGGCCAAGCGCAGGGGCAGGATCAAATCCGCCATGGGAGGTGAAGCCCGTGCATAATCAAAGCACTGCCATGCCGCTCAAACGGATCAAATCATGGCTGAATAACCCCAAGTACCTGATGGTCTACGCCACCATCGGCATCTTCCTGCTGATCTATTTCTTTGGCGCCATCCTTTATGGCAACAAGGGCTTTACCTCTATCCGCACCTTCATGCTGTTCTTTTCGGACAATGCTTACATCGGCATCTCCGCGGTCGGCATGACCTTGGTTTTGATCACCGGCGGGATTGACTTGTCAGTGGCCGCTGTCGCCTCCCTCACTGGCATGATCATCGCCTATGGCACCTCGGTTTTGGGGCTGCACCCCCTGGTTTGCATCGCCCTGGCGCTGTTGTTTGGTGTTGGCTTGGGCGCGCTCATGGGTGCCTGCATCCAGTATCTGAATGTCCCGCCCTTCATCACCACCTTGACCGGCATGTTCTTTGCCCGCGGTGTCTGCTCCCTCATCAGCCGGGAATCCATCTCCATTAAGCACAGCATGATCGACGCGCTGGCGGGCTTTAAGATTTATCTAACCTGGCCCAATGACAAGGGTGAGTGGGTCAAAATCAAACCAGTGGCCAGCATCGACTTAAATACCATCATCTTCCTGGCCATGATCATCCTTGGCGCCATCATCCTGCAAAAAACAAGGTTCGGGCGCAATGTCTATGCCATTGGCGGCAATGAGCAATCGGCCAACCTCATGGGATTGCCGGTCACGCGCACCAAGGTGCTGGTGTACAGCTTCAATGGCCTGTGTTCTGTTCTGGCCGGTATTTCCTATGCCCTGTATGTCAAGTCTGGCTGGAACCTCTCCCTCATGGGAACGGAACTGGATGTCATCTCCGCCTGCGTTATTGGCGGGGTCATGCTCTCTGGCGGGGTCGGCTACATGTTTGGGACACTCTTTGGCGTGCTGCTCAAGGCCACCATCCCGGCCATCATCACCTTCAATGGATCCATGAACTCCTGGTGGGCCAAGATTTTTACCAGCGTGCTGCTCCTCCTCTTCATCATGATCCAGCGCGGCGTGGTCGCCTCTTCTCAAAGGGTGAAGAAGAAGGAGTAAAGACATGCTTGGAGGAGCTGCTATTAAAGCTTTAAGGTGTGCCTCACGGCTTGATTCACAAAGGACCGCGTCAATACTTTTTTTCTGCTCAACTCCTTCTGCTTTTCCGAAAACCTGTTTTTCACGTAAAAGGCGGAGCGGCGGAACGCTGCGAGAGAGGCCCTTTGATTGAAATGAAAAAGGGCGTTGCGAGTTCAATGTAGCCTGCACAAAACTTGATATTTGGTATTCCGCAGCCACGTAACCCCGTCCCCGCCCGTGAAAAGCCTGCTTTTCACGGAATAGGCGGAGCGGCGGAACGCTGCGAGAGAGGCCCTTTGAATGAAATGAAAAAGGGCGTCGCGAGTTCAGTGTAGCCCGCATAAAACTTGATATTTGGTATTCCGCAGCCCCGTAACCCCGTCCCCGCCCGTGAAAACCTGCTTTTGACGGAGAAGGAGGAGCAAGGGAGCGGTGCGAAAAACCGGGTGATTCCGCAGAATCGCCCGGTTTTGAGTGGAGCGGACTTTCCCGTCTCCTCGTCTTCGTCCCGCCCGTGAAAAGCCTGCTTTTCACGGAAGAGGAGGAGCGACGCAGCGGTGTGAGAGGTGGCGTTTTCTGCAAGAAAAAAGCCGCCGCGAACTAAGCGAAGTCCGCGACGACGAGTGTATCGAGAACCAAGAATTGATACAAACGCATGGATGCAACCAGGTGGTTGCGTTTTGGCGTAAGGGGGTTGCACTGCAATATAAGGTTAGGCACCCGTTGCATCTCTAGAATGCCTAGGCAAGGGTAAGTTATGAATAGCCCAAACAAAAAAACCCGAAATCCTGGACAATTCGATGTCATACTCAAAGGCGATATTTAGTATTTCATTAAGCACAGACCACTACATATTGTGGTTTTTTGTGTGACGTATAGTCTAAGTTCTGGTATAATGTGATTGCTCATTGCTGAGGCACAAAAGCAGTCTTTGGTATTAGTATTGATTGTGCGTTGTATATAAGGAGGCCTTAATGTCTCGACCCAGGAAGAGTATTCCAGCAGATGTTCAACGCCTATTATGGGGAATTGCTGCAGGGCGTTGTGAGTTTAGAGGATGTAACAAAGTTCTCTATAGGCACAGTGTTACAGGGGCAAAGTTGAATCTTGCTGAAAAAGCACATATTCATGCTGTGAGCATTGGTGGCCCTCGGTATCTCGAAGAAGCTGATGAAATCAAGGATTCGATAGAGAATTTGATGCTTGTATGTGCTCAGTGTCATGTGACAATTGATCGCAATGTTGATATATACACACCAGAAATCCTATTGGAGATGAAACGTGAACATGAGCAACGCATCCATACTCAAACTAGTGTTGGTACAGAACTAAGTTCTCACATGGTATTCTACACTTCTAACATCTCAGATGCACATTTATCGATAAATGAAGGAGATGCTAGAAACGCACTAACTAAGTACGGAAGATATCCTTCTGAACAATCTCCGATCGATTTAGGAATATATGGAGATTTGCGAAAGGAATCCGATGATGATTATTTCACCAGTCATGCAGCGAATCTTCAGAAGGCTGTGCAAAAGAAGGTCGCAGGTGTACTAGCAAATGGTGCAAACATTTCGCTTTTTGCCTTGGCACCGCAGCCATTACTCATGTTATTAGGGCGATTGCTGAATGATAAGTATAATGTATCGGTTTTTCAATGCCACAGACGTGAACATAATAAGTGGCATTGGGGAGAGGAAACTTCACCTATTGACTTTGTTTTAGTACCCCCCAAAAATCTAACAACATCTGCACAGATTGCGCTCGTATTTGCTCTTAGTAGTGCGATTCACCCTAGTAGAATAGTTCAGAAGATAGGTGATGATACAGCAATTTATACTATTACAATCGACGCACCGAACAGAGATTTTGTCAACTGCCCTGCTGTTATGGATGAATTTGTTTCAATTTCAAGAGAAACTATAGATCGTATCAAGCATTTTCATGGCAAAGATAAGGATATACATGTATTCTCGGCAATGCCTTCATCGTTGGCAATTCGTTTTGGTATGGATTATATGCCGAAAACAGATAACAGGCTGTTAATATATGATGAGAATCCACAGAATGGTTTTATACACGCCTTGACGATAGGAGGGCAGAGTGACGTATAACGAGTTGAACAATCTATATTTGCGAATTGCTGAAGAGCTGGATATTTCTGAAACGCTTTTTGAAAGAGCAGTTACGAGCTATACTGCGCTAGGTGAATACATCGATAATCATTGGGAATTGTCGATTAATGTATACACACAAGGATCTTTCATGCTTGGAACAGTCATCAGACCACTGAATGATGAAGATGAATACGATCTTGATTTGGTTTGTGAAGTACACGACAACCCGGGAATCTCTCCAAGAACGCTTAAATTGGAGTTGGGCGAAATCCTTCGCAACTCTCAAAGATATTCGTCGATGCTGGAAGAGAAGAAACGGTGCTGGAGAATTGCATATTCTGATAGAGCACAATTCCATATTGATATTACGCCAGCAATTCCAGATTACTCAGTATTAAGTGGAATCCAAGTCACAAACAAGTTAACCTCGGATGTCTATTCATATGTTTTTAGCAACCCTAAAGGATACTCTGCATGGTTTGATAAACGGAAAAAGGTTCCTCTAAAAATGGAGCACCATACTAAAGATGCAACTGCTGGAGTAGAGCCAGTAAAGGTTGAGAATAACTCTGTAAAGCTTCCCTTACAGCGCGCTATTCAAGTCCTTAAGCGACATAGAGATAAGTTTTTTGAAGATGATCCTGAAGACAAGCCAATATCGATAATCATAACAACACTAGCCGCCAGGGCCTATACTGGCGCAATAGGAGTTTATGATGCTGTGAGAGGAATTCTTGAAACAATGGATTCCTTTATCACACTAGTAGGCAATCAATATACAATAACAAATCCTAGTAATGAACAGGAAAACTTTGCAGAGAGGTGGAATTCGGAGCCTAAGAAGGCTTTAGCTTTTTTTCGCTGGCTAAGGCAAGCGAGAAACGATCTAGTTACGATGCCGTTGAGTATACTGGATGATTTTACTGTGCTAGAGAACAGTTTGGGCGAGATTGTTGTAAACAGAGCTGTAGCGAATATGGCACCGGTTCCCAATGAACTAATTGGGCCTGCCAAAACACCAAAAGAGTTTGAAATTCAAAGAGCTTTGGTGGTATCACACAGACAGAAACCACCTTTTAGGCTACCTAAACATTTTAGCATTAAAATCGGGGCAAAAGTAGCAACGAATGATAGAACCTATGAATACGTAAACAATGGTCGAGCAATACCCAAAGGGAGTTCCATAGACTTTAGTGTTTATGCCCCTCCAAATCTATTGAAAAACGGATACACTGTAAAGTGGCTAGTAGTGAATACAGGCTTTGAAGCAAGCCAAGCAAATTGTTTGCGTGGAGGCTTTGAAACTGAGGTTAATACAACGAAACGACATGAAAGTACAGCATATCATGGAACTCACTTTGTTCAAGCTTTCCTACTCAAACGTGGTCAATGTGTAGCGATGTCAAGGGAATTCATAGTTAATGTTGAGTAAGTTTCCGATTACCGACTACTTACTTCAACCCACCCTTCAACACAAACTCAAAATCCCCAGCCCCAGTCACCCTGACCTGATGCACAATACCCAGCCATAGACCCTCATCAAAGCAGGTCAAAAGCTCACTCCGACTACCCAGCTCCCGCATGAAGGCCTCTAGCTCCTGCCGCTTGGCGCTTCGGGCGGTGATGCTCCTCTCAACCTCGGCCAGCTGCTGGTTCGCCTTGTCATAGCGCTGGGTCATGCTGGCGTACCGGGCGGTGTAATCGCTCTGGTCCTGGGCGGTGCGCGATTTCCAGTATTGTTATCTCGTTAGAAGAGTGGGTTGATGCCGCCGACACCGAAGACTGGAAAGAGTTATGTGATGGACGATCTGACCAAGAAAAAGGCTGGAAAGCCTTGAAAACTGAATATGCTGGCCAACTGAGCTGCTAAAATGGCGGTTTTCTTGTGTTCCTTTAAGAACAACTGAGGCTTTGACTAAATAAAATCTTTACACTGTGAGTGGACATTATCTGCTTCTCATGCATCTAATAGGCAGATGCATCTACTTCACCTTCACCTGATCAGGAGGTTACTGATTGCTAGACCGTGCAGATTTTACAAGGAAGGCTCTAGGGATTCAAGACATTATGTACCGTGTTGCCTGTGGCATGTTGAAAAGCGAGGCTGATCGACAGGACGCTATACAACAAGCCTTGATGAAGGCCTGGGAGAAGCGCGCCAACTTACGCAATCCAGCCGTGTTTGATAGCTGGCTCGTCCGAATCCTGATTAACGAATGTAAGAGCATCTATCGTAAGCAAGCCAGGCTGATACCTATGGCCAGTCTGCCGGAAATACCTGTAGAAGCGACTGACTTTAGTGTGCAGGACTCGGTGGAACGCCTGCCGGAGATATACCGGGTCTGTGTAATGCTGCATTACCTGGAGGGCATGTCAACCGAGGATATTAGGATGCTTCTCAAGAAGCAAAAGGAACGGGGAGCAACCATTCTGATGGCCAGTCATATTGCTGGTGATATTAAAGCTTTGTGTGATACTGTGCATGAGATGGAGGCAGGTCAGATACGCGCTATATAGCTTTAGAGGAAAAGGCAATAGTTTGTTGATAGTTGATATGATTGATAAGTTGTACTGGCGGTATGGCAAGCCGTAACTTTACCCACCCTCCCCCCTCAACACAAACTCAAACTCCCCAGCTCCCATCACCCTGACCTGATGCACAATGCCCAGCCACAAGCCCTCATCAAAGCAGGTCAATAGCTCACTCCGACTGCCTAACTCGCGCATGATCGCCTCGAGCTCCAGCCGCTTGGCGCTGCGGGCGGTGATGCTTCTCTCAACCTCGGCCAACCTTTGGTTCGCCTTGTCATAGCGCTGGGTCATGCTGCCGTACCGGGCAGTGTAATCGCTCTGGTCCTGGGCAGTGCGCGCATTTTCCTGGACCATCTTGCGCATGAGTTCCATGACGACCTCGCACTCAGTCTGCAGGGAATCACGCTCCCGCTCCAGGGCGGTGTTGTCGGTGATGGCGGCCAGTGCTTCCTGCAAGCCGGCCAGAATCTCCTCGCGGTCGGCGATCAGCCCGTTCACGAAACTGACGAAGGCCTGCTGGAGGTCTTTCTCATACAGATGAGGGGTCGAGCATTTCTTCTCGCCC
>CAYOOZ010000090.1:0-9228 GCA_964405705.1 uncultured Christensenella sp.
TACATGCAGCCCCTGGGAATCCCGGGTCACGTCCCCCACGGGCTCAGACTTGCTGTCTGGCTCCTTGTAGAGCACCTGTTGGGATTTTTGCTTGCCCTTCACGACTGTCACCGGGCTTTGCAGCATGGCCCAAATGGCGGCGTGGTCATTGATGTTCATGGGCGTTTCCCAATAGCCCTGGCCATTGGTGATGTGCTGTGAGGGCGTTGGGTAGTAGGGTTCTTCAGCAGAAATCGGAATGGGGAGGAGGATGAGCTGGCTTAGGACCAGCAATAGGGCCAGAATTGCTTTCAAAATGGTCTCCTTTACAATTTAGGGAGGGCGATGGGGGGGAAGCCTGCGGTACCGGTCAATTGGAAGATGAGCACGATGATGCCCACCACGGCCACATAGGCCGCGAACTTGAAAAAACTGATGCGTTCAATGAGCTTGAGCATATAGCGGATGGCCAGGTAGCCGGAGATGGCGGATAAGACCATGCCAATGAGGGTCTGCGCGTCAAACAGGGAGGAGAGGCCATACTGCTCCACCGCGTCCTTGCCCTCCACAATGAAGCTTCCCAGGATGGCGGGGGCCGACATCATGAAGGAGAACTTGGCCGCTGTCCTGCGGTCAAGGCCCGAGAGGATGCCGCCCAAGAGGGTGGAGCCGCTGCGGCTGACACCGGGCAAAAGGGCAATACCCTGAAACCCGCCCATGATGAGGGCGCTGTTCATGTCCACCTCGGTTTTGCGGGGCTGGCCGGCCCTTTTCCGGTCCAAGACCTCAATGAGCACCAGGAAGAGGGCGGTGATGAGGAAGGAAATGCCCAAAAACCAGCCGTCAAACAGCCGGTCCAGGTGGTCGCCCAGGATGATTTTGACAAAGAGGGCGGGCAGGGAGGCAATGAAGAGCAGCAGCAGGGTCTTGTTCTTGATCGGGTGCAGCAGCATGTCCACCCAATCCTTCCAGAAGATCAGGGCCACGGCGATCAGGGTGCCCATGTGCAGCATCACATAAAACGCAATGGCAGAGCCGCCCTTTTGATAGCCCAAAAGGCCCAGCAGTTTCTCCGCCACAATCAGGTGGCCGGAGGAGGAAATCGGCAAAAACTCAGACAGGCCCTGCACCACGCCCATGATGGCGGAAAAAATCATGTCCATACGTTCCCTTTCATACCCCGGGATTCATTTGCCCTGCCATTTTAACCAGAAGCGGCAGGCCAGTCAATCAGCGCTTTCCTTCTTCATCTTGTGCCTTTTGTAGACCTTGCCGCTCTCCTTCACCCGGCTCACCGGCGAAAACGCCCAGGTGACACGTTTTTCCTGGGCTTGGCCTTTTTTGGCCCGTTTACTCAGCTTGCAATGCGGAATGACTTTCTTCATTCAGAGAGTATACCCCAAACCGCTTTGGCATTGAAACTGGGACGGCTTACAGGTATAATGTGCCTCTAAATAGAAAGAAGGTTCACATGCAGAAACTAAAAGTCCTCTTCGCGCCCCGCAACATGACCTCCGGCGCGCCTTGGAAGCGCATCCTGGAGTTTGCCGTGCCCATGCTGATTGGCAATATCGCCCAGCAGCTCTACGCCTCCACCGACTCTGTGGTGGTGGGCCAGTATGTTGGGGATAACGCGCTGGCGGCCGTTGGCTCCACCGGCCCCATTTTGATGTTCATGATCGCCCTGTTTGTGGGCATCTCCACCGGCGCTGGCATCCTGGTGTCCCAGTACTTTGGCGCCAAGGACAAAAATCGGCTGAGCATCGCCATTGGCAACTGCATCACCCTAACCGCCCTGGTGTCTGTGGTCATTATGGTGCTGGGCGTGGCCTTCTCCCCGGCCATCTTGCGGGCTTTGAACACGCCGGAGGTCATCATCAAGGATGCCATTGATTATTTGCAAATCTATTTCTGGGGCATCCTGGGCTTCACCTACTATAATATTTTTTCAGGCATCCTAAGGGGCATGGGGGACAGCTTCTCCGCCCTGGGCTTCTTGCTGTTGACCAGCGTCCTCAACATCGTGCTGGACCTGTGGTTTGTCATCAGCTTAAAAATGGGCGTGCCCGGCGTGGCCTGGGCCACCATCATCTCCCAGTTTGTCTCCGCCTTCCTGTGCTATTACAAATTGCGCAAAATGCAGGCCACCTTTGAAATTAAAAAGGAAACCCTGAAGCTTGACCGGGAGACCGTGCGCGACATCGTCCGCCTGGGCCTGCCCTCTGGCGTCACCCAGGCCATCTTCTCCATGGCCATCATCCTGGTGCAGCGGCTTCAAAACACCTTTGGCCCTGACATCATCGCCGCGGCCACCATCTCCATGCGCGTGGACGGCTTTGCCATGATGCCCAATTTCTCCTACGGCATGGCCATGACCACCTTCACCGGGCAAAACATCGGCGGCCGCAGGCTGGACCGGGCGCAATTGGGCGCCAAGCAGGGGGTGGCCCTGGCCCTTGGCACCGCTGTCATCATGACCACGGCCGTCCTCATCTTTGGCCATGACATCATGAGCCTGTTTACGCCCACAGAGAGCATCATCACCCACGGCATGAGCTTTATCCGCATCCTCTCCCTGGGCTTCATTGCCATGGCGGTGATTCAAAGCCTCTCTGGCGTCATGCGCGGCGCGGGGGACGCCACCACGCCCATGTGGATTTCCCTCATCACCTCTGTCCTCCTGCGCGTGCCCCTGTCCTATTTGCTGGTCCATTTATCAAAGACAGAAGCCCTGCCCGCTGGCAACCCGCAGATGGTCTACTACGCCCTCCTCATCACCTGGGTCTCCGGCGCCCTCATCAACATCCTGGCCTACCGCTATGGCGGCTGGCGCAAAAAGGCCCGCGCCCGCATGGAGAGCATGAACAACCAGGCCAATGAAACCGCGGCCGAAATCGCCGCGGCCGATATCCTCTCATGAGTCATTTGGGCCTTGTAATCCTGTTGTTTGTCCTGATGGCCCTTTTGGGCACCACCTACCAGGTGATGAGCGAAAGCGGCAGGCAAAAGGACGAAGTCCGCCTGGCCTTCAAGGGCGGCACCACCGCCTTGGCCGGGCTTTACGCGCTATATACCTATTTTGTTCATGGTCAGGACTATATGCTGGTTTTATCCCTGGGCATCTTCCTGTGCGCGGCGGCGGATGTGCTCTTGGAGATCAAGTTTATCTGGGGCACGGCCTGCTTTGCCCTGGGGCATTTGTTCTTCATCGCCTCCTTCCTGCTGCGCGCTCTGCCTGCCCTGCCCTCCCTGATCTTGTTTTTGGCCCTTCTCACCCTGTCCAGCTTGGTCACCCTCTTGGTCCCGGGCAAGGATAAAAAGGCCCGCCTTCCCTATTACGCCTATTCCCTCATCATCAGCCTGATGGTGGCCCTGGCCCTGGCCCAGCCGCCACTGGTCTTCTTGGGGGCGGTGCTCTTTATGCTCTCAGATGCCATCATCGCCAGACGCCTGCTCTTTCCGGAGAAAAACCCCTGGGATCGCGCCTGCATCCTCTTGTACTACCTGGCCCAGTTCGTCTTGGCCATCAGCCTGGTGTAACCGCCCAAACGCGAAATCCCTTCACTTTTTTGGCACCCCAAGGGGTGCTTTTTGCTTGTTGCTTTCTTGATTTGCAAACATCAAAGAAAAACTTACGAAAACTTGACACAAACTTTACAATACAGGATAATACACCCAATTGAAGTACATCTGCTTTGTCTTGTTGTAAAGCGGGCCGCTCCCCCGGAGCGCTATCATTTTACTGAGGAAAGGTGATTTCATGAGCATCAGGCCTCTTCATCCAAAAAAGGAGCCGGACAAGGGCGTAAAAAGACGCCGGCTTAAAAACCAGATGCGCAACGCCCTGACCAATCCCTACAACCTCATCACCCTGGTGTCCGTCTTGCTGTTGGCCTACCTCATCATCGTGCCTCTGTTTGAAATGGTGCGCACCACCCTGACCTTGGCCAGGGCAGACCTGCGCCGCGTGCCGGGCGGCAGCGTGGGGGAGGGGACGCTGTACTACTGGAACCGCCTTTTATTTAGCGAGGTGTCCCGCAACCTCTTTTGGCTGCCCCTTTATAACTCCCTTGTGATCGCGCTGTGGACCAGCGCCATCTCCATCAGCTTGGGCTCCCTGATTGCCTGGCTGATGGTGAGGACAGATTTGCCGTTTAAGAAGTTCTTTTCACTGGCCGTCATCATCCCCTACATGCTGCCCTCCTGGACCAAGTCCATCGCCTGGCTATCGGTCTTCCGCAATGAAACCATCGGCGGCTCGGCCGGGTTTTTAAGCTATCTGGGCATCCAATCCCCCGATTGGCTGGCCTATGGCCCGGTCGCCATCATCTCGGTGCTCAGCATCCATTATTATGCCTATGCCTATTTGCTGGTGTCCGCCGCCTTACGCTCCATCAACTCAGAATTGGAGGAGATGGGGGAGATCGTCGGCGCCAAGAAGACCCTGATTTTACGGAAAATCACCTTCCCCCTGGTCATGCCGGCCATTTTATCCAGCCTCATCCTCACCTTTTCTAAGAGCATGGGCACCTTTGGCGTGCCCTCCTTCCTGGGGCTGAAGATCAATTACTACACGATCTCTACCTCCCTATATTCCACAATCCAGCGGGAGAAGGGGACGGGCTTTGCCATCAGCCTGGTCTTGATTGCCCTGGCCTCCATCAACATCTTTATCAATCAAAAGCTCATCGGCTCGCGCAAGTCCTACGCCACCATCGGCGGCAAGGGTGGGCGCACCAACCTCTTGTCCCTGGGCGGGTGGAAGTGGCTTTTGGTCTCCTTATTGGTGCTTTTTCTCTTAATCGCCGTCGTCCTGCCCCTGGGCATTTTGCTGTATCAAACCTTCATGTTAAGGGCGGGGGATTATGGTTTGTCCAACTTCACCCTCCACTACTGGATTGGCGAGGCCAATCCCCTGATATCCGATGGCCTGCCCGGGGTCTTCCGCTCCTCCCAGTTTTTTATGTTTGTCAAAAACACCCTGATGCTGGTGGCATTGACCTCCATTCTGGCCACGGTCTTTGGCCAATTGCTGGGCTACATCAATTCACGGGGCCGGCACTTAAAAAGCGGCAAGCTGGTGGAGCAGATGGTGTTTATCCCGTATCTGATTCCCTCCATCGCCTTTGGCGCCATGTACCTGGCCATGTTCGCCACACCCAGCAAAATAACGCTCTTTGGCACCACCTTCACCTTGATTCCCTCCCTGTATGGCACCTTTGCTATCCTTGTTTTGGTGTCCATTGTCAAGCACCTGCCCTTTGCTTCCAGGGCGGGCACCTCCAATATGCTGCAAATCAGCACGGAATTGGAGGAGGCTGGCCAATTGGCAGGCGCCAGCTTCATCACCCGCTTCCTTCGGATTGTCTTCCCCCTGGCCAAAAACGGCTTTATGAGCGGGCTGATGCTGATTCTCATCAGCATCATGAAGGAATTGGACTTGATCATCATCTTAATGACACCCAGCCAGGCCACCCTACCCTACATGGCCTACACCTATTCCACCGGCGGCTTTCAGCAGCCAGCCAGCGCGGTGGCCATTGTGATGTTTGTGCTGGTCTTCTTTTTCTACTGGGTTGCCAATAAGTTTTTCCATGCGGACATCGCAGGGGGCTTGGGAGGATAAATGAGCAGGATTGATTTAAAAGGCATCAACAAGTTTTATGGGAGCAACCATGTCCTAAAGGATGTGGACCTCTTAATTGAGGACGGCGAATTCATGACCCTCTTAGGCCCCTCAGGATGCGGCAAGACCACCACCCTTCGGGTGATTGCCGGGCTTGAAAAGCCACAGTCAGGCACCATCCACCTGGATGAGCGGCTCATTGTCAACGCGCCTGAACAATACTTTGAGCCGCCCGCCAAGCGCGGGCTCAACCTGGTCTTTCAGTCCTACGCGCTTTGGCCGCACATGACGGTCTTTGACAACGTGGCCTTTGGCTTAAAGGTCGCCAAGCTGCAAAAATCCAAAATCACCGAGCTGGTGGAAAGCGCCTTGTCCCGGATGCAGATTTTGGAGTTCGCTGGCCGCTACCCTTCTGAATTATCCGGCGGCCAGCAGCAAAGGGTGGCCATCGCCAGGGCCATTGCCAGCGCGCCCAAACTGCTTTTGTTGGATGAGCCGCTCTCCAACCTGGACGCCAAGCTGCGCATTGACATGCGCAGCGAGTTAAAGCGCCTGCACCAGGAGATGGGCACCACCATCGTCTATGTCACCCACGACCAGGTGGAAGCCCTGACCCTGTCCACCCGCATCGCCATTTTCTTTGATGGCCGGATTGAGCAGGTGGGCACCCCCCTTGAGGTCTATCAAAACCCGGCCACCTTGCGGGTGGCCTCCTTCATTGGAAACCCGCGCATCAACACCATCACGGGCAAGGCCAGGATGCAAGGGGATCACCTGGTGGTGGAAAGCCCCTTTGGGGTTTTGACCTTTCATAAAGACCAATGTGTCGGTGAAATCAGCGAAACGCAGGCCTTTGACTGCATGCTGGGCTTCCGCCCGGAGCAGATCTCCATCCATCGCGACAAGGTGGAAGGGGCCTTGGAGGCCCGGGTGTATTCAGTCATGCCCGCCGGCTCTGAAACGCTGATCCAATTGATGGTGGATGGCCAATCCTTCCTGGCCAAACAGCTGGGCTTAAAGCGCTACTTAACGGATGAAACGCTTTACCTCTTTATCAAGCCCACGCTTTTAAACATCTATGACGCAAAAAGCGGAAGGCTAATTAAGTACTCAGAAAGCGATGAAGAATAACCGTTGATTGTTCTTAAAGACAATATAAAAGGAGGATTCCCCATGAAAAAAACCCTGTCACTCTTCCTCACAACGCTCCTGCTGCTCTCCCTGGCCTTAACTGCCTTTGCCGGTGTTTCTGAGGAGCAATGGGCCAAAGACAACGGCCTTCTCTTGGATGAAAGCATGGAGGTCCTCTATGAGGCGGCCAAGCAGGAGGGCAAATTGGTCATCTACACCATCTCCAGCCGCACCCAGAAGGTCGCCAATGCCTTTATGGAGCAATATCCCGGCATTGAGGTGGAGGTCTATGACATTTCCTCTGGCACCCTTAAGGAAAAGTTCACCACAGAGTATGAGTCCGGCATTTACACCGTGGACATCCTCCATTCCAAGGAGCAGGTGGGCGAGTACACCTTTGAACTCCTGGGCGAGGGCTACCTGCACAACTACCTGCCCGATTCCATCTTTGGCCAGGTGCCGGCCTCCTATAAAACCTTAACCCCGCTGATGGTGGAGTTGAACCTGTGGTTTTACAACACCGAAGTCTATGACAGCTCACCCATCACCTCCTGGTGGGATTTGACAAAGGAAGAATGGCAGGGCAAGGTGGTCTTCCAGGACGCGGCCAGCAACGACGCCTACTGCGCGCCTTTGACCGCCATGGTCCAGCACGCGGATGAAATGGCGGCGGACTATGAAAAAGTCTTTGGCGAGCCCATTGTCCTTGAGGATGATGAGCCCAACGCGGGCTATGCCTTTATTAAGCGCTTCTTGGCCAACAAACCCATCATGGCCAAGGGTTCAGATGAGGTGATTGAGTTGGTCGGGGCCAAGGGGCAAACCAACCCGCCGGTGGGCTATTCCTCCTCCGTCAAGCTGCGCAAGGCGGAAGAAGGCTTTGCTATCGCCTACAGCCCCACCACCATGCAGGTGTCAAACGGCATCCCGGCCTTAAACTTCGTGGCCATCTCCAACAATGCAAAGCACCCCAACGCGGCCAAGATGTTCATCAAGTTCTGGATGGGCGGGGAAGATGGCAAGGGCGTTGGCTACTCCCCCCTGGTCTCCCTGGGTTCCTGGTCTGTAAGGCCTGAAAACGAAAAAGCAGAGGGCAACCTGGAGCTTGCGGACATCCCGCTTTGGGAGATTGACTTTGAGTACATCTACCAAAACATTGAAACCGTCCGCGATTACTGGGTGGCGCACCGCAACTGACCCAAACTCCTAAACAACAGCAGGCCCCAAAACCGGGCCTGTTTTTTGCTGGTCAATAATTGTCCCGCCCGGGCAAAATCCGCGGGATTGTGCTATAATCCCATTTGTACGCCATTCAAAGTATGAAAACAAGGAGGATGACCATGCAGATTTCCAAAGAACTGGAAGAAATGGTCTGTGTTCAACGCGGGCCAATCCACGGCGCTGCCCCAATTCCCCAGGAGGGCAAATGGGTGCAGTCCAAAGAAGTCAAGGACATTTCCGGTCTCACCCATGGTGTGGGCTGGTGCGCGCCTCAGCAGGGCGCCTGCAAATTGACCTTGAACGTCAAGGAAGGCATCATTCAGGAAGCGCTGGTGGAGTGCATTGGCTGCTCCGGGATGACCCATTCCGCCGCCATGGCCAGTGAAATCCTGCCCGGCAAGACCGCGCTGGAAGCCCTCAACACCGACCTGGTCTGCGACGCCATCAACACCGCCATGCGCGAGCTCTTCCTGCAGATTGCCTATGGCCGCACACAAAGCGCCTTCTCAGAGGGCGGCCTGCCTGTGGGCGCTGGCATGGAAGACCTGGGCAAGGGGCTTCGTAGCCAGGTGGCCACCATGTATGGCTCCCTCTTAAAGGGCCCCCGCTACCTTGAAATGGCCGAGGGCTATGTGCTCAAGCTGGCCCTGGATGAAAACGATGAAATCTGCGGCTATCAGTTCTGCCACCTGGGCAAGATGATGGAGGCCATCAAAAAAGGCGTGGACCCCAAGGAAGCCTATGAGAAAAACGTGGGCACCTATGGCCGCTTCGCGGATGCCAAATCCTACATCGACCCGCGCCATCAGTAAGGAGGAGAAGCAAATGCCGAAATTTGAAGGTTATGAGCGCCGTGAACAGCAAATCAATCAGGTGCTTTCAGACAATGGTTTTTCCTCCCTGGAGGAAATCAACGAGATGCTCTTAGAAAAGGGCATTGACGTTCGCAAGATCGTGCAGGGCATCCAGCCCATCGCCTTTGAAAACGCGGTCTGGGCCTATACCTTGGGCGCGGGCCTGGCGGTGAAGCGCGGGCTTAAAAACGCGGCGCAGGCCGCTGTCGCCATTGGCGATGGCCTGCAGGCCTTCTGCATCCCCGGCTCTGTGGCCGATCAGCGCGATGTGGGCCATGGCCATGGCAACCTGGGCGCCATGCTCCTCAAAGAGGAGACCAAGTGCTTTGCCTTTTTAGCCGGGCATGAGTCCTTTGCCGCCGCCGAGGGCGCGATTGGCATCGCCCGCACCGCCAACAAGGTGCGCAAGTCCGAATT
>CAYOOZ010000091.1:0-9165 GCA_964405705.1 uncultured Christensenella sp.
CAGTTGGTATGACCATTATCTCAGAAAATTTATCTCGTGTCCACACTATCTAAGGTAAAACCATTATACTGAAAGGAATTTTTAACAATGAAGAAATCCATGCTCCTCATAACCTTGGTCGTGATGCTGTTTGCCGCGACCGCCATGGCTGCTCCTGCTGTTGTGCCTGGTTTCCAGCACGCGGACGGCACCTATCGCGGCGGCTATATTGACCCGACGCAGATTGAGGTTCAATTCACCCTAAAAGACAATCAGTTCACCGAGATTCGCTACCGCGCCCTGGGATATCGCGGCACCGACTATTTAAAGAGCGAAGATGAAGCGATCAAGGGTGTGACGGGTCAGTATAATGAAATTGCCGAATACCTGATTGGCAAGGATGTGTCCGCTTTGAAGGATCTGTATTTCCCAGAGAACATCACCAAAGATACCGACACCTTCACCGCCGCCACACTGCGGGCCAACAAGCTCATTTCCGCCATCAATGACGGCCTCAACCGCGGCCTTTACAACCTGCCCAAAGAGTAAGCTTAGGTTTATCCAATGCCTGCCTGCCGCCCGATTGGGCCAGGCAGGTTTTTGTTTGCTTGAACGCGCTCAAAGGATAAGGTATACTCTCATTTGAATCAAATCCGCTTGGGAGGTGGTGAAACATGGTCATCTTAAATGAATTGGTGCAGGGCCTCAACCTGGACATTCTCTCGCCCACCACCAAAACTGAGCTGCAAATTGACGCGGCGGAGTTTAACCGGCCCGGCCTTGAGCTCAGCGGCTTTTATGAGCATTTTGCCTATGAGCGTCCCCAAATCATTGGCAACGCGGAAATGGGCTATTTAATGGGTCTGCCTGCCGCTGAGCGGCATGAAAAGCTGGAGAAATTCTTCACCTATGATATCCCCTGCGTCATCTTCTGCCGCGGGCACAAACCGCCCCAGGACATGCTGGACTTGGCCAGGGCCAGGAACATCCCGCTTTTGGGAACGGACCGGCCCACGACCGGCTTTATTGTGTCGGCCATCATGTTCATCAACCGCCTCTTGGCCCCCCACACCACCATGCACGCTGTGCTGGTGGATGTCTATGGCGTGGGCGTCCTGATCACAGGGGAGTCCGGCGCCGGCAAGAGCGAGGCGGCCTTGGAGCTGATCAAGCGCGGCCACCAGTTGGTCGCGGATGACGTGGTGGACATCTGCCGGGTCAATGAGAACCGCTTAACCGGCGAAGCGCCGGAAACCATCCGCTTTTTTATGGAAATCAGGGGCATTGGCATCATCGATATCCGCCAGATGTACGGCGTGGGCTCCGTCATGGTCAGCAAATCCATCGACATGGAAATCCACCTGGAAAACTGGAATGACCAGAAGGAATATGATCGCCTGGGCCTGGAGGAAAACTACACCACCATCATGGATGTCAAGGTGCCCTCCATCACCCTGCCGGTGAAGCCGGGGCGCAACCTGGCCATCATCATCGAGGTGGCCGCCCGCAACCTAAGCCTAAAGCGCATGGGGTATTCGGCCGCCAGGGAATTGGACAAGCGCCTGTCGGACATGATGAATCACTGATTATATTTGAGGAGAGCACTATGGTTTACATCGGAATTGACTTGGGCGGCACCAAGATTGCGGCTGGCATCACCACCAGGGATGGGAAGATTCTGGCCCAGGCCACCACGGCCACCATTGCCCAGCGCTCCTACAAGGACGTGGTACGTGACATGGCTGGCTGCGCGCTGGAGGCGCTGGAGGGCGCGGGCAAAACCATTGACGATGTGGAAACCATCGGCATTGGCATCCCCGGCATTGCCGACAATGTTACCGGAATTGTCATCTTCTGCACCAACCTGGGCTGGCACAATGTGCCCCTGCGGGAGGAATTGCAAAAATACATCAACAAGCCTGTCTTTATTGATAACGACGCCACCGTCGCCGGCCTGGCTGAAAGCCAGGCGGGGGTCAGCAAAAATGCCTCCTCCAGCGTGTTTTTAACCCTGGGCACTGGGGTGGGTGGCGGCATCATCATTGATGGCAAGCCTTGGACCGGCGCGCATGGCGTGGCCAGCGAACTGGGTCACCTGACCATTGAGATTGACGGCATCCCCTGCACCTGCGGCAAGGATGGCTGCCTGGAGCGCTATTGTTCCGCTACCGGCTTAATCCGTATGGGGCGGGAGGCCGTGGCCCTCCACCCGGACAGCCTGATTCTCAAAAAAGCGGGGACTGCTGACAATATCAACGGCAAAATCATCATCGACTGCGCCAAGGAGGGCGACCCCATCGCGCAGAAGGTCTTTGACCGCTACATCAAGTATTTGACCTTGGCTATCAATACCGTCATCTCCTTTTTGGACCCGGAGATGATCGTTTTGGGCGGGGGCATCAGCATGGCCGGCCAGTACCTCTTGGACGCGGTCAATGAACAATTGCCCCGCTACCTCATGTTCAAATCCATGCCCTACGCCGATATCCGTTTGGCCGTTCTGGGCAACAACGCGGGCATCATCGGCGCGGCCATGCTGGGCCTGGTGCTCAAGGAAGGGGAATCCCTGTGATGAACATCGCTCAACTGTATCTGTCAACACCAGAGGATAAAAGCCAGGTCACCGTGCGCGGCTGGGTGCGCACCTTAAGGGACAGCAAGGTCTTTGCCTTTATTGAGCTCAATGATGGCAGTGGCTTTAAAAACCTGCAGGTGGTCTGCGATGACAGCCTGTCCAATTTTGCTGAGGTCACCAAATTAAGCCTCTACACCTCCCTTGAGGTGACGGGCACCCTGGTCTATACGCCAGAAATGAAGCAGCCCTTTGAATTAAAGGCGCAAGAGGTCACCGTGCTGGGTGTCGCGGACGCGGACTATCCCCTCCAAAAAAAGCGCCATACCTTTGAGTATTTGCGCACCATCTCCCACCTGCGCCCGCGCACCAATACCTTTTCTGCCGTTTTCCGCATCCGCTCCCTGGCGGCCCAGGCCATCCACGCCTTTTTCGCAGAGCGGGGCTTTGTCTATGTCCATACGCCCATCATCACCACCTCAGACGCCGAGGGCGCGGGGGAGATGTTCCATGTCACCACGATGGATTTGGACAAATTGGCGCGCGGCAACAAGCCGGTGGATTACAAGGACGATTTTTTTGGCAAGCCCGCCTCCCTCACCGTGTCCGGCCAATTGCAGGCGGAGGCCTATGCCTTGGCCTTCTCCAAGGTCTACACCTTTGGCCCCACCTTCCGCGCTGAAAACAGCAACACGGCCCGCCACGCGGCGGAGTTTTGGATGATCGAGCCGGAGATCGCCTTTGCGGACCTTCAGGATGACATGGCGCTGGCGGAGGACATGGTCAAGAGCGTCCTTAACGAGGTCATGGACAAGGCCCAGGATGAACTGGCCTTCCTCAACCAGTTTGTGGACAAGGAGTTGCTCTCCCGCTTAAACCATGTCAAGGACAGCGCTTTTGCCAGGGTCACCTATACAGACGCGATTGAGATTTTAAAGGCCGCCGATGTCAAGTTTGATTTTCCCGTGTCCTGGGGGATGGATCTGCAGACTGAGCATGAGCGCTACTTGACCGAGCAGCACTTCAAGCGCCCGGTCTTTGTCACGGATTATCCCAAGGACATCAAAGCCTTCTATATGCGCATGAATGACGATGGCAAAACCGTGGCCGCCGTGGACCTCCTGGTGCCCGGTGTTGGCGAAATGCTGGGCGGCAGCCAGCGCGAGGAGCGCTATGATAAGCTGCTCAAGCGCATTCATGACATGGGCCTTCATGAAGAGGACTACGGCTGGTACCTGGATTTGCGCCGCTTTGGCACGGTCAAGCACGCGGGCTTTGGCCTGGGCTTTGAGCGCTTTGTGATGTACTTAACCGGCATCTCCAATATCCGGGATGTCCTGCCCTTCCCGCGCACGGTGGGCCATGCGGAGTTTTAAGTGCTCACTGGTTCTCTTTCAGGCAAAATGCCGATGAAGAAGTATGCGGGCCTGCTGCTTATCATTTTGCTGTGCGTATCAGCGGGGTTTAGGGCGCAGGCCGCGCCTCTTTTCACCGTTTCGCCCGATGAAAACCATATCTTGGTGGCCGGGGTACTGCGCTTTGGCACGGAGGATGAAAGCTGGAACCTCCTAAGCGATGAGCGCCATGGTTCTCTTCATATCAAGGGCGTGCGCGTGGTTTCCAACCGCATCGTTGTGGATTATGATTTTATCGCCAAAAAGGTCATCACCTTTGTGGCCGTTCCAGATGAAACCTATGCCGCCTCAGGCTATGTATTTGGGGCCACTGTGGGCACCCGGAACGCCGCCATCTCCATCACCAGGGAGCAGTCCATTGGCGGCCTCATCTCCTATCAGGGCAAAAAATGGGTGGTGCCGGATACCGGGAAGCGCTGGGATGCCTACAATAAGTTTACCGTAGCCTTCAGCAAAGAGGGCATCCTGACCATCCGGCACGCAGACATCGGTGAAAATGACTTTATCAGCCTGACTTCCGGCAGCGAGCTGCGCCTTGCCATCCATGATTCAACGCCCAGAAGCGTCCAGGTCGTCTTCTATGATAAAAACAACAGGAAGGTGACCAAACCCTCAGAAAAGATGAAGGTTTACCTCACAAGAACCCGGAATCCTGCCACCATGATCGACCCCCTGGCCTTAAAAAATGACAGCGGCAATATTTGGATCTTCGGGGTGTTTGAGAAATAAAGCCTTGGCTGAAATACAAAAGCAAACAAAAAGAGCGGTTTGTTTTCCGCTCTTTTGTGGTTAGCCCTGCTTGTATCCCTGCGGGTTCTTTTTCTGCCAGTTCCAGGCGTCCCGGCACATGTCCTCAATCCCCAATTCAGCTTCCCAATTCAAGGTATCCTTAGCTTTTTGGGGCGCCGCGTACACCGTGCCCAAATCCCCAGGCCTGCGCGGGCCGATGACATAGGGCACCTTGACCTGATTGACCCGCTCAAAGGCTTTCACGATGTCCAATACGCTGTAGCCGATGCCGGTGCCCAGGTTGATAGCGTCAGCGCCCTTGCGGCTTTCTGCGTAATCCAGGGCTTTCACATGCCCCTTGGCCAAATCCACCACATGGATATAATCGCGCACCCCGGCGCCATCCGGCGTGTCGTAATCATCCCCGTGCACGGTCAGCTGCTCGCGCCTGCCCAAAGCAGTCTGAGTGATGTAGGGGAGAAGGTTGTTTGGAATCCCGCTGGGGTCCTCGCCCATCAGCCCGCTCTTGTGCGCGCCAATGGGGTTAAAGTAGCGCAGCAGCACAATGGACAACTCAGGATTGGCGTGCGCCAAATCCCGCAGAATCTGCTCGCACATGAGCTTGGTCCAACCATAGGGGTTGGAGCAGCCCAGCACTGCCTCCTCGTGCAAGGGCATGGGGTTTGTCTGGTCATACACGGTGGCGGAGGAGGAGAAGATCAGGTTGTTAACCTTGTACTTTAGCATCATTTCAGCCAGGGCCAGGGTGCTGCCCAGGTTGTTTTCATAGTATTCCAGCGGCTTGGCCACGGACTCGCCCACGGCCTTTAAGCCCGCGAAATGAATGATACTGTTGATTTTATGCCGGGCAAACACTTCCTCCAACCGTTTTTTGTCACAGACATCAAACTCATAAAAGGCGACCTTCTTCCCGGTCAGCCGTTCCACCCGGTTTAAGGATTCCATTTCGGCGTTGCGCAGATCGTCTACAACAATCACCTCATAGCCCATTTCCAGCAGGCTTACACAGGTATGGGAGCCAATGTAGCCCGCGCCGCCGGTCACCAGAATTGTTTTCATCGTATGCCCTCCAAAAATTATTTCACGGTCATGAGGATGTTTTCCATCAGGTCATCCAAATCCCTGTCCAGGCCCACCACGGTTTTAGCCAGGCCAAAGTGGTAGCTGGAATAGGGGCTGTTCTTGGGCTCCACCTGAAACTGCTTGTAGCCCTGCTGGGTGCGGTGGTGCAGGTAGGCTTCCTTGGCCACTTCAAACCCGGTCTTGCCAGAAAAGGCGGCCAGTGGCTGATCCCAGTCCATCACAATCGGGTTTTCCTTATACAGGTGCAGGTAGAGCTTGCTCACCTGGAAGGTGCCATATGCCTTGGCGCTTTCAGGATAGCGGGCCGCGTTGGCGGCCGCGTCAAAGGCATAAAGGGAGGAATCCGCGCACATCTTGTGCATCCCGTGCTCATATTCGCCGTTCACATCGTGGCTCACCATCACATAGGGCCTGTACTTGCGGATTAGCTCCACCACAAAGCCCTGCACCTTGGTCTTGCCAAACTCCTTGTACGCGGTTTCCAGCCTGGTGGAGTGCTTGTCATGAAAGGGGCCAAAGACAGGGTAGTTGGTCACCCCCATGGTCCACAGGGAGTTGAGCAGTTCGCTCTTGCGGGTGGGGGTGGATGGGGTCAGGACTGCCGCCACCACATCCTTTTTCTCCTCCCCCGCATAGCGGGGCAAAAGGCCGCCAAAAAACAGCGCCTCATCGTCTGGATGGGCAAACAACAGGAGGAGGTCACAGCTGTCATCCGGCATGGCCCAATTTTGCACGAAGCCTGGCAACCTGCCCTCGCCCAAAATAAACAGCTCCGAGATGCCAAACCAACTTCTTTTGTTTCCCTTGGGCAGAATGCGGATTTCATTGGCGCCCTTTAGGGAATAGACCTGGTGCTTGATGGGGCTTTGTTCGTATTCGGTTTTCTGCCAGGCCCCGTCAATTTTCTCTTCAATGATAAAGGCCCTTGGCTCCGTCAGCCAGCAGATGTAGAGCGCGTGGACAGGCTCCGGGCTTTTGATGGTGATGGTCTTTTGGGTGTCTGTGCCGCTCCAGTAGGTGTCCCAATTGCGGTCTGTCAAGCGGTGCTGGGTCCAGAGCTTGGAGGTCACGATGATTTCGCTTTTTTCCGAAAGGTCGGGGGCTTCCTGCGCGCTGGCGGAAAACACAAATAAAGCGGCCAGTATCAGGGCCGCCAGCAGGATTTTTTTCATCAGGGTACCTCACAAATTTGCTGTGTTCAGTATAGGCATGCCGGTTTGGCCTGTCAAGGCGGGGGCTTTTTGTACCGTCCCAAAAAACCTTCAACGCCCCTTGTGCCTTCATCCAACAGGGTGTATAATGAAAAACAAGAAAAAAACAATACAAGAAACAAGGAGGAAATCATGTTCGACGAACGCTACCCCGCGGAGCCTTTCCGCATCAAGGCTGTGGAGGTCATCCGCATGAACTCAAAGGAAGAGCGCCAGGAGGTCATCAAAAAGGCAGGCTTCAACACCTTTTTGATTGATTCAGAGGATGTCTACATCGACCTATTGACGGATTCTGGCACCAACGCCATGTCAGACCGCCAATGGGCCGGCATGATGCTGGGGGATGAGGCCTATGCCGGCAGCCGCAACTGGCACCACCTGGAGGACACGGTCAAAACCTTGTTTGGCTTCTCCCACGTCATCCCCACCCATCAGGGGCGCGGTGCTGAGAACATCTTAAGCCGCATTGCCATCAAGCCTGGCCAATATGTCCCGGGCAATATGTATTTCACCACCACCCGCTATCACCAGGAGGCCAATGGCGGGGTCTTTTATGATATCATCCGGGACGAAGCCCATGACGCGCAAAAGGAGCTGCCCTTTAAGGGGGATGTGGACTTAAATAAGCTTATTTCGCTGGTGGACAAGGTGGGCGCGGAGCAGATCGCCTATGTCTGCGTGGCCCTGACGGTGAACCTGGCGGGCGGCCAGCCGGTGAGCATGGGCAATATCCGCGAGGTTTCTGCGTATTGTAAAAAAATGGGCATCCGCCTGTTCTCAGACGCCACCCGCTGTGTGGAAAACGCCTATTTCATCAAGGAGCGGGAGGAGGGCTTTGCGGACAAGTCCATCAAGGACATTGTGCTGGAGCAGTTCTCCTATTTTGATGGCTGCACCATGTCCGGCAAGAAGGATTGCATCACCAACATCGGCGGCTTCCTGTGCCTCAATGATGAGGATTTATTCTTGCAGGCAAGGGAATTGGTGGTCGTCTTTGAGGGCATGCCCAGCTACGGCGGCATGGCCGGGCGGGACATGGAAGCCATGGCCATAGGACTGAAGGAGGCCATGCAGGAGGAGTACATCCGCCACCGCGTGATGCAGGTCCGCTATTTGGGGGACAGGCTGCAGGAAGCCGGCGTACCCATCGTAAAGCCCGTTGGCGGCCACGCTGTCTTTTTGGATGCCAGGCAATTTTGCCCCCACCTGGATCAGTCCCTCTTCCCGGCCCAGGCTTTGGCAGCGGCCATCTATGTGGAGGGCGGGGTGCGTACCATGGAGCGCGGCATTGTCTCCGCCGGGCGTGACAAGACAACCGGCCGTGACCACGCGCCGAAATTGGAAACCGTGCGCCTGACCATCCCGCGCCGGGTCTACACCTACCGCCACATGGATCTGGTGGCCGATACCGTTATTCGCCTCTTCCATCACAAGGAGGACATCAGGGGCCTCAAATGGGTCTATGAGCCCAAGCAGCTGCGCTTCTTCACCGGGCGCTTTGAGCAGGTCTAATCTTTAATAACGTCACAAAGTCAAGCGTTGCTTTACAAACCGGGCAATTCCTCCTATACTTTGCAAGTATCAACAAGGAGGAATTGCCCGATGTCATTTGCGCCGTATACCCCTTCCGCTCTTGAGCCAAAGTGGCAGAAATACTGGGAGGACCATCAGGTTTTCGCGGCTTTAGCTGATTATACCAAGCCCAAGTACTACTGCCTGATTGAGTTTCCTTATCCCTCCGGCGCAGGCTTGCATGTGGGCCACCCCCGCAGCAACACCGCCCTTGATATCATCGCCCGCAAAAGGCGGATGGAGGGCTATAACGTGCTCTACCCCATTGGCTGGGACGCCTTTGGCCTGCCAACAGAAAACTATGCCATTGCCCATCATGTGCCCCCGGCCAAGGTC
Organism: uncultured Christensenella sp.; assembly: GCA_964405705.1. GTDB lineage: Bacteria > Bacillota > Clostridia > Christensenellales > Aristaeellaceae > UBA6115. The sequence goes on from CAYOOZ010000091.1 coordinate 8,919, forward strand.
ACCAGGGAAAACATCAACCACTTCCGCGAGCAGCTAAAGCGACTGGGTTTTTCCTTTGATTATTCCCGGGAAGTGGACACCACCGACCCCAATTATTACAAGTGGACCCAGTGGATCTTCCTGAAACTGTACGAGCATGGCCTGGCTTACAAGGCTGAAATGCCCATCAACTGGTGTGTCAGCTGCAAATGCGGCCTGGCCAACGAAGAGGTGGTGGGCGGCGTGTGCGAGCGCTGCGGCAGCGAGG
>CAYOOZ010000092.1:0-3400 GCA_964405705.1 uncultured Christensenella sp.
TGGGGACAAGGTGCTGTATTATGACGGCACCACCCTGTTTTGCCTCAACGCCAACGGGACGGAACAATGGAAATATGCATTAGGCCCTGGGGCGCGATTTACCGCAAGCGATACCACCGTGGCCGCCTGGAACGGCGCCCACCTGCATATCTTGGATCGCTCCGGCCGCGCCACCTATAACGACCGCCTGCCAGACCCCATCCAGTTTGCAAGGCCCGGGCGGCAGTATGTGGCCGCCGTCATCGGAGAGGGCTTTAGCCCCACGCTCCTGATTAAGGATGTCAACGGCCTGGCGGTGGACTCAGAATCCGTCGCCTACGCGGACAAGATGATTCTGGACATGGACTTTTTTGAAAACGGCAACTACCTGTGGACCACCGCCTTAGATGTGTACGGCATCTCCCCCGTTACGGTCATGAACATCTACCGGGTGGGCGCCATGAACACGGGCGAGGTGGACCTGGGCGAGGAAATTACCTACAAGGTCATCTATTCCGGGGATAAATTGCACGTCATCAACACCAAGGAGTTAAACCTGTATGATTACAGGGGCACCCTGGACCCCTACGCCAAGCAATTGGTCTATGGCTGGAAACTGATTGACAGCAATACCGGCAGCGGCAGCGCCACCCTGTTGTTTGCGCCGGAATTGCAGACGGCCAACCTGCAGCAGATCACCGAGGTGCGGGTTTTAAGCGGCAACAAGAAGGACAGCCGCTATACCCTGCCAGGCAACTGCGTGGGCGCGGGGCTCAACGGCAATGTGATTTTCGCGGTCTCCGCAGACACCCTGTTTCAGGCGGAGCTCAACGCCCAGCGTTTTTCCGCGCAAAAATTGCCCATCAAAACCCCAGTGTCCGGCTACATCGGCAAATTGACCAATGGCGCCTGCCTGGTGACCTCGGGGCTTGAGGTCTACCTCATCAACATTCCATGACACGGGAGGAAAACGCGTGAACATTGTCGACGGCCTGCTCCTGTTTGTACTGGTGATTTCTGTCATTTATGGCTTCTACCATGGCTTTATCCGCTCAGTGGCCAGCCTGATTGGCGCGGGGCTGTCCATCCTGGGCGGCCTTTTCCTGGGCCCAAAGTTAAGCGCCCTCCTGTCCAACAATGAGCAAATCCGCAACATCCTGGCCAATTATTCAGACGCTGTTTTCCGGGTGGGCGATTATGAGCTGGCTTCCAGCCCCGTTGTACAGGTCTCCGGCAGCCAGCTGCAAACGGTGGTGGACAGCGTGTCCTTTCCAGAGCCCATCAAGGCCCTGCTCAAAGACAATATCTTAACCCAGGCCTTTTCCGGCAAGGGGCTGGCCTCGGTGAATGATTATGTTTCCAGCACCCTGATTCAATCTGTCCTCAGCGTAATCAGCTTTCTCCTTTGCTGCGCTGTGGTCTATTTGGTCTTTACCCTCCTGGTGTCCGTCATCAGCCACGTGTTTGAGGTGCCGATTTTAAGGCAGCTGGATTGGCTGGCAGGCGGGCTCTTTGGACTGGCGCGCGGGGCAGTGTTTTGCTACCTGCTGGTGCTGCTGGTGCCCCTGGTGATGGTCGTAATCCCGGATGAGCGAGTCATCCGGCTGATTAACGACAGCGGCATCGCGGCCCTGTTTAAAAACGACGGGTTTTTGATGCGGATTATCCGGGGATAATAAAAGCGTATAACACAGGGGCTGCAGATTTTGGTCTGCAGCCCCTGTGTTGTTGGGTCGTAAGGCTTACTTCTTGAAGTGCTCGTCGACCTGGCGCTGGAATTCTTCCATGACCTTGTCAAAGCCCACGGTGCGCAGTTCATTCATCATGTCCGGAACGATTTCCTCGGGGGCAACGGTGCCGGTGATGACTTCAGACAGGTACTTCTCATAGGTGGCCTTGATCAGGGCCAGTTCATCCTCAATGCTGCTGCGGTCCAGGTTAAAGCCCATCAGGACAGAGGGAACCGCGTTGTCATTGACAAAGGCGATGCCGGAGAAGAGATCCGGGTTGGCGGTGGTGGGGGTTAAGATGGCATGGTTGCCCTGGGTATAACGGGCCCACGGCCAGGGCTTGTCAGCGTTCTGCAAAACCAGACCGTCCACATACTCAAAGTTGACGCCTTCTTCGCCGTAGCAAATCATGTCGCGCAATTTGGTGTCGGTGTTGACCAGCTGCAGGAACTCCAGGACCTTTTCAGCGTTCTTGGTGCCGGAGTACACGCCGTTCATGGAGCCCATGATGGTGTTGGCAGAGGAGATGGGGCCAATGAAGGGCACGGTGGTGCCGGTGACGGTGCCTTCGGGTTTTTCGTAGGTCCAGGCACCCGCCCAGCCCTGGGCAACATAGAAGGGCAGATCGCTGCCGGAGTCAGCCAGGGTAGCCGCGTCGGCGTTGATGATGCCTTCATTGTACCAGGTGTGGAGCTGCCTTAAGTTGTTCATGATTTCTTCGGTTTCAAAGACGGAAACCACCTTGCGCTCCTGGTCGTCATAGCGCACGCCCATGACTGGGGCGCCAATGCCGGTGCCGTCATACACGTCCAGCATATGGTAGGCGCCGCCCTTGTTGAGTTTGAAGGGGGACTCAATGCCGCCCTCTTTCATCTTCTTGAAGATGGGGTCCAAATCAGCCAGGGTTTTCACACCGCTCACATCAATGTCCAGGTCCTTTAAGACGACCGGGTCAAAGACAAAGAAGTGGGCCAGGGCAGAGTCCTTCAGGGTGGGCACGGCGTAGATTTTGCCGTCAATGGTGATGGCATCCCAGAAGCTCTCGGGCACAACGTCCTTCAGCTGGGGGGTCTTGTCCAGCAGGGGCTTGATGTCAAGGAGCACGCCCTTGGCGATGTCGGCAGAATAGCTGCCGCCGTCGGTAAAGATGACGTCAAAGTATTCGCCGCCATTGATGATGGCGTTGCGGCGGTCGCCATAAGCGCCCCAGCTTAAGATGTCAGTTTCCAGGGTGACGCCGATTTTCTCGGTGGTGTAGGCGTCCACCTTGGCTTTCCAGCTCTCATAGTTCTCGGGCATGCCGCCGCCCAGGGAGACCCACTTCACAGGGGCCGGGCCTTCCGCCAGCGCCATGGGAAGCAGGCCCACGACCAGTAGCAGGGCCAGGGTCAGGGACAGGAGTTTCTTCATAGGATGGGAATCCTCCTTTAATAAATATGTTCACCCCGAAGGGGTAAATCCAAAGGGATTTGCTTAGCCTTTTACCGCGCCGATGGTGAGGCCGGAAATAAAGTACTTCTGAAAGAAGGGGTAGGCCAAGGCAATGGGCAATACGATGATGACCGCAGGCAGTCTGATGGTGAATACTGTGATAATGCAGACAATGAAGATTGTGATGACAGTGATTATCCGGAAGATGACGAAGATACTGATGACCAGGACAGGCTGGCACATAAGGACAGAATCGTGCG
>CAYOOZ010000092.1:3410-8186 GCA_964405705.1 uncultured Christensenella sp.
GCGCACGGATTCCTTTGGCATGGAGCGGATGTATTCCTGCAGGCTGGCGCCCATACCCGGGTTCTTGGCCAGGAATTCCACGTTCAAAACGATTTGCTGGAGGAGGTATTGCAAGGTATACATCTTGGTATCGGAGATATACAGGAGGGAGAGGAACCAGTCGTTCCAGTAGCCGAAGCTTAAAAACAGCGCCATGGTAGCCAGGACGGGTTTTGAAATGGGCAGGACGATTTTTAAGTAAATTTTAAGCTGGGTCGCGCCGTCGATTTTAGCGGATTCCACAATGGAATCCGGCACCGTGGTGCGGAAGAAGGTCTTGCAGATGACCACGTTGAAGCTGCCGACCATCAGGGGCAAAATCAAGGCATGGAGGCCGTTTCTAAACTGCAAGAGCTGCACATTGATCACGTAGCTGGCGACCATGCCGCCATTGAAAATCATGGGGATGAATACCATCCAGGTCAAAAAGCCCTTGAGGCGATAATCCGGCCGGCTCATGACATAGCCCAGGACGCTGGTTAACAGCACGCCCAGGATTGTGCCCAGCACCGTGACGAAAAGGGACATGGTCAGGGCCTGGAGAATCTGCGCGCGCTCCTTCCAGAGGAATTGGTAGGCTTGCAGGCTAAACTCATTGGGAATGAGCTGGTAGCCCTTGGCGGCGATGCTGGCCTCATTGGTGATGGAGACCAAAAAGACAACGATGAAAGGGAGGAAGCAGGCCAAGGCAAAAAACAACAGGATGGTGTTGAAGGCCACATTGGTAGGCTGTTTGATGCGGTTTAGCTTGTTTTGCTGGGATTTATCCAATTCTTGCTTGTATTGTTTTTCCATACCGTCCTCCTTAAATCAGCGCGTTGTCCGGGTCAATGCGCCGAATCAGGGCATTGGCCAGGAGGATGGTGATGCAGCAGGCGACGGACTGGATAAAGGTAGGCGCGGCAATCATGCCATAGGGCATGGAGGAGCGCAGGCTTTGGTAGACAAAGGTGTCAATGGTGGCGGACACATTGTAAATGGAGCGCGGGATGCCCTGGGTGACCTGATAGAACAAGCCAAAGTCTGAATAGAAGATGCGGCCCACGGAAAGGATGAACATCATAATCATCATGGGCTTTAAGCTGGGCAAGGTGATGTAGCGCACCTGCTGGGGCTTGCTGGCCCCATCAATGACCGCTGCCTCATACAAGGAGCCATCAATGCCGGTGATGGCAGCCAGGTAAACCACCATGCCGTTGCCCACGCCCTTCCAGAGGTTTAAAACCGGAAAGGCGATGACCCAGAAGCTGGGCGTGCGGTAGAAGTTGGTGGGAATCATGCCAGCTGATTTTTGCATGCTGACCACGATGCCGTTTTGGGCGTTCAAAAAAGCGTACACAAAATAGCTGACCACAACCCAGCTTAAAAAGTGTGGGAAGAACATCATGGTCTGGTACGCCTTCGCCCCACGCTGGTTGCGCAGCATGGAGATGATGATGGCCAGGGTGACTGGCACCACGATGCCCAGGATGATGAACACAATGTTGTAGCCGATGGTGTTGCGCAGCAGCGTCCAGATTTGGCCGCCCATGAAAAGGTATTTGAAGTTTTGGAGGCCAACGAACTCACTTTTGAGAATGCTTCCGAAAAAACCGGCGCCTGGCAAAATCTTGTAGCTCAAGAAAGGCAGGACGATACCAAACATGGGCAGGTAGCAGAAAATCAGATACCATATGCTGGTCGGTAGCGCCAGAAGGCTGAGTTCCGAATCGTCCCTTGTCCACTTCTTGCGTTTAGCCCGAAGGGCAGGGGTTGGCGCGGCTTGTGGATTCAGGGGTATTTCTGCCATTACAATCACGCTCCTCTTCCAATTCGCACGACAAAACAAGCCTGTCGGCCGCTGCAAAATTAATGTACAACTTAAGCACAGAATATCATCCGATGAAGTTTCTGTCAACCAGCCGACCAGAAAATATCCAACAGGCTGTTGTGTTATTTGGTCACAAAAAACGATGCCGAATCAATTTCGGCACCGTTTTAAATCAATCGGATGATCATTTACTGGAGTAGATGTTGGACAAACTACCAGCCGCCGTTGTCCTTGTCAAAAAAGGGATAGTCCTTCATCTCCACAAAACGGGCCTTGAGCAGGTCCTCGTCCGTTTTGGAATAGGGCTTGTCCAGGGTTTCCTGGATGGCATCCATCATGAAGGACTGGCTCTCCCAGTTGCCGGGGGGGATTAAGGCGTCAGCACCTTTGCTCAAGGAAAAGCGCATGCCGGCCAAGCGGGCGGCCCTATCCTCCTTGTCAAAGGGCTTGCACCAGGACTTGGGCCAGGGGGATAACTCCCTCTCCCCCTCCTCCTTCCACGCGCGCTCCACAATGGCCTTGATGGCCAGAAGGCCAAAGCCCTTTTCCTGCTTCAAGGCGAACAGGTCATCCCCAATGCCCTGGCCCATGTTCAACAGCCAGTTGACCGGGAACATGACAGAGTCAAAATCATAGCGCTTGAGCGCCTCAATGGCGGCCCTTTCGCTGTGGGCGGAGAACCCGATTTTGCGCACCTGGCCCTCTTTTTGTTTTTTAAGGACAAAATCCATCGTACCGCCCGGGCCAAAGGCTGTCTCCACATCCTCGGGTGTTGTGAGGGAGTGCAATTGATAGACATCAAAATGGTCCGTATGCAGGTGCTTTAAGGACTGGTTGAACTCTTTTTCCGCGTCCACGGCCTTGCGCATTGTGGTTTTGCAGGCCAGATAGACATCCTTGCGGTAGGGCTTTAAGGACTGGCCCATGATGACCTCGGCGTTGCCATAGCTGGGCGCGATGTCAAAATAGTTGATGCCCTTTTCAATGGCTTCCCTGACATAGCGGTCCGAATCAGCCTGGGTTTCATTCATGCTCACAATGCCGGCAAAGACAATCGGTGAAATCTGGTAACCCGTTTTGCCAAGGTGGACTTTGTTCATAGAAACCTCCTTATTTTGCCAGAATACCTAAGATTTTGTTGCTGCGGGCCATGAAGGCGGTGAGCTCCTCCCCCTCCAGCGGGTAGGAGGAGAGGCGGGCCAAGTCAAAGAGCTGCGAAATGAGCAGGGCCTGCTTGTCCTTGTCCTCCATCGCGGCGATGGCCAGCACGCTTTCATTGGCGCGGTTTAAGACCAGGGTATAGCGCTCCGGGAAGGCGTTTTTATCGCCATACATGCGGCTTAAGTCCTTGTAGCGGCGCAGCTGCTCATCCTCCATCAGCATGGCCGGGGTCTCCCGGTCGAAGAGGGCTTCCAACTGCACAATCAGGTCAGGCTTGTTGAGGGCTTCCCGCACCAGGGTTTGCAGGTCCTCCTGCTTTAAGTCTAACCCCAGATCGGTCTCCTCAGACAGGCCCTTGATGTCCGCGTCCACGCGCAGGAAGTTGACCTCCGCCCCGCCCTGGTACTCCAGGTAAGACATGAAGTTGACATCAATCAAGGTATCCATGATGACCACATCGATGCCCTGGTTTTCAAAGGGGGCGATGCTGGCCGCCTGGCGGGCCTTGTCGGTGGTGTAATAGACCTTTTTCTCGGTCTTGCCTTCGTTTCTGGCCTTGTATTCCGCGATGGTGAGGTAATCACCCTTGGTGGTCTTCAGCAGCAGGGAATCCTTCACAGCGTCATAGAACTTGCGGTCAGACACGCAGCCATACTTGATGAAGGGGTTGATGTCATCCCAATACTGCTGGTAGGTTTCCCTTTGGGTAGCAAAGAGGGAGTTGAGCTTGTCCGCCACCTTTTTGACGATGTGCTGGGACAGCCTTCTCACATAGCCGTCGTTTTGCAGGAAGGAGCGGGAGACATTCAGCGGCAGGTCCGGGCAGTCAATCACGCCCTTTAGGACCAGAAGGAACTCCGGGATGACCTCCTTGATGTTGTCAGCGACAAAGACCTGGCGGTTAAACAGCTTGATCTCGCCGTCCTGGCCGGAGAAGTCGCGCTTGATGCGCGGGAAGTAGAGGATGCCCTTTAAATTGAAGGGGTAGTCCACATTTAGGTGGATCCAGAACAGCGGCTCCTCCCAGGTCCGAAAGAGCTTGCGGTAGGTTTCCTTGTATTCCTCATCCGTGCAGTCCTTGGGCGCTTTGAGCCAGAGGGGGTGCAGGTCATTGATGAGGATGGGGCCTGGCGCCGTATTCAGGTCGTCCAAATCCTCCGGCAGCTCGTCCGGTTCATCTGCGTCCTTTTCTTCCTTTGAATCAGCCTGCTTTTTTAAGAGGGCTTCCTGCTTTTGCTGAATGTCCAAAAGGTCCTCAAAATAGATGGGAACGGACATATAGCCGCAGTATTTCTCAAGCACTTCCGACACGCGGTGGCCGTCTAAAAACTCCTGCTCCTCCTCCATCAAATGCATGGTGATGGTGGTGCCGTGGGTGGTCCTACTCCCCTCCCCCATTTCAAAGCTGATGCCGTCCTCACTCACCCACAAGACGGGGGTTGCCCCCTCCTGATAGGAAAGGGTGTCAATGCAGACCCTGTCAGCCGCCATGAAGGCGGAGTAAAAGCCCAAGCCAAAGTGGCCAATGATGCCAGAGGCGTCCTCACCCGTGTAGTTCTTTAAAAACTCTTCGGCGGAGGAGAAGGCCACTTGGTTGATGTACTGCTCCACCTCTTCCAAGGTCATGCCAATGCCGTTGTCCGACACGCGGATTTCGCCCTTTTCCTTGTCCAGGGTCAGGGTAACCTTGTACTCGGTTTCATCGTTTTGCCCGCCGACCAGCTTTAATTTGGTGATGGCATCCACGCCGTTTGAGACGATTTCGC
>CAYOOZ010000092.1:8196-9012 GCA_964405705.1 uncultured Christensenella sp.
CGCGGATGAAAATGTCCTTATCCGAATAAAGCCAGCGCTTGATGACCGGCATGATGTTCTGGGCGTCGATGGAAATGCTGCCTTTTTTGATGTTGTCCTGCGTGCTCAAGAATACTTCCTCCAGGTTTTTGTTTGATAACATGATTGTATCAAGCGTTGACATAGAATGCAAGCAAAATTTAGCACTCAAAGAGGGAGAGTGCTAAATTGTTTGTTTGAGAGATGATTACTCCTTCACTCCCCCAACCGCTACACCGGCGATGATGTACTTGCTCAGGGCGAAGTAGACCACCAAAAGGGGCAGGGCGGTCAAAGTGAGGCCCACGTAGATGGAGCCGTACTCGGTGCGGTAGATGTCCCCGCGCAGTTCCTTGACCATCATGGGCAGGGTTTTCATGGTGGGGTTGGACAGCAGCATCAGGGGGGTTAGATAGTTGTTCCAGGAGCCGATGACCGCCATGATGCCCATGGTGGCCATGGCCGGCATCATCAGCGGCATGACGATTTTGTTAAAGGTCAAAAACTCGCCCGCGCCATCGATGCGGGAGGCCTCCACCAGGGACAATTGGAGGTTGGCGGACAGGTACTGCTTGAGGAAGAAGACCGTGCCGGGCGCAGCGATGGCCGGGATGATGAGGGGCACATAGGAGTTGATGAGGTTTAAGCGGTACATGAACATGTAAAAGCCGGTGGCCGTGACCTGGCCGGGGATCATGATGATGGCCAGGATAAAGGAATATAGGAATTTGCTGCCCTTGAAGTTGTAGACCGAGAGCCCATAGGCGGTGAGGGATGAGAAATAGACGCTTAAAATAG
>CAYOOZ010000093.1:0-8864 GCA_964405705.1 uncultured Christensenella sp.
AAAGGTGTCGCCCATTTCCCCATCGATTTCAGCCCTGGGCACCAGGGCGGCAACAGAGTCCACCACCACGATGTCAATGGCACCGGAGCGGATCAAGGCTTCCGCGATCTCCAGCGCGTCCTCGCCCGTGCTGGGCTGGGAGACATACAATTCATCAATGTTGACGCCCAGGCGCTGCGCGTAATTGGGATCCAGCGCGTGCTCCGCGTCAATGAAGGCCGCCAGGCCGCCCAACTTCTGGGCTTCGGCAATCAGGTGCAGGGCCACCGTGGTCTTACCGGAGGATTCCGGTCCATAGACCTCAATGATGCGCCCGCGCGGGATGCCGCCCACCCCCAGGGCGATGTCCAGCTCAATGCAGCCCGTGGGGATGACATCCACCTGCATCTTGGACTGTTCGCCCAGTTTCATGACCGTGCCGCGGCCAAACTGCTTATCCAGGGCCGCGAGCGCGCGGTCCAGGGCCTGGGTCTTCTCGTTTTGCGCAGCGGCCAGCGCTGCTTCTTGCTTGCTTGTCTTTGCTGCCATTTGGGTTTACCTCTCTTTATCGTCTTGACGCTTAGTCTCTTTGGTGGAAATCAGGTGCCTGGAAGCGTAGAAATATTGGATGCCGGAGATGACAGTCAGAGCTGACATCAGGATGCACAGGGTGAGGGTCAAACCCCAAGGCAAGAGGAAAAGGGCGCTGATGATGCTGAAAAACTGGAAGTTGGTCTTGATTTTGCCCAGCTTGCCCGCGGAAATGACCACCCCCTGCTCCACAGCGACCATCCGCAGGCCATCAACGGCCAGCTCCCTGGCGGCCACGATGCAGACTGCCCACCAGGGGTAGTTGAGATAGGGGATTAGCGCCACCATCACGCACAGGGAGAGGATTTTGTCGGCCACCGGGTCCGCGAAGCGCCCAAAGTTGGTGACCAGCCCCTGCTTCCTGGCGATATGGCCGTCCAGAAAGTCCGTCAGCCCGGCGATAATAAAGACCACGCCGGCCAAGGTGTACTGCCCCAGGACCACCAGCAGGATGCACAGCGGGATCATCGCGATGCGCAGCAGGGTCAACTTATTGGGCAGGTTCATGCCTTCTCTCCTTCTACAAGGAGGTCAGCTTGCAGGTCATACCAGCTGGCGCCGGTGATTTTTACGGTGACAAATTCCCCTTCTTTGGGGAGCTTCCTGGCCTTGATTTGGATGAGGCCGTCGCTGTCAGGCGCCTCCCAGGCGGAGCGGCCCAGGGCGATCTTCCCGTTTAGGGCGGTGATCAGCACTTTTTCAACGCTGCCAATGCGCAGTTGATTGCGCTCCAGGCTGATTTGCTTTTGCCGGGTCATGAGCCTGTCCAGCCGCTCCTGCTTGATATTTTCCGGTACTTGGTCTGGCATTTTATAGGCCAGGGTGTCCTCCTCCTTGGAGTAGGCAAAGGCGCCCAGGCGGTCAAAGCGCACCCGCTCAATAAACTGCATCAAGAGCTCAAAGTCTTCCTCTGTTTCCCCGGGGAAGCCCACAATCATGGTCGTGCGCAGGGCAAAGCCACGCTCACGGGCATAATGCAGCAGCTCCTCAATCTCCTGGATATCCCCTCGGCGGTTCATCCGCTTTAGGACAGCAGGGGAGGCGTGCTGCAGCGGCAGGTCCAGATAGCGGCAAAACTTGCTGTTCTCATACAGCGCGTCAATCATGGCCTTGTTTGTTTCATCCGGGTAGCAGTACAGCGCGCGCAGCCAGGTGATGCCCTTGATCTGCTCCGCTTTTTGAAGCAGGGCGGTGAGGGAGGTGGCCTTTAAATCATCTCCATAGCGGCTGGTGTCCTGGGAAATCAGGATCTGTTCCTTGGCGCCGTTTTGGGCCAGGCCTTCCATTTCTGAAAGGATGTCCTCTTCCTTCCTGGAGCGGAAGCCGCCGCGGATTAAGGGGATGGCGCAGTAGGTGCAGTTGTTGTCACAGCCCTCAGAGATGCGCACATAGGCTGTGTAGGGGGCCGTGGTCAAGACGCGCCCGCAGCCCGCAAAATCCTCCCCGCGCTCAGTGGTGCCAGTTTTGGCGCCGCCCAGGGCATCGCGGATAAAGCCAGAGAGCCTTGGGTATTGGGAAACCCCGGTCAACACGTCGATTTCCGGGATTTGCTCCTTGAGCTCCTCCCCATAGCGCTGGGCCAAGCAGCCGGTTACGCACAGCACCTGGCAGTTGCCGGATTTCTTATACTCGGCCATCTCAAGGATGGCGTCGATGGACTCTTCCTTGGCAGAGGCAATAAACCCGCAGGTGTTGACCACCAGCACCTGGGCCTTTGAGGCATCGTTTACAAATTCAAAGCCGTCCTTTTGCAGAAAGGACAGCATTTCCTCGGTGTCTACCTGGTTTTTCACACAGCCCAGGGAGACTACCCCAACCTTCGTGTTCAATCTAATAAACAGTTCCTTCCAATCAAAAACTGCCCTATTTTAGCACACTTCAAAGCCCCGGTTCAAGGCTTTCGGGCACAAAAACAGAACAAAAGTTCGCTTTATTTCCGGCGCAGGCGCCGCTTGAGAACTTCGGGCCGCGCGACGCTGTATCCAAAGAAGCCTTCCGGCTCGTTGAGGCCCATATACTCCCCATGGCAGTAGGCGACCAGGTCCGCTTTTACAAAGTCAAGGCGGCCCTTTTCGTCCATCAAGCGCTCCTGAGCGCCCATGGAAACAATCTCCCCCAAGAACATGGTGTGGGAGCCCAGGTCCATCACCTGGCGCACCTTGCAGGCCAGGTAAACCGGGCTTTGCGCGATGGCCGGGGCGTGGTCCATGCCCGGGACAGCCTGGGCGCTAAGGTGGCAGACTTCAAACTTGTCCATCTCCCGCCCGGACTTGACCCCGCAATAGTCCGTGGCCTTCATCAATTCCCGGCTGACCAGGTTGACCACAAACTCGCCCGAATCCTTGACCATCTGGTAGGAGAGCCGCTCCTTGCGGATGGAGATGGACACTATGGGCGGGTCGGAATTGACCGTGCCCACCCAGGCCAAGGTAATGATGTTGGGTCTTTGCTCGCTGCTTGCGCAGGACACCATCACCACCGCCGTGGGGGAGAGCAGGGTGCCGGGCTTCAAGTTTATAAACGCCATGCTTGCCTCCTCATTCAGCCCGGGCCTCAATGCCCTTTAGGACCTCCGGTTCCCTGATATCCCGGGTTTTGGTGAACATCCGCCGGGTCAAAATGGCGCCGGAGCGATAGTTGAGGCAAATAAAGGGACAATCCTCCGTGAACAAGGCTTGGATTTCAAACAGCTTGTTCTGGTAGGCCTCCTTGCTGACGGCGGCGCGCAGCTCATTGAACAACTTGTCCATGGGCTTGGAGTTATAGCGCATATAGTTGCCCGTGTTGCCGGAAATCAAGATAAATCCGGGGTCGGGGGTCATGTCCATGTTGAAGCTGGCCATGGCCAGGTCATAGCTGCCGGCCTGAAGCTTTTCCCGCGCCTCTTTAAAGGTCATCATGTCAAGCCGGGCCTCAATGCCCACTGCCGCCAGCTGGGCTGTGATTTGCGCTGCGACATTGGCCCTGATGGAGTTATCCTGTTCCTCATAGGCGTAAAAGCGCAGGGAGAGCTTGACAGTCTTCCCGTCCTTGACCATGTCCCTGATGCCGTCCTCGTTGCTGTCCACCCATCCGGCCTCGTCCAGCAATTGCCGGGCCAGGTCCAGGTTTTGCCGGTAGGCGGTGTCCGAGCCAAAATAGGTCCAGGTGCCGCTGGGCAGGGGGGTGTCCGTGCGCATGGCCATGCCCATGTAGGCGTTTTGCATGATGCCGTCCAGGTTCAAGGCGGCCCTGATGGCTTTGCGCACGCGTACGTCGGCCAGTTCATAGCTGCGGTGGTTCATCATCAGGGTCTCCAGCTGCTTGGTGCGGAAGGAGAGGTTTAAGGAGGAAACGCCGGAGCGGTACTGCGCGGCTGTCATAGAACGGGTGATGATGGCGTCCACGCGGTTGTACTCATAGCTGGAGATCAACTCCCGGTTGGTCGCGTGGAAGAGGGCGGATATTTCGGTGATGGCGGGCTTGCCCCCCCACCAGGATGAGTTGACCGACAGCCACATATAATCCGCGGGTGTGAACTGCTCCACCCGATAGGGACCAGAGCCCGGCGGGTTGTCCGACTGCACCTGGGAAGCAGGCAGGATGGGAAAGTTCATCGCGTATAAAAAGCCATAGTTCTTGCGGTTGGTGGTGATGGTCACGGTGCGCGCATCCACTGCGGTAATTTTATTGATAAAATACTTGAGCGAGGAATAGGCCCCCTTGTCCGGAGTGCCCTCGGCGTTGGCCAGGCGCAGGATTTCCTCCACGCTGGCCACTACGTCAGCGCTGGTCAAAGGGCTGCCGTCATGAAAGGTCACCCCTTCCCGGAGGGTAAAGGTCCAACTGCCCCCGTTGCCGGAGGATTCCCAGCTTTCAGCAAGGACGCCTTTGGGCAGATAGTCGTCATCGATGGTCAAAAGCGGTTCATATACCAGGGCGGTTAAGGACATAAACTCCCGCTCCACAGGCAAAAAGGGGTTCATTCGATTGGTGGTGGCGGAAACAATGCCAATGATGATGCTCTGGGTATTAGTTCGCTCCGCTGAGGCTGGCAAAATCAAGAGACAAATGATTAACAGAAACAGGCGCAAGGCCCTGGTCTTTTTCATAGTAGATCGCATACGCGTCCATTACCTTTCCAACATAGTCGCGGGTGTCCTTCATGGGAATTAGCTCCATTGTCACGGTCTTCTGGTCCGCTGCCCGCTCCAGCGCCCAGTGCTTGACGTTGTTGGCGCCCGCGTGGTAGGCCGCTGCCACCATGACCGGGGAGCCGTTAAACATATCGCTTAAATAGCTCAAATAGTGCGCACCAAAGGCGATGTTGCGCTCCGGGTCAAACAGGGAGTCCGGCAAGTAGCCTTTGATGCCCAGCCGCCCGGCTAACCAGGTGCCGGTATCAGGCATAATTTGCATGAGCCCCCTGGCGTTGACAGAGCTGACCGCGCCAGCTTTGTAGCTGCTCTCGCACTTGATGATGGCGGAAATGAAGGAGGGGCTCAAGTTATATTCCTTGGCGTATTTTTCAATCAATTCCTGATAGCCGGAGTTGGCCCTGGCGTTCCAGTGCTCCTCCTTATGGCGCAAAACGCGCTGGGCTTCCGCTTCCTTTTTGGTGATGAGGCCGTTGAGCTTTTGCTGGTTAAAGGCCAATAGAATCACCGCCAGCGCTGTGACCAGCACCAGGACGGAGACCAGCACCAAAAAAGGGATGGAAACCGGTTTTTTCGCCCGGGGTTCCGGCGTTTTTGTGGCCTTTGATGTCATCTGGGTTTGATAGGCCGGCTCCTGGGGCTGGCCTTGCAGCCGGGCCTGTGGCCGGGGAGTGGTCGGCGGGTGCTGGGGCACGTGCTTGACCCTGGATCCCTGGGCAGACAAGGTCCTGGGCGCGCGCCGGTTGCGGTTTTTCACATTCCATGGGGATTCAGACAAGTTGGTTTCTCCTTTGGCAGTCCTGAAATAGGCGTTTGATGGCCTGGGCGTTTGCGGCCTTCTCTCCGGTTGTAATGATAACCCTGTCAGCAAGCACGGCCTTTTTGATGGCCGGCATCTGGCTTTTGATGCGTGAAATGGCTTCGTCCTTTGTCAGCCCCCGCTCAAGGAGGCGCAAAACCTGCGTCCGCTCAGGCGCCCAGGCGCACCAGACCTCCTGGCAAAGCTTGTCCCAGCCTGTTTCATACAGCAGGGGCACATCCAGGACCAGGGCTTTTTCTGCCCGCGATGTCTCGATTTGCCGCTCCATCTGTGCAAGGATCAAGGGGTGCATCAGCGCGTTGAGGTCCATAAGCGCGCTCTGGTTGTTGAACACAGCCGTAGAAAGGGCCTTGCGGTTGAGTTCCTGGCCTTCAAAGACCGTTTCGCCAAAGCGCTCCCAAATCAAGGGCAGGGCGGCCCCGCCTTTTGCGGTTAACTGGCGTGAAATCTCATCCGCGTCAATGACAATGATGCCTTCTTCCATCAAGGCCTTGGCCAAAAAGCTTTTACCGGTCGCGATGCCGCCGGTTAGGCCAATGAGGTAAGGCCTATTTGGTGTCATACCAGCTGTACCCGACCTTGATGTCGCACTTGAGGGGCACCTTTAAGTCAATCACGCTCTCCATCACCTGCTTAAGCAGGTCTTTGACCTCCTGGGCCTCCTTCTCCGGCGCCTCTATGATGAGTTCGTCATGCACAGTCAAGACCAACCTGGCCTCAAACCCGCGGTTGATGAGCTCCTCATACACCCTGACCATGGCGGCTTTAATGATGTCCGCGGCCGTGCCCTGAATGGGGGTGTTCATGGCAATGCGCTCGCCAAAATTGCGGGTGTTGGCGTTGCCGCTCTTGAGTTCGTTTAAGATCCTGCGCCGGCCAAAAAGGGTGGCGATGTAGCCGTTTTCATAGCCAAAGCGGACGGCAGAATCCATAAAGTTGCGCACACCCGGGTAGCGCTCAAAATAGCGGTTGATAAAGTCGCTGGCCCGCTTTCTGCTTGTGCCAATGTTGCGCGCCAGGCCAAAATCGCTGATTCCATAGACGATGCCAAAGTTGACCGCCTTGGCGTCAGATCGCATGGCCGGGGTGACCTGGTGAAGATCCACCCCGTTGATTTCGGCAGCCGTTCTGGTGTGGATGTCCTGGTCTTTGATAAATGCGTCGCACATCGCCTCATCCCCGCTCATGTGCGCTAAGATGCGCAATTCAATCTGGGAATAGTCCGCGTCCACCAGCACATGGCCAGGTTTGGCCACAAAGGCCCGGCGGATGTCCCGGCCCATGTCGGTGCGCACAGGGATGTTTTGTAGGTTGGGCTCATTGGAGGAGATGCGGCCTGTGGCCGTACCCACCTGGTCAAAGGTGGAGTGGATGCGGTCGCGCGCGTCCATCTTACGGATTAAGGCGTCAATATAGGTGCTGTTTAACTTGCTCACCTGGCGGTAATCCAGGATGAGGGGGATGGCAGGGTGGAGGGCGGCAATGGCCTCCAGCGCCTCCGCGTCCGTGCTATAGCCGGATTTGGTCTTGCGCTGGGTGGGCAGACCCAAGTCCTCAAACAGCACCTTGCCCAACTGGGCGGGGCTGTTGAGGTTAAAGCCGGAGTTGCCGGTCAGTTCATAGATTTTCTCGCGCAGGGCCTCTGTTTTCTGGGTAAAATCCTGGCCCAGGCGGCTTAAGACCTGGCCGTCTACCTGGAAGCCCAGCACTTCCATGTCATATAAAACCCGGGTTAAGGGCAGCTCAATGGTTTGGTAAAGCGCCTCCATCCCCTCTTCTTTCAGGCGCGCTGTCTGCTTTTGATACAGCTCCATCACGCCTGAGGCATCCCTTTTGGCAAAGTTTTGCAGCGCGTAGCTCTTCTCCTGGGAGTTGAGCAGGTAAGCGCCCACCATGGTGTCATGCACCAGGTTGGCATCCTTGGCCTTGCCCAATTTCATCAGGTGAAACAGCTGCTTGGCGTGGTGGGCAATCAGCCCGCCTGAAAGCAGGGGCAGGGCGGTTTTCAGCGCTTCCGCGCTGGTCATGCCCCCGGGGTTGTCAAACAGGCTTTGTTGCCCGGGGGTGACGGTGACCTGGGCGCCCTCGCCCTTTTGGTCCATGAGGGAAAACTCCTCATCTGTCGCAAAGATGGCCAGCGCCTCGCCGGTTTTTCCGTTCAGGTATTGCCTTAAGGCGGCCTCGCTTGGAAGGCTGATCCAGTCCTTTTGGGGCTTGATGTCCTCATCAGCGGGCAGGGCCCCAGCGCCCATGAACTTGCGCACGCGCTCTGAAATGGTGTTGAGCTGGAATTTTTTCATCGTCGGGATGCCGTCATGCAGCTTGTCCAGGGTCGCGTCCTTGAGGCTGAGCTTAACTTGCAAGTCCCGCTTGATGGTGGCCAATTCCCGGCTCATGAGGGCCAAGGCTTTGTGCTCCCTTAAGCGCTCGCCCAATTTGCCCTTGATGTTGTCCGCGTTTTCCAGCACCTTGTCCATGGTGCCGTATTCGTTTAATAGTTTGACCGCGGTCTTCTCGCCCACGCCCGGGACGCCGGGGATGTTGTCGGAAGGGTCACCCATCAGTCCCTTCCAGTCGGCCACCTGCTCAGGTGTGATGCCAAAGGCATCCTTGACCCCGGCCGGGTCATAAATGACGGTTTCTGAGATGCCCTTTTTTGTAAACAGCATCTGCACATCCTCGTCTACCAACTGCAAGTCATCCTTGTCCCCGGATAAGATCAGGGTGAGAATGCCCTTTTGCTTGGCTTGCAGGGACAGGGTGCCAATCAGGTCGTCCGCCTCATAGCCTGGCAGGCTCATGACCCCCAGGCCCATATCGGTCAATATCTCCCGGATCACCGCAAACTGCGGGATCAGCCGCTCCGGCATCGGCGCGCGGCCCTCTTTGTATTCATTATAGGCCTCATGGCGGAAGACCGGCCCGTGCTCATCAAACAGCACCACGCAGTATTGCGGGTTTATATCCTCAAATGCCTTCATCAGCATGGCCATAAAGCCATGCACGGCATTGGTGGGCAGGCCGTCCGCGTCCATGTCCGGCAGGGCAAAGAAAGCCCGGTACATCAGGCTGTGGCCGTCCACCAAAATACAGGTTTCTCTCATGCGCTCACCTCAGGCACATTGTATCACAGCCCGGATAGGCCGACAAACAAGCGCCAAAAAAAGAGAAACCGCGCAAGGCGGCTTCTCTATGATCATGGATTAAGAATACAGCGGGAATTCCTCGCACAGTCGCAGGGCCAGGGCTTTGACCTCTTGTATGGCCGCCTCGCCCTTGTGGATGATGTCGGCGATGCCCCCCGCAATCTGGGTCATTTCCTTTTCCTTCATCCCGCG
>CAYOOZ010000094.1:0-257 GCA_964405705.1 uncultured Christensenella sp.
AATCCGTCCCGGGCGCATAGTCCTCGTTTAAGATCAAAAGCCCCGCGTCTCCAACGGAGGGATAGACCTCCTGGGGGATTTCAAGCTCCGTCGCGGAGCAGAGCATACCTTGGCTTTCCACGCCGCGGATCTTGCCCTTTTTGATGGTGAGCCCTGGCAGTTTGGCCCCCACCACGGCGGTGGGCACCAGGAGGCCTTCCTTTACATTGGGCGCGCCGCAGACAATTTGCAGCGGGCTTTCGCCGCCCACATCCACC
>CAYOOZ010000094.1:267-8847 GCA_964405705.1 uncultured Christensenella sp.
TTGGGGTGATCGTCGCAGGAAAGAACGCGGCCGACCACCACGCCCTCAAAATCAAACAAAGGGGTGATGGTTTCTACCGCTGTACCGGACATGATCATCCTGTGCTGATATTCTTCAATGCCAGCCTGCGCATTCGCCAGGCTTTTAACCCAGTTGAGTGATGCTTTCATCTCAAAGCCTCCTTATGAAAACTGGCGCAGAAAGCGTTCATCGCCTTCATATAGCCAGCGCATGTCCGTTATCCCGTAGCGCAAAAGGGTGATGCGCTCAAGCCCCACCCCAAAGGCAAAGCCGGAATACTCCGTAGGGTCAATGCCATTGGCCAAAAGGACCTTGGGGTTGACCATGCCCCCGCCCAAGACCTCAATCCAGCCTGTGTTCTTGCACACCCGACAGCCCTTGCCATGGCAGACAATGCAGGTCAAGTCCACCTCGGTGGAGGGCTCGGTAAAGGGGAAGAAGGAGGGCCGAAAGCGCGTGGTGATTTCATCGCCATACAGCTGCCTTGCAAAGGCGCCCAAGGTGCCGCGCAGATCAGCCATGGTGACGTCACGATCAATAACCAGGCCCTCAATCTGGTGGAAAACGGGGGAATGCGTGGCATCTACTTCATCCGCCCTGTACACCCGCCCGGGGCAGATTACCCGGATGGGTGGCTTTCTGGTTGTCATCACGCGGGCCTGCACGGGGGAGGTGTGGGTGCGCAGCACGATGTTCTCATCAATGTAGAAGGTGTCCTGCGCGTCCCTGGCCGGGTGGTTCTTGGGGATGTTGAGCAGCTCAAAGTTGTACAGGTCCTTCTCAATCTCCGGCCCTTCCACCACCTCAAAGCCCATGCCGATAAAGCACTCCACCACGGAATCCAAGACCTGGGTCATGGGGTGGGTGTGGCCCAAGCGGGGCAGCGCCGTGGGCTTGGTAACGTCCAGGGTCTCCTTTTCAAGGCGCGATAAGGTCTCCTTCCTTGAAAGCTCGTCCTCACGCTTGCCTAACATGCCCTCGATTTTTTCCCGCGCCTGGTTGACCATGGCGCCAAAGGCGGGCCGCTCGCTGGGGTCCAGTTGCCCCATCCCGCGCAGGAGGCCGGTTAACTCACCCTTCTTGCCCAAAAGGCTGATGCGCAAACCCTCCAGCTCCTTCACGCTGGCTGCCAAAGAAAGGGCCTCCCCGGCCTTGTTGACCAAGCTTTGAATCACAGTGTTGTCCATTCTTCCTCCAAATAAAAGCGCCCCGGCCTTCGCTGGGACGCTGTGCTGCGCGTGGTACCACCCAAGTTCCGCGCCATTGGCGCGCTTGAACCCCTTAACGCGGGGGAACGGCCTGGCTTACTGTGCTGTTCAGCCAGGCGGCTTGGAAGTGAATGCCCTGTCCGCTCCTGGGCAGCTCTCAGCGCTGCTGCCCTCTCTTTGAGGCGCTTGTTGCAGGGGTTGTCCTTCCGCATGGCCGGTAGAAATATCCTACCATCTTGGGGGATTTCCTGTCAACCGGAAGAGCCGCGTTTTCTTGCATAAATGGCGCGGGCGTGGTACTTTTTATCAGAAAGGATGGTGACCAATGCAAACGCCCATCTCCTGGTTCCCAGGCCACATGGCCAAAGCGCGCCGGCTGTTGACGGAGCAGTTAAAGCGCATTGACGCTGTCATTGAAATCTGTGACGCGAGGCTGCCCCTGTCCAGCCGCAACCCTGATTTAGACGCCCTGGTCAACAACAAGCCCCGGGTGCTTCTGCTCAACAAGACGGACCTGGCCGATCCCAAGGCCACTTTGGCCTGGCTGAATTATTTTGAGTCACAGGGTCTGCCCTGCCTGGGGATTGAAATGGGCAAGAGAAAGCAGAGCATTTTAAACGCCATCGTCCGTTTAACGGAGGAGCGCTTGGCCCGCTCCCAGAGAAAGGGCATCACCCGTTCCGCCCGGGCCATGGTTTTGGGCGTGCCCAATGTGGGCAAGAGCACCTTGATCAACTACTTGGCCGGGCGCAGCGCCTTAAAGGTCCAGGACAGGCCCGGGGTCACCCGCGCACCGCAGTGGATCTCGGCCTCTGCCAGCCTGGACCTCTTGGACACCCCGGGGCTTTTATGGCCCAAATTGCATGATGAGGTGGCCGCCAGGCGTTTAACGTATATCGCGGCGGTGCGCGATGAGGTGGTGGATGTCTACCACCTGGCCCTCTCCCTCTTAGCGGAGCTGATGGAAATTGCCCCCCTGGGCATCAAAACCCGCTATGGACTTGAGGACATGGATCTTCGCGGCCAGGCCCTCCTGCAGGCCATCTGCAAAAACCGCGGCTTTTTACTAAAGGGCGGTGAGGCTGATCTGCTGCGTGGCGCTGTCGCCGTTTTGGATGAGTTCCGCGCGGGCAAATTGGGTCGCATCACCCTGGAATGGCCGGAGGGCGCTTGAGTACAAAACAGGAGCTGTGTGAGGGCATCTATCGCCATGACCTGGCCTTCATGGACCAGGGGCTTGTATTTGCCGGTGTGGATGAGGCGGGGCGCGGGCCCCTGGCGGGCTGCGTGATGGCCGCCTGCGTGGTCATGCCCAGGGAGCCTTATGTTTTCCCCGTGTATGACTCCAAGAGATTAACAGAAAAGCAGCGCGAGGCCGCCTTTCATCAAATTATGGACAAAGCCCTTTTTGTGGGCATTGGCCGTGCCGGGGTGGAAGAAATAGATGAGTTCAACATCTTAAACGCCACCAAACTGGCCATGCAGCGCGCCTGTGTGGGCGCGCCGGTCAACTGTTTCTTGATTGACGCGGTGACCAACATCGGCCTTAAGGGCGAGGAAAAGCCCATCATTGGCGGGGACGCCGCCAGCTATGCCGTTGCCGCTGCCTCCATCATCGCCAAGGTGACCAGGGACCGCGAGATGAAGGACCTGGACGCGCTCTACCCCCAGTACGGCTTTTTGTCGCACAAGGGATATGGCACCGCCCGGCACATCGCGGCCATCCGGGAGTTTGGCCCCTGCCCGGCGCATCGGCGCAGCTTCCTTCACAAAATCCTGCAAGGATGAGCCATTATGAATCCGGCCTTGCGGGCGAAACCCTGGCCGAACAGTATTTATTGGTGCGGGGCTTCACCCTCATCGCCCGCCGCTTCCGCTCCCCGCACGGTGAAATTGACCTGGTCATGAAAAAGGGCGGCGTGCTCTTCTTTGTGGAGGTCAAGTACCGCCCAAACAGCCCCTTGGGCGCGGGGCTTTGCAGCATCACCAGGGTGAAAAAGGCCCGCCTTCAGGGCGCGGCCAAGGCTTATCTAAAGGATAGCCCCGCAAAATACAAGCTGTCCTACCTTGAAATAACCCGCGCGGGCGTCCATTTTACACCGGATGTCCTGCATGAAACCTAAAGGAGCGTCATGAAGAATAAACGGCTTCTCCTCCCTCTTGTCCTTCTGCTTGCGCTGGCGGTCGCCCTTTTCGTTTATCTGTCCAGGAAGCCCGCTTCAAGCGTTGTTTATGAGGCGGAACTCCTCAAAAACGGCAGCTTTGAGCTGTCGGATGAGGAAGGCTTTCCGGACAACTGGCTGGTGGAGGCCTATGTCCCCGGCCACACGGCCTCTTCCTTTGATTTGGTAGAGGGCCAGACCGGCCAGGGCATCAAAATCACCAATTATTCGCCCAATGACGCGCGCTATTTTCAAACCGTGAAGGTCAGCCCCAACACCACCTATCTGTTCTCGGGCTATGTCAAGGCGCAAGCCGAGGGCGGGCGCGGGGCCAATTTGTCTATTGCCGATGTCTATGCCTTCTCCACCGCCGTTTTTGAGACGGAGGGCGGCTGGCAGCGGGTGGAGTTTTATGGCCAGACAGGGCCCAAGCAGACCGATGTCACCCTCTTTGCCCGCCTGGGCGGCTACTCAGGCGAGGCCACGGGCTTTGCCGAGTTTGATAACCTGTCCTTGATGGCCGTGAAAGGCGCGCCGGAGGGCGCTATAGTACAAAGCTGGGACAAGGAGGCCGAGTCAAGCGACACGGGGGACAGCGCTTTTGGTTCCAGGGCGCCCCTGCTCCTTTTGGTCATGGCGGTGTTCACTGTGCTGATGGCCTTTTTGGCCCGGTTTGCCCAGCGCCTTGAGGGCTTTGAGATCAACGAAAAGAGCGATCAAAGGGCCTGGCTTCTCCTTTGCCTCCTGCTCCTTGTGGCCCTTTTCAGCCGGCTTTTTGTGATGGTCAATTTCTCTGGCTTCCCTGTGGATGTCAGCGCCTTTCGCGCCTGGGCCAACGACATGGCCAGGGTGGGCCCGGGGCAGTTTTATCTGCAGCCCGGCCACCGGGATTACCCGCCCGGCTATATGCTTTTGCTCTGGCCGCTTGGCCTGATGGGCCAAGCCTTGGGCACGGGGGCGACGGAGCTTTTGGTCAAATTACCCGCCCTTTTATCGGACCTTGGCATCACTGTCCTGCTGTTTGTCATTGCCAAAAAATGGACCAATGGCTATGCCGCCCTGGCCCTTAGCGCCTTATATGCCATCAACCCCTTAACCTACCTGGCCGGTTCCGCCTGGGGCCAGGTGGACAGCCTGCCCTCCCTCCTGTTGCTGGTAGCGGTGCTCATGATTATGAGGCGGCGGTGGAAGATTGCCCTGCCGGTCTATGTCCTCTCCGTTCTGATGAAGCCCCAGGCCCTGATGGTGGGCCCGCTGGGCCTTTTGGCCCTGGTGATGGACTTTGTCTGGCACAAGGAGGACACCAAAGCGCAAATCAAGGAGGTGCTCCTGGGCGCTTGCCTCAGCGTCCTGTTGGCACTGGCCGTTGCCTTGCCCTTCTTTAATGAGCAAAACGGCTTTGCCTGGCTCTTCTCCCTGTATGGCAACACCATGAGCTACTACCACTATGCCACGGTCAACGCCACCAATCTGCACTTCCTCTTTGGCCAGAACTGGGTCACGATCACGGCCGCGGCCCCCTTCCTCCTGCGCCTGAGTGGCGCCATGATCCTGGTTTTGCCCACGGCGCTCTACCTCATTAAGCAAAAAGATTTGAAGAAGCTCGAAAACCTGCTGAGCCTCCTTTCGATGGTTTTGGCGCTGTGTGTCTTTATCCCCATGAGCTTGCAAACTGTGGGCATCTTCCTGATGCTCGCCGTCTTTGCTTTGGTTTTCGCCATGTACCTGCGCGGGCAGACCCATGACAACCTGCCTCTTTTGGCCGGCATCTTATTAACCGGCTTTTCGGTTCTGGGCACCATGATGCATGAGCGCTACCTCTTTTTGGCGGTGGCCTTGCTCACCTTGGCCTATATCAAAAAACGGGATTGGCGCATCCTTTTATTGCTTCTTCTCATCACGGCCCTGTGCTTTTTAAATACCGGCGTGGCCCTGGACCGCGGGCTGCGCATTGGCGGCAGCGAGGGCAACCTGGACGCGCCGGGGGCCGGCCTCATCAGCGATTCCGCCTTTATGGAATATGGGCTGTCTGCCTTAAGCCTCCTCATCACCGCGCTTTGTATTCACCTGGGCTTTGCCTTATGCGGGAAGGACGCGAAGGTCCTGGGCTTTGCGCCCGCCATCAAAGTTGAAACGCTAAAGCCTTCCCTGCGCTTTGCCTTTATAGAAAAGAAGGAGCCCGTGCGCTTTGACCGCAAGGACGCCGCCTTGATCCTGGCTGTGACCCTGCTCTATGCCCTTTTAGCCTTCATCAACCTGGGCGCGACCAAAGCGCCCCAGACGCCTTGGATGTCCGCTGTCACCTTTGAAAACGGTGCGCAAGAGAGCGAGGTCACCCTGGATTTGGGGGAGGAAAGGGATTTTAAGCTGCTCTTTTACGCTGGGGTGCATTATCAGGACAGCACCTTTTCCGTGGAAACATCCAAAGACGGCGAGCATTTTGAAACCTATCCCTTCCAGGTGTTGGAGGGCGACCTCTTCAACTGGCGCTACCTAAGCCACCCCTACCAAAACGCCAAGGGGGAAACGGTCTATGATTCCCTGCCAAGAGAACTGACCGGGCGCTATGTGCGCATCAGCGGCATCAAAAATCAGTTGACCTTGCTGGAAGTGATTGCCCAGGACAGCCTGACTGGGCAGACCATCCCCTTTGTATCCTCCACAAAGGGGGCGGAGGCCTTGATTGACGAGCCGGAGCTATTCGAAGGCCCGCCCTCCTGGTACAACAGCATGTACTTTGACGAAATCTACCACGCCAGAAGCGCCTATGAGCAGCGCAACGGCATTTTGGGCATAGAGCCCAATGTGGTCTACGAAAGCAGCCACCCACCACTTGGCAAGGTGCTCATGACCCTGTCTACCTTCATCTTTGGGATGACGCCCTTTGGCTGGCGCTTCGCGGGCGCCCTGGCCGGGGTCTTGATGCTGCCGGGGCTCTACCTATTGGGCAAGCAGCTGACCCGCAAGCGCATCATGGGCCTGCTGGCGGCCGGACTTTTCGCGCTGGACTTCATGCACTTCACCCAGACGCGCATCGCCACCATCGACAGCTTCCCAACGCTGTTCATCATCTTTGCCTATTTCTTTATGCTGCGCTACATCTCGCTTGATTTTGTGCGCGTAAGCCTCAAAAAGCAGCTTGTCCCGCTCTTTTTCTCCGGCCTCTTCATGGGCCTGGCCATCGCCAGCAAGTGGACGGGCATGTACGCGGGCGCGGGCTTGGCTGTGCTCTTCTTTATCAGCCTGATTCAAAACCTGATGCGCGCCCAACTCCTCAAAAAGGCCAATGAGGAGGAGCTTGACACCCTTTTAGAAGAAAAGGAGACAGCCCAGGCCTTTGGTCAGGCATGGCCCAAAACAGCCCTGCTCACCTGCCTTTATTGCCTGCTGTTTTTCATCGCCATTCCGGCCCTCATCTATTACCTGTCCTATATCCCGGTGTATATGTCCAGCAGCGGCGGGCTGACTCTTGAAAAGGTGGTCCTCAACAACATCGGCATGTTCAATTACCACTCAAGGCCCGGCCTGGGCGCGGATCACCCCTGGGCCTCCCCCTGGTATTCCTGGCCCATCATCAAAAAGCCCATGTATTTCTACTCCGGCGGCAACAAGAACGGCACGGCCAGCGTGATTTGGTCCTTTGGCAACCCCCTCATCTGGTGGGGCGGCCTATTGGCCTTGGTATTAACCTTCTTGCAAACTATCAAAAACCGCCTGGACCTGGCGCGGGATTTGCATTTGGCCAATGAGCGGGGCTTGCCTGCGCCCGCCTTTGACCATCGGCCCCAGTTCCTTTTAATTGCCTTCCTGGCCCAGTACGCGCCCTGGATCTTGGTCCCCAGGGGCACCTACATCTACCATTATTTCCCCTCCGTGCCCTTCATCATCCTGTGCATGGTGTTGATGGTGGACTATCTCTATCAAAAAAGCCCCAGGGCGGCCGAAATCCTGCACATAACGCTGATTGTGGTTGCCGCTGGCTTCTTCATCGCCTTCTTCCCGTATATCTCCGGCATCCGCGTGTCCACGGAATGGCTGAGCGCCGTTCGTTTCATCAAAAACTGGCTGCATTTCTAAAAAATCGAGGTTGTTTCTATGCTGGCACGCACCCTAAGCTTTGCCTTAACGGGCATTTCCGGCCGCCTGGTCACGGTGGAGGCCTATGTCACCTCCGCCAGCGCCTTTCTCTTTAACGTGGTCGGCCTGCCCGACGCCGCGGTCAAGGAGAGTCGGGACCGCGTCATGGCCGCGCTCACCAACAGCGGCTTTCAAATGCCCGTGGGCAAGACGGTGGTCAACCTGTCCCCGGCGGATTTGCGCAAGGAGGGCACAGCCTTTGACCTGCCCATCGCCATTGCCATTGTTCTGGCCTCAAGGCAGCTTTCCGCTCCAGCGCTCAAGGACACGATTTTATTGGGCGAACTGGGCTTGGATGGCCGCTTGCTGCCGGTCAATGGCGCGCTGTCCCTGGTGATTTCAGCGCATGAGCAGGGCTATCACAAGGTCATCCTGCCCCGGGACAACGCCAGGGAGGTGGAGGTGGTCTCCGGCATGGAGGTCTACCCGGCAGCCTCCTTTTATGAGGTAGCCCAGCACCTTTCCGGTCAGAACCCCCTGCCCGCCCAGTCACAAAAGAGCTATTCTGCCTGCCTGAAGGAAAGCCCCCTGGATTTGGACCTCTCCCAGGTGCGCGGCCAGCCCTTGGCCCGCAGGGCGCTGGAGATTGCGGCCGCGGGCGGGCACAACCTGCTTTTAATCGGCACCCCTGGCTCGGGCAAGACCATGATGGCCCGCTGCCTGCCAGGCATTTTGCCTCAAATGAGCCAGGAGGAAGCCTTTGAAACCACGCGCATCTTTTCCGCCGCAGGGGCCCTAAAGCCGGGGGAAGGCCTATTAACCGTCCGCCCCTTCCGCTCGCCCCACCATTCCGCTTCCATGGCCTCCTTAATCGGCGGCGGGGCCAACGCCATCCCGGGGGAGGTGTCCTTAGCGCACAACGGGGTCTTGTTCTTAGATGAGATGCCGGAATACCCCAGGAGCGTTTTGGAGTCCCTGCGCCAGCCGCTGGAGGACGGGTTCATCACCCTAAGCCGCGTCAAGGCGCACACCCGCTACCTCTCCCGCTTTATGCTCATTGCCAGCATGAACCCCTGCCCCTGCGGCTATTTTGGCAGCAAGACCCGGCATTG
>CAYOOZ010000095.1:0-8714 GCA_964405705.1 uncultured Christensenella sp.
TGCCGCTGATTCCCTTTATTCCGGATGTTATCCACGCCCATGACTGGCAAACCGGCATGATTCCGGCCCTCCTGCGCGTCCAGTATGGCGGGTTGCCCCGCTATGACAGCATCCGCACGGTGTTCACCATCCACAACCTCCAGTATCAGGGCATCTTTGGCGTCAAGGAGGTCCAGGACATGCTGGGCCTGCCCAATGAGGTCTTTACCGATGACAAATTGGAGTACTTTGGCAACGTCAACTTCCTAAAAGCCGGCGTTGTCTACGCGGATGAGGTCACCACGGTGTCCCCCAGCTACGCAGAAGAAATCCAGACCAGCTACTATGGCGAGCGGCTGGATGGCCTGCTGCGCGCCAGGCGCAACCACTTATCCGGCATCTTAAACGGCCTGGATGTGCGGGAGTTTGATCCCTCCACGGACAAGCGCATTCCCGCCACCTTTACCGCGGATGATTTAAAGGGCAAGAAGGAAAACAAGCGCGCCCTGCAGGAGGAATTGGGCCTTCAGGTCAGGGACGATGTGCCCGTTGTGGCCATGATTGGCCGCCTCAACAGCCAAAAGGGCCTGGACCTGGTGGACTATGTCATCGCCGACATCATGGCGGAGGATGTGCAGCTGGTCTGCCTGGGCTTGGGGGAATCCCGCTATGTCAACTTGTTCAGTTGGGCGGAGCAAAACTACCCCGGCCGCGTGGCTGCCCGCTTTGTCATGGATAACAACCTGGCGCACCGCATCTACGCGGGCGCTGACATCTTCCTGATGCCCTCCGCCTTTGAGCCCTGTGGCCTCTCCCAGATGATCGCGCTTCGCTATGGCACAGTGCCAGTGGTGCGTGAAACCGGCGGCCTTCGGGACACGGTGCTCTCCTACAACGAGTTCACCAATGAGGGCAATGGCTTCTCCTTCTTTAACTACAATGCCCATGACATGCTCAATGTGTTAAAGCGCGCGCTGCACCATTATCATGAGAAGAAGGATGTCTGGATGCTCCTGCAGCATCGGGGCATGACGGCGGACTACTCCTGGTTTAATTCCTCCGCCCACTACCTGGCCCTGTATAAAAAGCTCATGCCCATGCGGTTAACGGAGGGCAAGAAGCCCGAAAAGGAAGCGCCGGCCAAACTGGTCAAGGCTGTCAAAGTAGAAGAAGCAGCCGTCTCGGAGAAAAAGCCCAAAGCGCCTGCTAAGCCCCGCGCCGCCAAACCCAAGGCAGCGCCAAAGGCCGATGTGGCTGTGGAAGCACCCAAGCCCAAGCGCACAACCAAAAAGGCGACAGCCGCTGTGGAAGCTGCCCCCGCGCCCGCGCCTGAAAAGCCCAAGGCTACCCGCGCGCGCAAGCCCAAGGCAAACGAGCCCAAAGAATAAACCCGATACCCAATGAACAGCCAAGCAGCAACCAGGTATTCAAACCTGGTTGCTTTTTGCATAATAACTTATAAAAGGTGATGATTCATTCAAGATGCGTAAGCTGGAATACAACAAAAATACAAAATTATCCATCGTCTGCCTGAAATGGATGGCGATATTTACACAGAAAAACAAAGAATATAAAAGAAAACATCGAATACACAAGGCGCAAAAGAAATTAATAAATATACAGAAAACCCCTTGACAAGGTCACGACCTGGGTGTATATTGACCGCATAAATATCCAAGGAGGAAGTTTCTGTGAAAAAGATGCTTGCGCTGGCCCTGGCCCTTTTGATGGTGTTTGGTGGTATCGCCCTGGCGGAGGATGATGGGATTTTGACCGTCGCCCTCTCCCCTGATTTTGCGCCCATGGAGTTCATTGACATCTCCAAGACCGGGGATGAGCAGTACGTTGGCTTTGACGTCACCCTGGCCAAGTTCATCGCGGCGGAATTGGGCATGACCCTGCAAATCAAGCCCATGAGCTTTGACGCCTGTCAAACGGCGGTGCAGGTAGGCGCGGTGGACATGTCCATCTCTGGCTATTCCTGGACAGAGGAACGCGCTGAAAACTTCAACCTGTCTGATTATTATTACGCCGGCGACAATGAGACCAGTCAGATCGTCATCGTCAAGAAGGAAAACGAAGGCAAATTCACAAAGGCGGAAGATTTCGCCGGCAAGGTTGTCGCCGCCCAGGCCGCCTCCCTGCAGTACGACATGGTGACCAAGCAATTGACCGATAGCCAGGTCAAGGAGTTTAAGGTCATTGATGACGCCGTCTTGGCCTTGATGTCAGGCATTGTGGACGCCATTGCGGTTGCCAAGGGCAATGGGGACTCCATCATGGCCAGCAACCCGTCCATCGCCCCCTCCGGCTTTGCCTTTGTGGTGGATGAGAAGGCGGAGAACAACGTCATCATGATGCAAAAGGGCAATGACGAGCTCTTGGAAAAGGTCAACGCGGCCCTGGCCAAAGCCTATGAGCAAAAGCTCTACGGCGTATGGTATGAGGAAGCCCTGGCATTGGCTGGCATTGAAAGCGCCAAGCAGGTCACCTATACCGAGGATGGCCAGGTGGCGCAGGAGCAGCCCCAATAGTTTTTGACCTACACTCTCCCGGGCCGGCAGGACCTGCCGGCCCTTCTCTTGAAAACAGACCCACTGGAGGATAGAACTTTGTCATTTACGACCATCGCGGAGAACATCGTTAAGATTCTCCAAAATTATTGGCAGATCTTTCTATTAAAGG
This sequence comes from uncultured Christensenella sp., assembly GCA_964405705.1. Lineage (GTDB taxonomy): Bacteria > Bacillota > Clostridia > Christensenellales > Aristaeellaceae > UBA6115. The sequence continues at coordinate 2,665 of CAYOOZ010000095.1, forward strand.
GCGTGGGCATCACCCTTTTGCTCTCCGCCATCACCGTGTTCTTTGGCACCATCTTTGGCTCGGGCCTGGCCTTTGCCAAGATGTCGCGCTTTTTTATCATCCGCTTCCCGGTCACGCTCTTTGTGGAGATCATCAGGGGCACGCCCATTTTGCTGCAGCTCTACATCGGCTACTTTATCGTGCCCCAGATGCTGCCGGCGCTTGGGATGTCAGACTTCACCAGCATCTCCGTCGCCCTCATCATCAATTCCTCCTGCTATATGTCCGAGGTCGTCCGCTCCGGCATCCAGGCGGTGGATAAAACCCAGACGGAGGCCGCGCGCAGCCTGGGGCTTAATGCCTCCCAGTCCATGCTGCGGGTGGTGCTGCCCCAGGCGGTCAAGAACATCCTGCCCGCCCTTGGCAATGAGTTCATCATGATCATCAAGGAAACCTCCCTGGCCTCCACCTTCTTTATCGGCGACCTGATGACCTCCTACCTGGTGGTCAAGGGCAAGACCTATTTGTCCTTGGAAAGCTTAATCATCGTCGGCGCCATCTACTTTACCCTGACCTTCAGCCTATCCAAGCTGATTGGCGGCTTTGAAAGGAGGCTGAAAACCAGTGATTGAAACTGTCAAGCTTACCAAGAAATTTGGGGATCTGCAGGTGCTGCGCGGCATCAGCGAAACCATCCATAAGGGCGAGGTCATCTCCGTCATCGGCCCTTCCGGCTCCGGTAAATCCACCTTTTTGCGCTGCTTGAACCTGTTGGAAATGCCCACCTCCGGCCAGGTCATCTTTGACGGGGTCAACCTGATGGAAAAGGGTGTGGACATCAACCTGCACCGGCAAAAAATGGGCATGGTCTTTCAACAGTTCAATGTTTTCCCCCACTTAACGGTGAAGGAAAACATCACCATGGCCCCTGTGCTTTTAAAGAAGCGCGGCAAAACGGAAGCCAACCAGTTGGCGGATGAGCTCTTATCCCGCATTGGGCTAACCGACAAGGCCAATGAGCACCCCCGCCGCCTCTCCGGCGGGCAAAAGCAGCGCCTGGCCATTGTCCGCGCGCTTGCGATGGAGCCGGAGGTCATGCTGTTTGACGAACCCACCAGCGCCCTGGACCCTGAGATGGTGGGGGAGGTGCTCCAGGTCATCAAGGACTTGGTGCAGGGCGGGATGACCTGCATCATCGTCACCCATGAGATGGGCTTTGCCCGGGAGATTTCCACCCGTGTCCTCTTTATGGATGAAGGGCTTATTGAGGAGCAGGGCAGCCCGGAGCAGATCTTTGGCAGCCCCCAAAGCCCCAGAACCCAGGCCTTCTTAAGCAAGGTTTTACGATAAGCAGTCAACTCCAGGGGCGCGGTAACGCGCCCTTTTGGTTTTTACACACTGCGTAAGCCTTTACCTATACTTTACATTACTCACCCGGGAAACTTTACATTGCGGGTGTATCTTTTATCCGTGCGAAGTACGCACGACACAACAAGGAGGAAGATACATGAAAATCCGTAAGCTTTTAGCCCTGGTCCTGGCCCTGACCGCCTTAACCGCCGTCGCCCTCGCCGAGTTTGACACATCCAAGACCATCGCGGTCGTCTCCCGTGAAGAAGGCAGCGGCACCCGCGGCGCTTTCATCGAGCTGACCGGCATGCTGACCAAGGACGCCGAAGGCAAAGAAGTTGACAACACCTACGCCGAAGCCGACTTCGTCAACGGCACTTCCCTGGTCATCACCACCGTCTCCCAGAATGACGCCGCCATTGGCTATGCGTCCCTGTCCTCTGTCGTGCACAACGACACAGTCAAGATGATCAAGGTCAACGGCGTTGATGCCTCCACCGAGAACATCTTAAACGGCTCCTACCCCATCGCCCGTCCCTTCAACGTGGTCACCAAGGGTGAACTGACGGACGAACTGGCCAAGGACTTCTTAGCCTTTGTCATGAGCAAGGAAGGCCAGGCTGTGGTCGCTGCGGATGGCCTGGTGCCCGTGAGCAACGACGAAACCCCCTCCTACACCGCTTCTGGCTTAAAGGGCGTCCTCGTGGTCGGCGGCTCCACCTCTGTGGCCCCCGTCATGGAACTGCTGGGCGAAGCCTATGCTGCCTTGAACCCCGAAGTTGAAGTCGACGTGCAGTCCACCGGTTCTTCCGCTGGCGTCACCGGCGCGCTGGACGGTACCTACGCCATTGGCATGGCCTCCCGCGCCTTAAAGAGCAGCGAGACCGAAGCCGGCGCCGTGGGCCTGGCCATCGGGATTGACGGCATCGCCGTGATCGTGAACCCCGCCAACTCCCTGGAAGACCTCTCCGTTGAGCAGGTTCGCAAGGTCTTCACCGGCGAAGTCACCGTCTGGGCCAACGCCAACAAATAAATCATGCAAAATCGGAAAAACATTTCCGAGGGACTCATGCGGGGGCTGTTTCTGGCCTCCGCATGCGTCTGCATTCTGGCTGTCATCACCATCTCCGCCTTCCTGTTTGTCAATGGCCTGCCCTTCTTTCGGGCCTACTCCGTCATTGACTTTATAACGGGCACCGAATGGGCGCCGCTGCGGGAAGTCTTTGGCATCCTGCCGATGATCGTGGGCAGCTTTTATGTAACCTTTGGCGCGCTTCTGCTCGGCGCTCCCATTGGTATCCTCACCGCCATCCTCATGTCCCGCTTTGCGCCCAAATTGGTCGTCAAAATGATGAAGCCCGCTGTCGCCCTCCTGGCCGGCATCCCCTCTGTGGTCTATGGCTTCTTTGGCGTTATGCTCTTGGTTCCCCTGGTGCGCGATTCCTTTGGCGGCACCGGCAAAAGCGTGCTGGTCGCCAGCATCCTTCTGGCCATTATGATCCTGCCCACCATCATCCAGACCTCCCTGGCCGCCTTAAACGCCGTGCCCCAGTCCTATTATGAAGGCAGCTTGGCGCTTGGCGCGACGCATGAAAGCAGCGTCTTTCGCTCCATCGTCCCCGCAGCCCGCCCTGGCATCATTTCAGGCTTGGTTCTGGGCATCGGCCGCGCCATTGGCGAAACCATGGCCATCATCATGGTCGCGGGCAACAACCCGCGCATGCCCGGTGATATCCTAAAAGGGGTCAGGACGCTGACGGTGAACGTGCTCATGGAGATGGGCTACAGTAGAGTACAAGGGACGCCAGGTCGATATCAGCGTCCCCACCCGCGCTGGCGGCCATTGGGGCTCCTTGGTTTTAAAGTTCCTCTGCTGGCTCTCAGGCGCCATCACTATGGGGGCACTGCTCCTGATTGTCTCCTATATTTTAATCCGCGGCGTGCCCTATTTGACCCCGGCCCTGTTTGAGGTTAAATATTCTTCTAAGAACGTATCCATGTTCCACGCCATCATCAACACCCTGTCCATGACCGGGCTGTCCCTGATTATCTCCGTTCCCCTGGGCGTTTTTGGCGGCATCTACCTGGCGGAATATGCCAAGCCTGGCAGCAAGCTGGTAAAAATCATCCGCGTCACGGCGGAGACGCTCTCTGGCATCCCTTCCATCATCTACGCGCTTTTTGGTATGATAGCCTTTGTGGTCACGCTCAAAATGGGCATCTCCTTAATTTCAGGCGCCCTCACCCTGGCCATCATGATTTTGCCGCTCATCTTAAGGCAGACTGAGGAATCTCTCCTCGCTGTGCCCATGAGCTACCGCGAGGGCAGCTATGGCCTGGGCGCTGGTAAACTGCGCACCACCATCCGCATCGTCCTGCCGGTGGCCATGCCGGGCATTCTGGCGGCTGTCCTGCTGTCCATTGGACGCATCTCCGGTGAGACCGCGGCTTTGATTTATACCTCAGGCACCGCCACCCGCATCGCCGAGCTGTCAGAGTCCGGGCGCACCCTCTCTGTTCACCTCTACCAATTGCAGCAGGAAGGCCGCTTTATCAACGAGGCCTTTGCCGTGGCGGTGGTGTTATTGATCATAGTGGTGTTGATGAACGCGCTGTCCTCCCTGATTGCCAAAAAGCTGACCACGAAAGGTTAAACCATGACAAACTTTGCAGACAACAGCAAGGCTGTGAAAAGCCAGGAGATATCCCGAATCAAGTTCGACATCAGCAATGTGGATTTGTTCTATGGCAACTTCCAGGCTTTGAAAAAAATCAACATGCAAATCCGTGAGCGCCAGGTTACCGCGCTCATTGGCCCTTCAGGCTGCGGCAAGTCCACCTTGCTCAAGTCCTTAAACCGCATGAACGATCTCATCCCCAATTGCCGGGTGGAGGGCAAAATCATGCTGGACAACCTGGATATCTACTCCCCCCAGAGCGAGGTCAACCTGCTGCGCAAGCGCGTGGGCATGGTCTTTCAAAAGCCCAACCCCTTCCCCATGAGCATCTATGACAACATCGCCTATGGCCCCCGCTCCCACGGGGTAAAGGGCAAGCTCAAACTGGACGCCATCGTGGAGTCCTCCCTGCAAAAGGCCGCGCTTTGGAATGAGGTCAAGGACGATTTGAAGAAGAGCGCCATGGCCATCTCCGGCGGTCAGCAACAGCGCTTGTGCATCGCCCGCTGCCTGGCGGTTCAGCCTGAAGTCATCCTGATGGATGAGCCCACCAGCGCCCTGGACCCGATCTCCACCAGCAAGATTGAAGACCTTGTCTTGGAGCTGAAAAACGAATATACTGTTATTATCGTCACACATAACATGCAGCAGGCTGCCCGCATCAGCGACATCACCTCCTTCTTTTTATTAGGCGAGATGATTGAGATGGAGGAGACCGGCAAGCTGTTTTCATCCCCGGGGGACTTAAGGACAGAGAACTACATCACAGGGAGGTTTGGTTGATGCGTCTGCACTTTGATGAGCAGCTGGACAAGCTCAAGAGCGAAATGATTACCATGGGCAGCATGATTGAGCGCGCCATTGAAAACGCGGGCACGCTCCTTGAAACCCGCAACATGGAGCTGGCCAATATTTTAAAGAATGGTGATTCGGAGATTGACCGCAAGGAGCGGGAGATTGAGACCATGTGCCTGCGTCTGATCTTGATGCAGCAGCCCGTGGCCCGGGATTTGCGCATTATTTCTGCCGCGCTTAAAATGATTACGGACATGGAGCGCATCGCTGACCAGGCTTCTGACATCGCGGAAATCTTATCCATGCCCCTCTCCGGCGATGTGATTCCCTACCCGCCCCATCTTAAGCAGATGGCCGGGGAAACCGCCAAAATGGTGCACAAGTCCATTGACGCCTATGTCGCAAGGGACTTAAAGCTGGCCCTTGAGGTGCGGGAGGATGATGACATTGTGGATGACCTCTTCACCCAGGTGAAGGATGAAATCATCGCCGTCATCGAATCCGGCAGCGAGGGCGGGCGTCTGGACGGCATGCAGCTCTTGGACATGCTGATGATTGCCAAGTATTTTGAGCGCAGCGCTGACCACGCGGTCAACATCGCTGAATGGGTGGAGTTCGCGATCACGGGCAAGTATAAAGGGGAAGCTTTGCAATGATTTACTCGGTTGAAGACGACCAGGCCATCCGGGACTTGGTTTTATATGCCTTGCGGCAGGCCGGCTATGAGGCGGAGGGCTTTGCCGATGGCAAGGCCTTCATGGAAGCCATGCGCGCCCAACTGCCGGATTTGGTCTTGATGGACCAGATGCTGCCAGGCACAGACGGCGGCAAGCTCATGGCGCAGATGCGCTCGGATGAGCGCACGCGCCATATCCCGGTCATCATGCTCACCGCCAAGGATTCTGAGATGGACAAGGTGCGCTCTCTGGACGCGGGCGCTGATGACTACATTGTCAAGCCCTTTGGCGTGATGGAGCTGCTCTCCCGCATCCGCGCGGTGCTTCGGCGCAGCGAGAAAAAAGAGGTGCTGGAGCAATTGACTGCCGGCCCCATCAAAATGGACGTTGGCAGGCATGAGGTCACGGTGGATGAGGTCGAGATCACCCTCACCAACAAGGAGTTCCGCCTGCTGCACTTCCTTATGAGCTACCCAGGGCTGGTGTTCACCCGGGAACAGCTGCTCAACAAGGTCTGGGATACGGACTATGTGGGGGATACCCGCACGGTGGATATGCATGTGCGCACCCT
>CAYOOZ010000096.1:0-8714 GCA_964405705.1 uncultured Christensenella sp.
GAGACCTTCAAATCAGGCACCTTTTCATCCATGCTTGTGCCGGTGTTGTCCTCCAGCTTCAAGGTGAATTGATAGGTCGTCGTTTCATTGACCGTGACCTCCCGGGTTAATTCCCTGGTCTGTCCGGCCGCGATCTGCACATTGGAAAACACTTCGCCCAATTTGGGGTCAGTGACCGTTACATTGGAATAGGTAATGTTGCCGGCATTTTTGACCTGCAGGGTTAAAACAGCGTTTTCACCGATGTTGTACTGGGTCTTATCGCTGGTCAGGGTATACTGCAACCCCGGCTTGGCCAACGGGATATCAAAGGAGGACACCGTCAGTTGCTGAATCTTGCGGTCGCCTTCCTTGTAATAGGTCACAGTCGCTGAGCTGCTGATGTCCCCGGTCACATTGTTCTTGGTGAAGGTAATCTGCGCGCTCTCGCCGGGTTCCAAGCTATTGACTTTTTGGGTCTTGGTGGAAATCAGCCGGTTTTCCCGGATGGTGATGTTGGTCAATTTGACATTGCCCTGGTTGATCAATTCATAAATCACCGTGGCGGTCTTGCCGCGGCGCACCACCTCCGGCGTGATGGTCCTGTTGACCTTGAGCTCAACCTTTTCGCCCGTGTAGTTAATCTCTGCCGTGGCGGGGAGGTTTTTCTCAATCAGCGTGCCAGCCGCGTCCTGGCTGTTGTAGCGCAGGGTATAGACCAGTTTACCTTCATCCAGGTGGCTCTGCTTAACCTCATACTGCCCCTGCCAAAGGAAGTTTTCCCCGGAAGGCAGGCTCATAAGGCTGCCGCCATCGGAGAAGGAGGTCACCAGTTTGCCGTCCGGGTCATACAAGGACAGGGGAGTGGTGATGGCCTGGGTGCCGGCATTGGATACGCGAGCGGACACAGTGGCCATGCCGGGGGCTGTCATGGAAGCCGGCTCAATGCTCAAGGTAAAGCTGAGATCCTCCTCCAGGTTCTGGGCATAGGCGGAAATCCCGCTGAAAACCAGGGAAAATACCGTTAAGAAAATCAGAACTGCGTACTTTCGCGGGCTGTGTGAGGCAAGCTTCATGCCCGTCCCTCCTTCTGGTGCTGTGACTGTGCTTTGAGTAAAAATCATTGGTGTTTGTCATTGTATTCCAATGGTGTAATATTGTCAAGCCGCACAAGGTATTCAAGCCTTTTTCCCGCAGCCGGGGCCTGCGTTTTTGCCCCCAGTGTTTGAATTGCTCTTTCCCGACTGCTATAATCTTTAACTATGCCAAAGCAGCTCTGCCAGATGATGTGGCAGTTTGAGCAGCCAGGAGGTTATGTATGAAGATTATCCCTTATGTAGATTATCAGGAGGCGGAGGTGCTGGCGCTGTACCGGCGTGTGGGCTGGACCAACTATACTGACAAGCCAGAGATGCTCAAAAAGGCCTTTTCCTCCTCTCTTTTAGTGCTGTCGGCCATGGAAGGCAAGCGCCTCATTGGCCTGGTCCGCTGTGTGGGGGACGGTGCGTCCATCCTCTATATTCAGGACCTTATTGTACATCCGGAGTATCAGCGAAAAGGGCTGGGCAAAGAGCTTGTCCAGTCAGCGCTTGCACACTTTCCCAACGTCTATCAGACCGTTCTTTTGACAGATGATACGCCCAAAGCCAGCGCTTTCTACCGCTCCTGTGATTTTGAAAAGGCGGTGGATCTGGGCCTTCAATCCTGGGTGCGCATTCAAAGATAAAGGGATGATTGTTCATCGTTTTGCCCTTGTTTGCACAGCCCCCTGTGCTATAATCGGTCTATCAGAAAAGGAGGGTGTCCCATCAGCAGATTGTTTAACCAGAACCCTGCCCCCTTTGAACCGGAGCAGGATGATATAAAGCCGCAAAAGGAGCGCTTCTCTCTGTTTAAGCGCCGCACCCGCAAGCCCAGCTTTGTGCTTGCGGTCATCATCAATTGTTTTCGGATGTTGATGCTTTTGGTGTTGATCGCGGGTTTATCCGGCATCGGCGCCATTGCTGGTATCGCCAAGACCTATGTGGATACAGCGCCTGTCCTGGACATCGCCAAAATCGATGACCAGGCGCAGACTTCCTTCTTTTATGATCGGGATTCCAACCTGATCACGGACTACAAGGGTACGGAGAACCGCATTATGGTGTCCATAGACACCATGCCCTATATTTTAAGGGACGCCTTTGTTGCGGCGGAAGACGTGCGCTTTTACAGCCACAACGGCGTTGACTTAAAGCGCATTATCGGCGCCTTTGTCACAAACTTCATCTCTTGCTCCCAGCAAGGCGGTTCCACCATCACCCAACAGCTCATCAAGAACACTGTGCTTACCAATGAGCTCAGCTATAAGCGTAAAATCCAGGAAGCCTACCTGGCCATGCAGTTGGAGGCCAGCTACAGCAAGGAAGAGATTTTAGAGTCCTATCTCAATACCATCTACCTGGGCGAAAACTATTATGGCGTCAAGGTGGCGGCCATGGGCTATTTTGGCAAGGAATTAAACCAGCTCACCCTGCGCGAGTGCGCCATGTTGGCCGGGATGACCACCAACCCCTACTACTACAACATCAGGCGCAACCTATATACCAGGAGCTCTGAAACCACGGACTATGTCACCAGGACCAACATCCGCACAGACTATGTCCTGCGCGCCATGTATGAAAGCCAGCTCATCACCCAAAAGCAGTTCACCGAGGCGCAAAACCCCGCGACCGCCACCGTCCTTCGGGAAGACCCGGAGTCCAAGGCCCTCTACCCCTACACCCATTATGTGGAGTATGCCGTCAGGGACACGGTGCAGGTCCTTCTGTCCATCAATAAACTGGAAAACACCGCCACAAACCGCGGCAAGATGGAACATGAGTTGCGTACCGGCGGCTATAAGGTCTACCTGGCGCTGGATACCAAGATGCAGACCACGCTGGAGGATGTTTTATACAACTACAAGGATTACCCGAGCCTCAGGGATCCGGGCACCAATACCTTCCGCTCCAGAAACCCGGACGGCACCTATACCGACATCATCCAACCCCAGGCCGGCGCCGCCATTGTGGATTACAGAACGGGGGAGCTAAAAGCCATTGTGGGCAGCCGCACCCAGCCCACCACAAGAAAGACCTTAAACCGCGCCGTGGACATGAACATGCCGGTGGGATCTTCCATCAAGCCCCTGTCCGTGTATGCCCCGGCCTTTGACATGGGCGCTGGCGCTGGCTCTATCGCCTACAATATGCCCCTGCCCATCACAGGGTGGCGCGGAAACGACGGACGGGATTCCTGGCCGCAGAACTATGGCGGCAGCAGCTACAGGGGCCCTGAAACCTTCAGGACGGCCCTGGTGCAGTCTGACAACACGGCAGCCGCCTATGCCCTCACCCATTTTGTGGGTGTTGAGCGGTCTGTGGATTACCTGCGCCGCATGGGTGTTGCGGATGAGCACATCAACGCCACTCCCTTTGGTGTGGCCCTGGGTTCCTCTGGCATCACGCCCCTTGAAATGGCAGTGGCCTTTGGCGTCCTGGCCAATGGCGGGGTCTACCAGCAGCCCATCAGCATCCTGGGCATTTTGGACAGCAATGATAAGGTCATCTACGATGCCCACCAAAGCCAGACCCGCCGCCAGGTTTTTAAGCCTTCCACCGCTTATTTGACAGTGGATATCCTAAAAGAAGTGGTGTCCAGGGGCACGGGCCGCTCCGCCCGCATCTCCGGTCAGACCGTGGCTGGGAAAACGGGCACCAACTCCGAGCAAAAGGGCGTTTTCTTCGCCGGGATGACCGGCTGGTACTCGGCAGCCGTCTGGATTGGGCATGACAACTACAAAGCGCTGTCTTCCCGCACCACTGGCGGCAATTCCGCCGCCAAGCTTTGGCAAACCTTCATGCAAAGAATCCACCAGGAGCAATCCCTGGACAACCGGGACATCCTTCAAGGCAGCGCTGAGAGCTATGGCCTGGTCAAGGTCACCACCTGCGCGGTTTCAGGGCAGCTGGCCACGGCAGCCTGCCGGCAAGATGCCATGGGCTATGGCACCTCAACGGATTATTTCGCCGTGGAATTTGCCCCCAAGGTGGAATGCCAGATGCACCATCAGATGAATGTCTGCACGGTCAGCAACCAGATCGCGGGCCCCTATTGCCCGCCGCAAACCGTGACGCAAAAGGGTATTTCCGTCCTGCCCCTGGGCCATCCGCTGGAGATTTTCGCCGGTTCCCAGTACGCGGGCGTCTTGTCTGAATACCTGGGCTCCTACGCCACCATCCGCTTTACAGATAACCAGAATGCCAACTCCGCCCTGCTGTCCGCCAGCACCTGCTCAGTCCATCAGCATCCGGGCGACTTCAACGATGGCATCATCACCAATACCTTGCTGCCGGACGCGCAAAATCTGATTGTCCAGGCCTCCCAGCAGCTTTCCGGCTTGCAGGCGGGCACCCCCCAGTATGACCTGCTCTTGTCCGCGATCAACAACCTAAACCAGGTGCTTTCCATCAACCCGGGAATTGAGGATTTGGCCAACGCCATGGGGCAGTTGACCCAGGCCATGGCCGCCACCCAGTATTAATAAACTTAACAGGTGAACATGAACAGATTCAAACAGACCTTCATCGGGGACAAGGCCTTTTACAAGAGCGTGCTGGGCATCATGGTGCCGGTGGTCATTCAAAACAGCGTCTCCAACTTCGTCAACCTCTTGGATAACATCATGGTGGGCCAGTTGGGCACCGAGCAGATGTCCGGTGTGGCCATCGCCAATCAACTGTACTTTGTGTACATGCTGTGCATCTTTGGCGGCCTCTCCGGGCCTGGCATCTTCGCTGCCCAATTCTATGGAGCCAACGACATGGAGGGCCTGAGGAACACCCACCGCATCAAGGTGTGGTTTGCCTTCCTCATCACCATCATCGCCATGGTGGTCTTCACCGTCTTTCAGACCCCCCTCATTAGACTCTTCTTAATGGGGGAGGGGGATCCGGAAACGGCCCAGCATATGCTAAATTACGCGCATGAATACTTGATGTACCTCCTGCCCGGCATGCTGCCCATGGCCCTGTCCTTCGCCTATGGCTCCACCTTCCGCGAGACGGGTGAGTCCGTCCTGCCCATGAAGGCGGGCATCGCGGCTGTCTTTACCAACCTGATTGGCAACTGGCTGCTCATCTTTGGCAACCTGGGCTTCCCGGCCCTGGGTGTGAAAGGGGCGGCCATCGCGACGGTAATTTCCCGCATCGTGGATGTGGGCATCCTGGTTTTTGTGGCCCACCGCTCCATGCGCTTCCGCTTCTTTCACAAGATTTATCAGACCATGCGCGTGCCCCTGGATCTGCTGGGCAAGGTATCAGCCAAGGGCCTGCCCCTGCTGCTCAATGAGGCGCTCTGGTCCACCGGCATGGCCACCCTGACCCAGGCCTATTCCTTAAGGGGCCTTTTGGTGATGTCGGCGGTCAATATTTCCTCCACTGTCACCAACCTGTTCAATGTTTTCTTCCTGGGCATTGGCAACGCCACTGCCATCTTGGTCGGCCACGCCTTGGGCGCGGGCAACCTGAAGAAAGCGCGGTCGGATGTGTGGAAGCTTTTCTTCCTCACCTTCACCATGTGCATTGTCATTGGTGGCATCCTGGCGGCCTTTTCAGGCGTTTTCCCGCACCTGTACAATGTGGAGGATTCTGTGCGCCAGATGGCGGGCATCCTGATTCTGATTTCAGCCATCCTCATGCCCTTCCACGCCATTTCCCACGCCAGCTATTTTACCTTGCGCTCGGGCGGTTCCTCCCTGATGACCTTTGTCTTTGACAGCGCCTACACCTGGCTCTTGCTCATCCCCTTAACCCTGGTTCTGGTTCACTTTACCCAATTGCCCATCATCCCTGTGTACCTCATCACCCAGGGCACCAACATCATCAAGAGCATTTCCGGCGTCCTTCTGGTGAAAAGCGGTGTCTGGCAGAAAAACATTGTTTCAAATGTCAATGAATTGCCCGAACTTGATTAATTTTCGCAATAAAGGGTACATACTCCCTGAAAGTATGGTAAATAGGAGGAATTATGCTGAACTTTGACCTGTACATGCCCGCGCGCATTATTTTTGGCCGCGGCACCCAAAGCCAGATCGGCGAACTGCTCAAGCCCCATGCCAAAAAGGTGCTCCTGCACTATGGCGGGGGCAGCATCAAGCGCACCGGCCTTTATGATGAGGTGGTCAAGTCCTTAAACGATGCCGGCATTGCCTTTGTGGAACTGGGCGGCGTTGTGCCCAATCCCCGCCTCTCCCTGGTGCATGAGGGCGTTGAGCTTTGCCGCAAGGAAAATGTGGATTTGATTTTGGCGGTCGGAGGCGGCAGCGCCATTGACTCCGCCAAGGCCATTGCCATGGGTGTTCACTATGAAGGTGATGTCTGGGAGATCTATGACGAGGGCAAGGCCATCGAAAAAGCCCTGCCGGTCGCCATCATCTTAACCATCCCGGCTGCTGGCAGCGAGTCCAGCGGCGACACCGTCATTTCCAATGAGGAAACAGGCCGCAAGTATGGCTATGGCAGCCCCAAGCTGCGTCCCCTCATCAGCATCATGAATCCGGAATTGTTCTTCACCCTGCCCAAGAACCAGATTGCCAACGGTGTGGCGGACATGATGAGCCACATTTTTGAGCGTTATTTCACCAACACCACCCATGTGGACCTGACCGACGCCCTGTGCGAGGCCACCCTGCGCACCATCATCACCAATGCCCCCCGCTTGATGGAGGACCCGCAGGACTACAACGCCTGGGCCGAAATCGGCTTTGCCGGGACCGTTGCCCACAACGGTCTACTGGGCATGGGGCGCCAGCAGGACTGGGCCTGCCATGGGATGGAGCATGAGTTATCCGCCGCCTATGATGTTGCCCATGGCGCTGGCCTGGCTGTTTTAACCCCGGCCTGGATGAAGTATGTCCACAAGGACAACAAGGACATGTTTGTCCAGTTTGCCATCAACGCAATGGGCGTAAGCAAGGGCATCAGGGACAAGGAAGACGTCATCCGCGAGGGCATCGCCAAGCTTCAAAACTTCTACCGCGTCATGGGCCTGCCCCAGACCTTGACTGAGCTGGGCATTGATGAGAGCCGCCATGAGGAAATGGCGAAGAAGTGCACCAACCACTACTTTGGCGAGGAGTATGCCATTGGTGGCCTTAAAAAGCTGCTTTGGCAGGATGTGCTCAACATCTACACCATTGCCAAATAATAAATAAACCATTGCAGGGGGTATCCGCAAGGATGCCTCCTTTTTTGGCTTGCGCTTCTTTTCGTAAGCTGTCATACTTGTTTTATCAAGCATCACCCGGAGGGAAAATATGAAAACTTTCAGCGAGATGACCCTTGAGGAACTGATTCAAAAAGACGGCCATCCCTGCGAATGTGGCAGGGTGCACCGGGTTTCGCTCAGCCTGCTCAAAATCCAGAACGGGGCTGTGGACGCGCTGCCGGAAGGACTGAGGCTGCTGGGTGTTCAAAAACCTTTTGTTATCATGGATAAAAACACCAGGCAAGCTGCCTGGAACCTGGTGGAGCCGGTTCTGAAAACCGCCGGTGTTCCCTATGTGGCCTATGAGTATTTAAATAAGCACATTGAGCCGGATGAGCAGGCCCTTGGCAGCCTTGTCATGGCCTTTGATCCTGCCTGTGATGGCATTGTGGCCTTGGGTTCAGGGGTCCTTAATGACCTGGCCAAAGTGTTTGCCCATGCCGAAAAATTGCCCAGCCTGGTGATTGCCACAGCGCCCTCCATGGATGGCTATGCCTCTGACTCTGCCTCCATGATTCGCGACCGCGTCAAGGTCTCCTTATACAATGCCTGCCCCCAGGTTATCCTGGCGGATACCCGGGTATTAAAAGATGCGCCTTTACGCCTTTTGCAGGCAGGCCTTGGGGACATGCTGGCCAAATATGTGTCCGTTTGTGAATGGCGCATTTCCAACCTGGTCACCGGGGAATATTATTGTGAGAACATCGCCGGCCTGGTGCGCAAATCCCTGAAGAAGATTGTGGACAACGTGGAAGGCTTGAAAAACAGGGAGGAAAGCGCCGTGGAAGCGGTTGCAGAAGGCCTGGTCCTCTCCGGAATCGCCATGGCCTTTGCCGGCATTTCCCGCCCGGCGTCCGGGTTGGAACATTACTTCTCCCACCTCTTTGAAATGATGTCCCTGGAGCGTGGCACCCCTGTGGAATTGCATGGCATCCAGGTAGGGATTGGCACCCTGCTGACCTTGCAAATCTGGGAGTACTTAAAGGGTATCACACCGGAGAGGACAACAGCGAAATCCTTCATGGCCTCCTTTGACGAAACCGCCTGGGAGGATATGGTGCGCCGCATCTTTGGTTCCGCCGCGCAGGCCGTCTTAAACACCGCCAGGGCAGAAGGACGCAATGACAAGTATGCCCACCAGGAGCGCCTTGATAAAACCCTTTCAAATTGGGACAAAATCATGGAGATCGCAAGGGATGAACTGCCATCTTATCAGGTTGTATATGACCTGATGATGTCCATGGACATGCCCATGACGCCAGGGGACATTGGCTTTACCGCCCAGGACACAAGGGACGCGCTGCATGGCGCGCGCGAAATCCGCACCAAGTATTTGACCAGTTCCCTGCTGTTTGACCTGGGGCTTTTGTATACCCTGCCCTTTCCCTTTGAAGGAAAATAAAAAAACCCCCTGATCAATCAAGGGATTTTTGGTGGCGCGCCCTAAG
>CAYOOZ010000097.1:0-4794 GCA_964405705.1 uncultured Christensenella sp.
TAAGCGGCCTTGGGCTCCACGCGCTGGACAATGCCGGTTAAGATTTCGTTTTCTTTCTCAATGTACTCATCATAAATCTTGCCGCGCTCAGACTCACGGATTTTCTGCACCAGCATCTGCTTGGCCGTCTGCGCGGCCACGCGGCCAAAATTGTCCGGAGTGACATTGATTTCAACGATGTCGCCCACATGGAAATTAGGGTTTAGTTGCAGCGCTTCCTCCAGGGAAATCTGCATCTCCGGCTCCTCCACCACATCGGCCACGGTCTTGCGCAGGAAGACCTGCGCGCCTTCCTTGCGGGTGAGCCTGACAGCCAGGTTGGCAATGGCCGCGCCCTGGGTGCGGTTGTTGCGGCGGTAGGCGGCCTTTAAGGCCTCCTCAATGGTGTCCACCAGCACCTCTTCGTTGATGTCCTTTTCCCTCGCCAACAGCGAGATGGCCTCCATCAGGTCTGCCTTGGGTGCGTTCATTCTGCTTCCTCCTGTGAAAGTACTTCTTCTTCGTCTAAAATGCTTAAATCAACCGTGCGCCTGGCCAGGGCCAGGTCTTTGAGCGGGAACACCAATTCAGAATTCGCCGTAGAAAGGGTCAGCCCCTCCTCCGAATAAGCCAAGAGGGTGCCCATAAACTCCTTTTGCCCATCCCGGGGTTTAAAGAGCTTGACTTCAATTTCCGTCCCAATCGCCTTTTGGGCGTCCCTCGCGTTTTTAATGGGACGGTCCAATCCGGCGGAGCAGACCTCTAAAAAGTCATAATCAATGCTGTCCAATAGGGGCATCACCGCGCGGTGAAAGCGCTCGCAATCGTCCAAATTGATGCCGCCCTCGCGGTCCAAATAAATGCGCAGGTAAAGCCCCGCCGGCTCCTTTTCAAAGGCCGCCTCCAGAAGCTCAAAATTCATCTCATCGGCCACCTGCTGGCTGACCTTGTTGGCCCATTCAACCGGGCGTGTTTTCTTTGCCATAGCTCCCCTTAAAATAAAAAATGGGCACAAGCCGCGACCCGCATTTGGCGAAAACAAAAAAGCTTCGCTTCATGCTTTGCGCAACTTCCCACTTCTTCGTTAAGCCCCTTCTTTCTGCTAATCAATGCGTTCGCCTTTGTATTCTACCATCAATTTGACCCCATAGCAAGCAAAAAAGGGCAATTTCTTCCTTTATTTGACGGGGGATTTCTTGACAGACAAAGCTTCAGGCCCCTATAATCAGGCAGTTAGCGACATGTTTGAAACGGAGGAACCACATGCACATTTTGGATACCCTCAAGGAGCGCGGGCTGATTGCCCAGATGACGTTTGAGGATGAGCTATATAAGCAGCTGGAAAAGGAGCCCACCACCTTCTATGTGGGCTTTGACCCCACGGCGGACAGCCTGCACTTTGGCCACTTCATCCCAGTGATTGGCATGCGCCATATGCAGCAGGCCGGGCACATCCCCATTGCCCTGGTGGGCGGCGGCACGGTGCAGGTGGCGGATCCCTCCGGCAAGACCGAATTGCGCAAGATGATGTCCCTGGAGACCATTGCGCAAAACGCCGAGAAAATCAAGGAGCAGCTTTCCCGCTTCATCAGCTTTGAGGATGGGAAAGCGCTGTTGGTCAACAACGCGGATTGGCTGGTGCCGCTGCAATACCTGCCCTTTTTGCGCGAAATTGGCCCCCTGTTCTCCGTCAACCGCATGCTAACGGCCGAGGCCTACAAACTGCGCATGGAAAAGGGCCTCACCTTCCTGGAATTTAACTATATGATTATGCAAGCCTATGACTTTTTAGAGCTTTACCGCCGCCACGGCTGCCGCCTGCAGATGGGCGGGGATGACCAGTGGAGCAATATTTTAGCCGGCGCTGACCTCATCCGCCGCAAGGAACGGGAGGCTGCTTTTGCCTGCACCTTCAACCTCCTGATGAATTCCGAGGGCCAGAAGATGGGCAAGACGGTCAACGGCGCCCTCTGGCTGGACCGCGACCTTTGCTCCCCCTATGAGTTTTACCAGTACTGGCGCAATGTTGCCGACTCTGACGTTGAAAAGAGCCTGGCCATGCTCACCTTCCTGCCCATGGACGAGGTGCGCCGCTTAGGCCGCTTGGAGGGCAGCGCCATCAATGAGGCCAAAGCCACCCTGGCCTTTGAGACCACCAAGATGGTCCATGGCGAGGAGGAGGCGCAAAAGGCGCAGCAGGCCTCCGCCGCCCTCTTCTCTGGCGGCCATGTGATGGAGGACGTGCCCACCTTTGAGTGGACCCAAAAGGACATGCAGGAGGACAACCGGCTGTCCACCCTCCTCTTCCTCTGCGGGCTTTGCCAAAGCCGCGGCCAGGCGCGCACCATGGTCAACCAGGGCGCGGTGCTGGTGGGCGAAACCAAGGCCACCAACCCGGATTTGCCCTTGTCAAAGGATGATTTTGGCGCTGAGGGGCTGCTGTTGCGCCGCGGCAAGAAGAACTACTGCCGCGTCATCTTGAAATCTTGAGCCAAAAGCCCGCATACCACACCTTAAAAGAGGCCGCTTTCACCGAGCTCCTCATCAAAAAGAGCCGCTTTCTTGCCCAGGCTTCCCCCGCTGCCACAGAGGAGGAAGCCCTTTCATTTATCAAATCCATCAAGGACGCGCACAAGACGGCCAGCCACAATTGCTATGCCTATATCATTGGGGCCAACGCCGGGCTGATGCGCTATCAGGATGACGGGGAGCCCCAGGGCACCGCCGGCAAGCCGATTCTGGAGGTCCTCACCCGCAACAACCTGGTCAACTGCGTGTGCGTGGTCACCCGCTATTTTGGCGGGGTGCTCCTGGGCGCAGGCGGGCTGATCAGGGCTTATTCCGGCAGCGCGGCCAGGGCCGTTCGCGCGGCCAAGATTGTCCTGTCTGAATTGAGCCTGGAGCTGGTTTGCCTGATGGACTATGTCTATTGGGACCGGGTCAACCATGCCCTGCAAAGCCTGCCTTTGGACAACATCACCAGGGAGTTTTCAGACAAGGTGCTGCTCACCTGCACCGCGCGGCAAAAAGACGCTGACCAGGTAATTTTAAACCTGACCAGCTTAACGGATGGTAGCTGTGAAATCCTGGCCTCCGACCCCTTCTTCCACCAATGGGAAACATCCCTTCCAGAAGAAGACAACCTGGAAGACGAAGACTAAACATAAATTAAGAAAAAAACCGCGGGTTTCCAAAGGGTGATCATCACCCTTTGGTGGGTCTGGGCAAAGCTCAGCGTCCCTTCTCTACCTGGGCAAAGCCCAGCGTCCCTTCTCTACCTGGGCAAAGCCCAGCGTCCCTATTCCTCCGAAAAACAATACTTGGCAATCGCCTTGCCCACGCCGTCCTTGTCGTGGTGGTCGGTGATGGCGCGGGCCTTGCTCCTGACCTCCTCAGTGGCGTTGGCCATGGCGATGCCCAGGCCAGCCTCTTCAATCATTGGCAAATCATTGTGCTGGTCGCCCAGGGCCATGGTGTTTTTAAGGTCAATGCCCATTTCGCGGGCCAGGACTGCAAGCCCGATGCCCTTGTTGGCCCCCCTTGCCATGACCTCCAGGTTGTGGTTGCTGGAGGCGGTGATGTCCACATCCTGGATGAAGTTCAAGGCTTCATAGACCTTCTCCGGCGGGTTGCCATCCTTGCTAAAATACACAAAGTACTTAAACAAGGGCGTGTTTAACGCCGCCTTGCAGGCGTCAAGCCCATACGCATACTTCACCCGCTGCTTTAACCGGCTTAAGGCCTCCTGGTCGGACTCGGACACATGCCTGGGGTAGTCCCGCCGGCAGGTGACCGCCCCCTTGGCGAACATATAATAGCCCTCGCCCAGGTCCTCCAGGGTATCAAAAATCTGCTTGGTCGCTTCGCTCTTTAAATAGACCTCATGAATCCGCTGTTCATTGGGCAAAAGCTCCACCACCGCGCCGTTTAAGCTGATGACCGGGCAAGAAAGCCCCGCGTCCAGCGCGATTTGGGAGGCGTTCTCCGGGAACCTGCCGGTGCAGATGGCAAAGACAATACCTTTTTCCTGCGCCTTTTTGATCATTTTCAAGTTGTATTCCGAAATCTGCCCATTGGAATTGAGCAGGGTGCCGTCCATGTCCGAGGCAATCAGCTTGATGTCTGGTTTCTTTTGCATTCTTCTTCTCCTAAAACGGTGGCAAGCATTCAAATCGCTGGCCACGCAAATTTACAATTTCACAGTCCATTGGGAAGGCCAGGGCCACGGAGAACAGCTTCAAGTCCCCCGCCTTGTGCGCCCGGTTAAACTCCCTTTGCCCATAGACCTCATCCCCCAATACCGGGTGCCCTAAAAAGGCCAGGTGTGCCCTGATCTGGTGGGTGCGCCCTGTGTGCAGGATGACTTTCACCCGCGCCAGCAGCCCATTTTCCAGGACCTGGTACTCAGTCACAATCTCCCTGCTTCCAGGAGCGGCCCTTCTACTGATAGATACCCGCCCCTTCTCGCTGTCTTTCACCAAATAGGCCGTTTCGACCGCGGCCCTTGCTTCAAACCGGCCCTTTGCCAAACAAACATATTCCTTTTGAACCCTGCGCTCCTTCAGCATCGCTTTGAGCGCTTCCGCCGCCTTTTCATTTTTTGCCAGCATCAAAAGCCCGCCCGTCTGGTTATCCAGCCGGTGCGCCAGGCTCACAGCCTTGCCATACCTTCCTTGAGCCCAGCCCAATAAGGAAAACCCGCTGCGCTCGTTCTCATCGCTGTTGATGCCCGCTGGCTTGTTCACAACCAGGCAGTCCGCATCCTCAAAGACAATCTCTATTTCCCTTTGCGCTATCGGGCTATACACCAAAACG
>CAYOOZ010000097.1:4804-5641 GCA_964405705.1 uncultured Christensenella sp.
GTCCCCTGAGGACACCGCTATATTCTCATTCACCCTTTGACCGTTCACCTTGATGTCCCGCTTTTTCAAGGCCTCCCGCACTGCCTTTTTGGACAGCAGCGGCAATTCGCGGCCCACCAGGTTCAAAAGGAGGCCGTCCTGTGTCGCGGTGAAAGCGTACTTGTACATCGGCGCCTCCTTCTTCAATAAAATCAGGCTTTAGTGTAAGAGAAGAAAGCGCAATTTGCAAGGCTGGGGATGGTGGGACGATGGGGACGAGGGGACGGTGGGGACGGGGGGACGCTTCTTTTCTTAAAAGAAAAGAAGCAAAAGAACTTTAATAAAGATAAATCTGTAGTTGAAAAGAAAAGGATAAGGTTTTCAGGGTGGTTTGGAGGGCGTTTTTGAGAAAGCACCCCATGTCTCTTTCGTAAATCCCCTTCTTCTCAAGAACAATAGAAGTACAGCGCCTGGCTTGTATAATTTCACAGTGAAATGTAATATTGTTCGCATATTCGCGCGCGGCGCGACACACAAAAGGAGGCAGGATATCATGAAAAAACGTTCGCTTTTGTCCCTCTTGGTAGCCCTGGTGCTGGTCGTATCCGCGTTTGCGCCTGTGCTTGCTGCTGAAGAAACCCTCAAGATCGCCGGCATCGGCGTGCTCTCTGGCGACTACGCCCTGTACGGCCTGGCCGTGAAGGAAGGCGTGGACCTCTACGTCAAGCAAATTAACGAAAAGGGCGGCGTCCTGGGCCGTCAGGTTGAGATGCTGTGGGAAGACACCGAGGGCAAGGCCCCCAACGCCATCAATGCCTACAACAAACTGGTTGAAGAAGGCGTCGTTGGCATCCTGGG
>CAYOOZ010000097.1:5651-8692 GCA_964405705.1 uncultured Christensenella sp.
GCTGTCCGGCGAGTCCAAGGCCCTGGCCGAGGTTTCCGCTGATGACGGCATCCCACAGATCACCCCTTCCGCCACCGCCTATGACGTGACCACCGACCGCCCCAACGTGTTCCGCACCTGCTTCCTGGACCCCTTCCAGGGCAACGCCATTGCCAAGTACATGTCCGATTTGGGCATCAAGAAGGCCGCCGTGCTGTATGACAACGCGACGGAATATAGCAAGGGCCTGTTTGACTCCTTCAAGGCGCGCAGCGAGGAACTGGGCGTTGAGATTGTGGCCTCCGAATCCGCCGCCTATGGCGACAAGGATTATAAGACCCAGTTGACCACCATCCAGTCCGCCGCCCCTGAGGCCGTGTTCCTGCCCTACTATGGCGCGGATGCCGCGATGATTTTGACCCAGGCCAAGGAACTCGGGCTTGATGTCAAGTTCTACGGCGCTGACGGCATTGCCGACATCGTGGACTATGTGGCGGACAAATCCCTCTTGACCAACCTGGTCTACACCGACCACTTCTCCACCGACGCGGACAGCCAGATCGCCAAGGACTTTGTCGCTGCCTTTGAGGCGGCCTACGGCAAATTGCCCAACATCTCCTTCTCCGCCACTGGCTATGACGCGGCCCTGGTCCTGCTCTCCGCCATTGAGAAGGCCGGCAGCACCGAGCCTAAGGCCATCGTGGACGCCATCAAGGCCACCGATGTCACCGCCGTGTCCGGCAAGATCACCTTTGATGACCACAACGACCCGATCAAGTCTGCCTTCGTGCTCACCTTCAATGACCAGGGCATCAAGCAGTACCTGACCCAGGTTGACCCGTAAATCGAAAGCCTTTTTGATGAGGGGAGGAAGTTTCCTCCCCTCATTTTCTGTATTTGTAGGGTTTTCATTCAATTTTCAGGTGTTATCCTTCGCCAAGTTTTGATATAATTGTAAGAACGTTCCAAGGACTGAGGTGACCGAATGACTTTATTTGTAAGCCAGCTCATCAACGGCCTGCATGTGGGCTTTATTTATGCCCTCATCGCGCTGGGCTACACGATGGTGTACGGCATTGTCAAGCTCATTAACTTTGCCCATGGCGACATCATCATGGTGGGCGCTTACACCGCCGTCATCACCCTGGTCAGCTTGGGCTGGGCTTCCCCGCTGGCGCTTCTGGCCACGATTGTGGTCTGCGTCGCCTTTGGCGTGACCATTGAGCGCATCGCGTACAAGCCCCTGCGCTCCTCCCCGCGCATTTCCAGCTTAATCACCGCGATTGGGGTTTCGATGCTGCTGCAAAACACAGCGCTGTTGGTCTTTGGCGCGGCGTCAAAGCCCTTCCCCACCATCTTTCATGTCCCACCCATCCGCTTTGCGGGCATCCAGGTCAGCTTTGTCACCCTGCTGACCATCATCGTGTCCACTGCCCTCATGGCGGGGCTATCGACCTTTGTCAAGACCAGCAAGTCCGGCAAGGCCATGCGCGCGGCGAGTGAGGACTATGACACCGCCCAATTGATGGGCATCAATGTCAACAACACCATCACCCTCACCTTTGCCATTGGCTGCGCCTTGGCCGGCATCGGCGCCTTCCTCTATTCCATGGCCTACCCCGCCGTCTCCCCCACCATGGGCTCCCTGCCCGGGCTAAAGGCCTTTATCGCGGCCGTCCTGGGTGGCATTGGCATCATCCCCGGCGCCATGCTGGGCGGAATCCTCATGGGCGTTGTGGAAAGCATGACCAAGGCCTATATCTCCACCCAGCTCTCTGACGCCGTGGTCTATGGCATCCTCATCATCGTCCTGCTCTTTAAGCCCGCTGGCCTTCTGGGCAAGGCGACCAGGGAGAAGGTGTAAGCATGAATAAAAAAACCAAGGCCATTCTCTTAAACCTCATCGCGGTGGTCGCCCTTTTCCTTGTCATTGTCATCCTGATGTCCTCAGGCGCTTTGAACAACTACCTGTCCAATATCCTGATCACCGTCCTCATCACCATCATCATGACGGCCAGCCTGAACGTCACCACTGGCCTTTTGGGGCAGTTGACCCTGGGCCACGCCGGGTTCATGGCCATTGGCGGGTATACCTCCGCCATTCTCACCAAGATTGTCCTTGCCAACATGGGCTTTCCTTTCGCGCTCTCCCTGCCCATCTCCCTGCTCCTGGGCGGCGTGATGGCTGCCCTGTTTGGCATGCTCATTGGCATCCCCGCCCTGCGGCTTCAGGGGGATTATCTGGCCATCATCACCCTGGGCTTTGGCGAAATCATCCGCGTCATCATTGAAAACATGGAGATCACCGGCGGCGCTGCCGGACTCACCCGCATCACGCGCATGTCCCGCGCCTTCTCAGAGGATCGCGTTGTCTCCAGCATCGTACAGTTCTCCATCGTTTTTTGGATCACTGTCATCATCATCGCGTCCATCTTTACCCTGGGCCGTTCACGCCATGGGCGCGCCATCATCTCCATCCGTGAAAACGCCATCGCAGCGGAGGCCACCGGCATCCCCACCACCCGCTACAAGCTTTTGGCCTTCACCATTGCCGCCTTCTTTGCCGGCATTGCCGGCGGGCTCTTTGCCCACCAGACCAGCATTTTGGACGCCAAGGCCTTTGGCTTTAACAAATCCATTGAGTACCTGGTCATGGTGGTCTTGGGCGGCATGGGCTCCATCACCGGCTCCATCATCGCCTCCTTTGTCTTGGTCGCCCTGCCGGAGATGCTGCGCGGCCTGGCCGAGTACCGCCTGGTCATCTATTCCCTCCTGCTCATCTTGATGATGCTCTTCCGGCCCTCCGGCCTTTTGGGCACGGCGGAGTTCTCCCTCCTCTCCTTCTGGGAGGGGCTGGAGCGCTTCTTTATCCGCGTATTCAAGCGCGAGGCCGTCACCCGCATGCCCTTCCAGCCCCGCTACGACGTCTGGGAGGATAAGCCCGTCCTTGAGACCAATAACCTGGGCATTGCCTTTGGCGGGCTCAAGGCCGCGCAAAACATCAACATCCAATTGATGAACAACGAGATTGTCGGCCTCATTGGCCCCAACGGCGCTGGCAA
>CAYOOZ010000098.1:0-8581 GCA_964405705.1 uncultured Christensenella sp.
GGTCACTTGCGCTAAATAGATGTTCATCTGCCAGACCCTGTGGGTGAAAACATGGCGAACTGTGCCGACCTTAATAAGCGAGTTGGCGATCAGTTGGTGTTTTTCAAGCGCTTTCTTGGCGCCTTCCTGGCTGTCATCCCCCTCATGCAGCAAAAAGACATACAAGCCATTTAACAAGGCCTCCTTGCGCTTGGTAAGCAGCATTTTGCCCTGGGAATGGGCCAGTACCACCGCCATGGGCACTGGCTTGGGCTGGGGCTTGGCCTTCATGACAGGCAGGGTGGCAGGGTCATCCGTTAAAAAGGCTTCACAAAACGCGCGCAGGGGGCAAGCGACACAATCCGGCGTGCCGGGCAAGCAGATGGTGGCCCCCAGGTCCATCAAGGCCTGGTTCATATCCCCGGCACCAGTTTTTGGCATCAAGGCAAAACCCAAGTGCAAAAGCCTGGCCTTGCCAGACGGGCTGCCCACATCCTCCTTCATTAAGAAAAGGCGGCTGATGACCCGGTTTAAATTGCCGTCCATGGCGGGCACAGCCTCATCAAAGGCGATGGAAGCAATGGCTGCGGCCGCGTAAGGGCCAATGCCCGGAAGAGCTTGCAGCTCTTTTGCTGTTCTTGGAAAGACGCCGCCCTTTTCGGCAATGATGCCAGCCGTTTTATGCAAATTGCGAGCGCGGGTGTAATAGCCAAGGCCTTCCCAGGCCTTGAGTACCGCCTCCTGCGAAGCAAAAGCCAAGGCAAACACATCCGGAAACTGCTTTAAGAAGCGCTCATAATAAGGGCCTGCTGTCTCTGTGCGTGTCTGCTGGAGCATGATTTCACTAAGCCAGACGCGGTAAGGGTCCAGGGTGCCGCGGAAGGGGAAGACCCGCTTGTTCTTTTGGTACCAATCCATGAGCACAAGGGTAATGGTGTTGGCCTTTTTCAGGTCCATCCCGCTCATTGCTTTTTTTGCAGGTCGCGGAAATAGGCATGTTCCTCCATGAGTTCAGCATGCAGCTGTAAGGAGTTCCAAGCGCTGTTGTTCTTGGTCAGCATGGCTTTTAAAGGAATGGTGGGCATGTTTTTCTCCCGGAAGCTATCCAGGAAGCGGCTGAGCATACCTTTTTCAAGGAAGGCCATCAGCATCATTTCCTGCTCAAAGCCCTCGCCAGCATAGGCTTCATCCGTTGGCGCTTGAACGCCGCAAAGGGCCCCAATGGTCTGTAAATAGGCTTCCTTTGGCACCAAAAATGGCTGAATACCTGCCGCCAGGGCCAAGGAACGGACCTGATCGGCGCGCTCGCCCTCCATGTTGTAGCATAAAACCATGGCTTGATTCATTGTACATTTTCCTTTCAGGGTTCATCCTTGCTATCATACCACAGGAATACATTTTTCACCTTGACGAAAACCCTTTTCTTCAATAGCATAGCAAGTAATTGCGCGGCAAAAACAAAGGTGCCATGAAGGCACCACGGCCTTTCTGAAGCAGGCTGAGCGCTTTTGAAAGGAATAACCCGATGAAACAAAAGCATGTCTTGAGAATGACCCTGGCTGCCCTTTTCCTGGCGCTTGGCCTGCTGCTCCCCTTCCTCACAGGCAACAACATGCAGTTGGGCAACGCGATGAGCCTGATGCACATCCCGGTTTTATTGTGCGGCTTTGTCTGCGGGCTGCCCTATGGCCTGCTGATTGGCTTTATGACCCCCCTCTTGCGCTCCATCCTGGTGGGCATGCCGCCCATGATCCCAGTCGCCCTGATCATGGCCTTTGAACTGGCCGCCTATGGCGCGTTCGCGGCCCTTTTGTATAAAGCTTTGCCCAAGAGCATCCCGAGCCTCTATGCGGCGCTGGTTCTCTCCATGCTCTTTGGCCGTGTGGTTTGGGGCCTGGCCAGCTTTGCGGTGCATTCAGCCCTGGGCAACCCCTTCACACTTGAAATGTTCTGGGCGGCGGCTTTTGTGCGCGCGCTGCCGGGCATCATCTTCCACATTGTAATTATTCCCCCGATTTTGCTGGCCTTGGGAGAAAACAAATTGTTCCCGATTGAAAGGTAGTTTGCTTGAAGATACTGGTGATTGACGGTCAGGGCGGCGGCATTGGCAAGGCCTTGGTGGGCCGACTTTTAAAGGCAAGTCCCAATCTCCACCTTTTGG
This sequence comes from uncultured Christensenella sp., assembly GCA_964405705.1. Classification (GTDB taxonomy): domain Bacteria; phylum Bacillota; class Clostridia; order Christensenellales; family Aristaeellaceae; genus UBA6115. The sequence goes on from CAYOOZ010000098.1 coordinate 2,141, forward strand.
CCCTGGGTACCAATGCGCTGGCCACCAGCGCCATGCTCAAAACCGGGGCAAGCCAGGGTGCCAGCGGGGAGCATGCCATTGCCTGGCAATGCAGGGATGCTGACATTATCCTGGGCGTGACCGGGCTTTTGGTCACCGGGGCCATGCTGGGTGAAATCTCCCCCATGATCAGCCAAGCCGTGGGCGGCAGCCCTGCACTGAAGATCCTGATTCCCACAGAGCGCTGTGGGCTTAAAATCGTGGGCGGAAGAGAGGCTACACTGGATGAGGCGCTGGAAGAATGTGTGGAGGAAGTTTTAAAACAGCTTTAACCCGCTAAATTACGCAAAAAGCGCTCCTCGCGGAGCGCCTTTTGTTTTGGGTTTAAGGCAGAATTACTTGCCAGCTTCAACAATCGGATCCATCATGCGCAGCATAGATTCGCGCAGGGCCTTGTACTCATTCTGGTTTTCCCAGAAGCGCTTCAGCTCGCTCTTGGGGCTGGGGAAGGGGAAGTAAGACAGGCGGTTTCTGACAAACATGATGACATTGATGTCCCCGCCCAGGTCATTTTGAATGCTAAAGGTGCGATTGAAGGCATACTTGGTGGCCATGCCGGTGTCCTCCGGCTCCACCACTTTCACATCCGCGTAGGAATTATAGAAGTTGAGGTATTCGCTCCTGATGTCGGTGTTGTAGTTCTTCCGGTCAGAATAGAACATTTTATAGCTGACAGACACATTGTCGCCGTTCACATCCACATAGACCTCGCCCACCTTGTAAATATTGCTGGCAACCAGCGGGAAAGTTTGCCGGCCCTGGATGCCCAGGTTGATGGGGGTGAACATGTACCATTTGTCCGTTAGGCCCGGGGTGACATCACGGAAATGCGGGCCAAAGGAGGAGGCGGTATTGTCATAATAATGCGGGGAGCGAATCTGCTTGTAGCTTTGCACCATCTTGCCGGATGGCCCTTTGATAATGGTCAGTTTCTGGGCATAGTAATAGGTCTTGGTTTCATTGCCCAGCACCTTGACGGTGTAGCGGTAGGTGTTGACCTCATTTTCTTTGGCCAGCTTCTTGTACACATGGGCCTGCACTGGATAGGTGCCTCCTTTGGGTACAACAAAGTCCATTTTGTGGACAGTTTTGCGCGTGGCTTCATCCCGCACGGTGACGGTGATGCTCAAATCCTTGACGCTGACATTTTTAATGGTCAGGACTGTCTGCTCGTCCTTGAGGTCTTTAAAGCGGAAATCTTTAGCTGTTGTGACCTTGATGGTGGTTGCCGCAAGCGCCATTTGGGGCACCAGGGCCAAAACCATGATCAGAACCAATGCCAGGCTTAATAAACGTTTCATTGTGTTATCCAATCCTTCCTGTCCTAAATACCGGACTCAACCATAAAACGAAAACTGGGTATGATTTCATGCAGGACGATATAAATTTTGCTAATTCACACATCGTTCACCGATTGGCAAAAATAATATCAAAAAACATGGTTAGGATAGAAGTGCAGGAAACCTGCAAAGATGATAAATATCAGGAAGGATGATAAACGATGATGAACCTACGCAAAAAATGGACCGGTATAATCACGGCAATTCTGGTCTTGAGCCTGGTTGCGGGCTTGAGCCTTACCAGCCTGGCCACCAGCGGCAGCGGTACCCTGACTGGTAGTGAAGTGGACCAATTGGTCAACACCACGACCGACAAATCTCTGGTGGTGAGCCCCTTTATTGAGGCTGCCAAGCTGGCTCAGGAAAGCGTTGTGGGCGTGAACAACTACCAGAATACAAGAAGCAGCCAAGGCGGCTATGGATATTCCTTTGGCTTCCCCTTTGGCAATGAGACCAGGCCCCAGGAGCAGGAGCGCCGGGTCGGGACCGGCTCAGGCACGGTGATTACCGCCTATGGCCATGTGCTGACCAATTTTCACGTGATTGAAGGCGCCAGCCGCGTAACTGTGAATGTGGGCGAGCGCGAACTGGAAGCCCAGGTAGTGGAATATGATTCTGACCTGGATGTAGCTGTCCTCCTGGTGCCCGGCCTTGATTTACCGGCTGTGCAATTAGGCGACAGCGACCAAATCCAGGTGGGTGAGTACGCCATTGTGATAGGAAACCCCCTGGGCCAACAGTTTGAGCGCAGCGTGACCACCGGCATTGTGTCCGCCGTCTCCCGTACCATGACCTCCTCCGGCCGGGACCGCTACGGCCTGCGTACAGAAATTGAAAACAACATGATCCAGGTGGATGCCGCCATCTCCTCTGGCAACTCCGGCGGCGGGATGTTCAACACCCTGGGCCAGTTGCAGGGCATCCCCACCTTGAAGCTGGTGGACGGCAGGGGCAACTTTTTTTCCTCCGGCAATTTCTCTGTGGACAACATTGGCATGTGCGTGCCCATCAACCTGGCCAAGCCCCTGATTCGCTCCGCGCTTGAAAAATACAATGCGGATGAAGCGGAAGTTGAAGCGCAAAAGGTGCGTGAGGGCGAGGCCAAGGCAGATACTCCCAAGCCCCGCATGGGCGTGAGCATCGGCTCCATTGGCCAATATGTCTCCCCCTCCCAGGGCATCCTGCCCCAGGGCGCCTTCATCGTCCAGGTGGAAGAAAACTCCCCCGCGCAAAAAGCTGGGCTGAAGGCTGGCGACATCATTGTGGAAGCAGACGGCGATATCATCAGCAACCACAGCCAGCTGATTGAAAAGCTACAAGCCATGAACGCCGGCGATACTGTGAACCTGAAGGTCTACCGGGTGGACGGCCTCTTGGCCGCGCTGGAGAACCCGGAGCTGCTCAGCGGCCTTGGCAAAGGCACTTACAGCGAGTACAAGGTGGAGCTCCTGATTTTGGACCAGCAGGATATGTAATCACTAGCTAACAACCAAAAACCGTGTCGAAAGCCGCGGTTTTTTTGCTTGTGATCCGATAATGCCTGTGTTAAAATCAAACAAATCCAAAGCGAATTGTCAGAACATGTCCAAGTGCCTGCCATCCTGGAGGTTGCTTTGAAAATCAAAAGACCCCTGATATGTCTTTGTTTGGCGCTATTCCTCCTCCCCCTTGATGGGGTTGTTCAAAGCGCGGAATTGCCTGCTCTATATATCAGCGAAATCCAGTCCGCCAATAGCCTCTACCCGGTAGAAGGAAGGATTTGCGATTGGATAGAGTTGCATAACCAAAGCAAAAACACCATCAGCCTTCAAGGCATGGGCATCACAGACAGAGTTGCCCAGCCGATGAAAGCGCTCCTGTCCGGCCAAATTGGGCCAGGCGAACACGTGGTATTGCCTTGTGATGAGGAGGGCCTGGGCTTTGCCTTAAGCCAAGAAGGGGAAACCATCCTGTTGACCGCGGCCTCAGGCGAGGTAGTGGACAAAGCTGTGTTTTTAAAGACACCACAGAACACCAGCTTGATTCGGCTGGACAGGAGCCATTTTAAGACCACCTGGTTTCCAACCCCGGGGCAAACAAACCTGCTTAAAAGCCGGGATGAAGCTGAGGAAGCATGGTACCAGAACGCCTTGCAAAAAGGCTTGTGCATCAGTGAAATTCTGGCCTCTGACATCATCAACACCTTTGGCAGGCCCAGGGCTGATTGGGTGGAGCTTCAAAACCGGGGCGAACTTGACCTGAGCTTAAGGAGCTATTATTTGTCCGATGACGCCGCCAACCTCAGAAAATATGCCCTCCCCAGGATGACCCTCAAGCCTGGTGAGCAAGTATTGATCTATTGCTATACAGGGGACAGCCCCGCCAAACTCCGAGGTGGCCTTGTCACCACCGCCTTTGACATCAAGCGGACGGACGGCGCTCTTTTGCTGTCTGACGGGGAGGACATCCTTGACCTGGTCAACCTGCACACACAGTTTGGCGGCATCAGCTATGGCAGACCGCAGGGGCAAGGGGCCTTCCGCTATTTTCAAACCCCAAGTCCCAAAACTGAGAACTTAAAGGCAGGCTGTGTTGACCGCCTGCCCAAGGTTGATTTTTCCAGACAAGGTGGCTTTGTGGAGGAAGCATTTCATCTCACCCTACAGTCTCTTGAAGGCGCCCAAATTCGCTATACCTTAAACGGGGCAGAGCCGGATGAAAAATCCGCCTTGTATCAATCCCCCCTCCTGATAACACAAAACACCGTGGTGCGAGCCAAGGCCTATCAAGACAACTTCATTTCTTCCCTTCCCAGCACGCAGACCTATCTGTTTGACAAACCTTTGCCTGGTATCCCAGTGGTCTGTCTATCCGGGGAAGATGAGCTGTTTTTTGGTTTTAAAGGCTTGTTTGAAAAAGGAAACGAAGGCCTGGTGACAGAAAGAACCTTAAACACGGAGTTTTATGACAGCTCATCCAAACAGGCGGTCAATCAGCTGTCCGGCATCCGCTTAACCGGGGGCACCAGCACTGTTTATATCCCAAGAACCTTTACCCTGTATGCCAGGGGCAGGCTGGAGAATGAAAGCTTTGCCTTTAACCCCTTTACGGACCGAAATTACAAAGAATACAGCGCGCTGACCCTGCGGCACGGCGGGACGGATACCAGGCGGACCCGGCTGAAGGACGCATTTTTGACCAGCCTCTCCAAAGGCTTTGGTGTGATGTACTTGGCCAGCGCACCGGCGGAAGTTTATGTGAACGGTCAGTATTACGGCGCCTTCAACTTCCGGGAAAAGGCCAACCAAGCGGCCATCGCGCAATGGGAAGGTATATCTGACAAGTCATTCATTGATCAAATTGACATCATCAAAAACCGCGGCGTTCAGCAGAAGGGGAGCAAAGAAGACTTGGAGTCCCTGGCGGCCTATTGCCGGGCCAATGACCTGAACAATCCAGAAAAGCTGAAGTTTGTCACCGACAGATTGGATGTCCGCAGCTTGTTTTCACATACCGCCATGGAAATGATCACAGGCAATACGGATTTATCCAATGTCCGGTACTACCGTGTGCCTGGCGGCAAATGGAAGCTGATGCTTTTTGACCTGGATCTGTCCATGTATCACAATAACCGCGACCCATTGGACATTTATTTAAAGAGCGGCCGATATGCCACCCGTGACCATTATGGCGAGCTGTTCAATGCCCTGGTGGAGGTGCCTGCTATGCGGGCCCAGTTTCTGACGATCACAGGGCAACTGCTTGCAAAGCGTTTTGCGCCTTTATATATCAGGGAAAGGGTCAGCCAATGGACGCAAGACTACACCCCTGTGATGCAAAAGCACTTTGGCAAATGGCGCGAACTAAACCTGGCGCGTTGGCAGACAGAAATGGACAAGTTTGAAAAATACCTCCTGCTTCGTCCTGTTTCTGTGATGAACTGGCTCATCAGCGCCTATCAACTGGACGCAGAGGAGGTAAGCCAATATTTTGGCGCGTTTCAAAAGAGCCTGTCTTCTGGCGAATAATTGACAAGGATTATACATTCTGCTATTCTTTGTCCAAAAGGAGTCAAAGATGTTAAAACGATGCCTGGCCGCCCTGCTGATGCTGGCGCTTGCCCTGTCTGCCCCCTTTGGGCTGGCTGCCGCCCCGCGCCATAGCACCCTGCGCATTCGCTTTTTTAAGATCGGTAAGGCAGATGCCTATTTGCTCCGCCTTCCCAATCATACTGTTCTCATTGACGCGGGCGAGGAGGATGACGGGCCGGAGATTGCTGGCTTCTTGGTCGAAAAACAGATTGATAAACTGGACGCCTTGATTCTAACGCATTTTGACAAGCGCAGCATTGGCGGTGTGCCAGAGGTGTTGGACGCGGTCAAGGTGGACAGGGTCTTGGTACCTGATTATGCGAAGGATAGCAACCTCTACATGTTTATCATTGGTTTGATGGACCAGCAGAACCTTGAGCGAGTCAAGGAGAGGACAAGTTTTGTCCTGGAGGATGTGACCTTCACCCTCCTGCCTGCCAATGAAAGCCAGTACAATGAAGAAGAGGACAACAATTTCTCCTTGGTGACACTGGTGGAGCATGGGGATAACAGTTTTTTCTTCGCGGGAGACATCATGGCAGAGCGCATCAGGGAAATGCGGGAAGGGGGCTTGCTTCTCCCCCACAGCGTTATCAAGATGCCCTGCCATGGTCAAAACATTGAGGGGCTTGATGAGTTACTAGATAGCGTGAACCCACAGATTGCCATTATCCCCGCAAGCGCCAAGAACCCGCCAGCCGGGGCGGTGATTGCCAACCTGGAGGCGAGGGGCATCCGCTGGTATGCGACCCTGAACGGCAGTGTATCCCTGACCAGCGATGGCTATGGCATCAGCATTGAGCAGACCAGGAAGGTCAAGGAATAATTATGTCTAAAAGGCATATAGGAAGCGCCAAAATCAGGCGCTTCCTTCATTTTTTACAAGTATAGCGCAACTGTAAATAAATTTTGAAGCCCATCATAAACCCATCATAAACGGGTACTGTCAAATCAAGTTCGCAACTTTGGACTCCGTTTACCATGTCACGCTG
>CAYOOZ010000099.1:0-8530 GCA_964405705.1 uncultured Christensenella sp.
GAATCTGGTCCAGGTAGGACTTGGCCTTTTCATAATCCCCCTGCTCCATTAAGGTGAGCGCGGGCTCATACAGGCATTCAGACGCGCGGCGGAAGGCATCCTTAAAGTCCCCGGCTGCCAGGAATTTCTCAGCCGCCTGTTCAAACTCCTGTGCCTTAAACAGGGCCTCGCCCCAGAGGTAGTAGGTCTCCTGCAGCTTTAATTGCGCGCTTTGCCGGTTGGGCAAAAGCAACAAGAGCTGCTCTGCCTGCTCAAAATCCCCGTTTTCAAGGTGGCTGACCGCGGGCAGATACAGGCAATCCTCCGCCAGGCTGGCCGCGTCCTGATAATCGTTTAAGGCCAGGAATTTTTCCCGGGCCTGCTCGTAATCCAATTCCTCCATGAGCTGCTTGCCCCAGGCATACTGGGCGGCCTGGGCTAAGGCCGCGCTGTTCTCATACGCGCCCAAGGATTCATACAAGCTGATGGCCTGGGCAAAATCCACCCCGCCTGCCAAGAGGGCTGCCCTGGCATAGCGGGCGGCCTGGTAGCGGGCTTGAGAATCCCTGTACCCGTTTAAGGACAAAAACAGGTCTTCCGCGCTTTTGATGGCGGTCACATTGCCGTTGTCCATGAAGCGGGCAGCCTTGCGGTAATCCGCCTCAAGGGCCATGTCCCCGGCATCCCGGTAATCCGCTAAGGCCAAAAACTGCTCACGGGCCTGGTCAAACTGGTTGTTGGAGAGCGCCTGTTCCGCCTGCATATAGCGCCAGGCCGGCAGGCCATAGTTGATGACGGCAAAAGCGCCAGCGCCCAAGAAGAGCAGGATGAGCAAGGCCAGAGCCGTTCTCTTTAGCCGCTTTTTGCGCCTTAATTCCTTGCGCTCTCGCTCCTCCTGCATCCGCCCGGCCTCCTGCCGGGCAGCCAGGGCCCTCTCTTCCATCTCGGTATCGCTTTTGTAAATCAGGGTTTCAATGGCTGCCTTATGGAAGGTGGTGAACTGCTCGTGCTTCTCCCTCTCGCAGCGCTGGCAGACGGTGGAAGAGGCCGCGTTGGGGCGCCCGCACAGGCAGACCCAGACCGCGCCCTGGTCAGACGGATAGCCCAGGGCATCATGCCCGGCCAACTGGCGAAGGAGATCCAGTTGCCTGGAAGGGGGCAGGCGGTTGTCCTTGTATTCGCTCATCTCCCCCGTGCCGCGCCGCCAGACCGTCCCATCCTCAAACCAGACCTTTTCAATGATGAAGTCCATGCGGGAGGCCAGGTGCCCGTCATCAGACGCGATTAAAACCTCAAAAGCGCTGCGCGGTAAGCCTGTTAGTCCGTTGACCCGCTCCACCTGCCGCGCAAACTGCTCATCTTCGCTGTCATAGCAAAACAAGGCGGCCTGCAGGGAAGTGACCGCCTTATCAGACAGGTTGAACAGGTTGAGCCGGACCACAGGGTAGGATTCCGTAGGCAGTTTAAAGTGCCACAGCTCCACCGGGCAAGTCAGGTCGATTCTCATTGGCGCTCCTTTTGCCCGGGCCAAAGCCCGGGCCATCAGAGTTAATTGTTCTTAAAGATAGGTGATGGACAGGTTGACCAGAAGGTCATCCACAAACTCCAGGATCAGGGCTGCCTTGCCTGTGTCCAGGCCCACCGCGTAATACAAAAGGGTGCTGTCCGGCCCTGTCACCAAAAGCCCATAGGGCGGCGCCTGGTTGAGCGCGTCGCCATACAGGACGCCGGACTCAGATAAAACGCCGCCTGTGTGCTCAAAGCGGGAAATGGCCTGGGCCAGGGTGTCATTTAAGCGCAAGCCCCGGGGCCCTTCAAATGTTCCGCCGTTGATGGTCAGCCGCTCTGCCCTGTTCACCCCGTCACGGATGGAGAACACAGCCTCAAATCCCTCCCACTGGTCAATCACCAGGGTGGAACCATCGGAATTATCCAATTTTTCCTGGCTCACCGGCGCGCCCAAAAGGGCGATGACGGCCTGCTCATCGCTGTCCAAAAAGTCCAGCCCGGCCAAGGACAAATCTTCCCTTACCAGCTGGCTGCCGCTGCGCTCGCCAAAGGCCACGTACTCATTTTGCTCGCGCAATTCACGCAATTTGACCAGCTCGTTTTGCGCGTCCGCCTGAGAGAGGGCCTCGGTATTGACAAAGCTGCGGATGGCGGTTAAAAAGCCCTGCTCAATGGTGAACATCATCCCAGTGCGGGCTACGCCTTCCCCTGCCTGGTAATACACATCGTACTCCACCAACTGCACCTCCTGCCCATTGCGCAGGACAAAGCCGGTGTAGACGGCGGCGGGCAAATCCCCCCTGACGTACAGGGTGGCGCTGTTTTGCCGGCCTTGCAAAAACTCATTGTCATTGGGGAAAAGGGCCAATAACTCAGCCGCCTGCATGCCCGGCATGCTGCCCCTGGGGCCGGTGATGGACAAGGGCAAAGCGGCTTGCCCACCCCCTTCTTGTTCCCCCTCCTCCGGGTGCTCGCTGTACAGCCCTGTGATGGCCGCGCTGAGGACCACGGAATCCGGGCTTAAGTCCTCGCCCTGCAGAAGGATTTCGTAGTTGGCGCCGCGCACCACATAGCCACCTTCCGCCGCGAAGGGGGGCAGTTTTTCCGCGATGGCGCGCTCAAGCAGGTCATGGTTGAACTGCTCGATTTCCGCCTGCATCAGGGTTTCAGGGGCAGTGGTGGCAGACTCCAAAATCGCAGTTGGAGCCATCAAAAGGAGGGCCAAGGTGAGCATCAGGGCGATTGAGCGTTTCATACATTTTCCTTTCTGGGGCAAAGGCCGGGCAGGCTCTTTTTTTCAAAGAAGCCCATGGTGATGGCGTCAGTGGGGCAGGCATTTACGCAGTCCCCGCAGCGCACGCATTCCCTGTGGTTGAGTTGCACAGTGGGATCCAAACACATCTGGCAGGCCCTTTTGCAGGCGCCGCAGTGGATGCACTTGTTTTCATCCAGCCGCAAGCGGTACAAGGCCACCGGGTTTAAAAGGCCGTAGGCCGCGCCAAGCGGGCAGAGATACTTGCAAAAGGGGCGATAGATTACAAGGCAGGAAAGCAGGGTGAGGATTAAAATGCCCATTTTCCAGGAAAACAGGAAGCCCAGGTTGACCCGGGGCTGTGTGGTTTTGATCAAATCCACCTTTAAGCCTGGCAGGGTCAGGGCGCCTTCTGTCGGGCCCGGAACGCTGGCGGAGCTGAAATAGACAAAGGGGATGCCACCCTCCAGGGTGCCGGCAGGGCAGACATACTTGCAAAAGGCGGGGGAGGCCTCGCCCGTGGGCAGAATGAGGAGCATGGGCATGAGGATGACCAGGACCAGGAGCATTACATACTTGAGGTTCCGCAGGACCCTGTCGCCCTTGAAGCGGTTTTTCTTAAACGGAAAGGGGATTTTGTACAACAGCTCCTGAATCCAACCAAAGGGGCACAAAAAGCCACAGACCATCCGGCCCAAAACTGTGCCCACCATCAGGAGAAAGCCAAAGACATACAGCGACATTTGAAAGCTGCGGCTGCCAATGACAGCCTGCAGCGCGCCAATGGGGCAGGACAAAAGAGCCCCAGGACAGGAATAGCAATTCAGCCCCGGGTGGCAAAGCACCTTGGCCTTGCCGGAATAAATGGTGCCATTGACCCAGCCCGTCACATAGGAGTTGCTGGCCGCGGCCACAAAGAGCTGAATGAGGCCGCGATGGCGCACGCGCTGCGTTTTTTGCTTAGCCAATGCCAATACACTCCAGGCAGAGCTTCACGGCCTTTTGCAGCACAATGGCTGCCTCCCCGCGCAAAATGCCCAGGGTCAACAGCGCCGCGCCCAAAATCAGCAGGGGCAGGGTCCATTTCCGGATTTTTTCGCCGTTTTCAGCCTTTACTTCAGCCTTCATTGTCTCCTTCTTCTGTCCTTTGTTTCTCCAGGTCTACCAAAAACTGGTCAATGATGCCTGCCCACTGCTCCTTGTCATAGGCAGATTCCAGGACGCCGCGGATGTAACCATCCCCGTCAATGAGCCAGGTGGTGGGGACCACCTTGATTTGCAGGCCATAATTGGGCACGCTGACCAAGATAAAAAGGGTCTCATCCGGGTTTAGGAGGGGGAAGGTAAGGCCCTGGTCCGCTTGAAGCTTCAGGGCGGCCTCGGTCTTGTCCTGGTCCACCAAAATCTCGCCCTCCTGGGTGACCATCAAGCCGTCCACCTGGACGCCCACGATGTTGATTTTGTCCTTGTATTCCTCCGCCAGCTCGTTTAAGTGGGGCATTTCCGCGATGCAGGGCGGGCACCAGGTGGCCCAGAAGTTCATCAGGGTGGGCTTGCCTTTAAACACAGAGGTGTCAAAGGGGGTGCCATCAAGGTTGGTCAGCTTCATGCCGGCAAAGAAGTGCTCCGCCGGCGCCTCTTCGCTTGCAGGGGCAGTTTCCTGGGTCTCTGTGTCCTCAGGCGTGCCGGGAGATTCCAGCGTGCCTTCCGCCAGGGTGAAGAGGGGGGTTATCGCCAAGATCAGGGCCAAAAGCATTGCCAGGGTGATGGTTGTGGTTTTCATAATATTTCCTTCCCGTCCGGTAAAATCTGTGCGCGGATGAGCTTGATGGGCTCTGGCTTTTTATCTGAGAAAACCAGAGCCTCCCTGAGCATGTTTTCCGCCGTTTGCACAGGAGCGCTTTGGCTGTGATGCAGTTGGGCCAATACCTCGCCCTTTTGCACCTTTTCCCCAAGCCGCTTCCTTAGGATATACCCAGCGGACGGGTCGATGACATCGTCCTTCTTCATGCGGCCAGCGCCCAGGACCTGGGCGGCCAAGCCGGCCTTTTCCGTATCCATAAGGCTTAGATAACCATCTTCCTCTGCCAAAAGGTCGGTTTTTACCTGGGCCTGGGGCAGGAGACCGGTGTCCTCACAGACCCGTCCATCCCCGCCCTGGGCGATGATCATCTCTTTTAATTTTTGAAGGCCGCTGCCATCCTTGAGGGCTGTTTCCAGCAGTTTTTGGCCCTCCTCCTGGGTTTTGGCCTGTCCGCCCAGGACCAGCATCTGCGCGCCCAAGGCCAGGGACACTGTGAGCAGGGGGCCTTTGACCTGGCCTTTTAAGGTGTCAATGGCCTCCTTGACCTCCAGCGCATTGCCCACATGGCTGCCCAAGGGCTCATCCATGGCGGTGATAAAGGCCGCCATCTGCCGCCCGGCGCGCTTTCCAATGTCACACATTGCCCGTGCCAAGGCCAGGCAGTCCTCCATGGTTTTCATCAGGGCGCCGGTGCCCAGCTTGACATCCAGCACGATGCCCATGGCGCCGCCGGCCAGCTTTTTGCTCATGATGGAGGAGGCAATCAGGGGGATGCTGTCCACAGTGGAGGTGACATCCCTAAGGGCATAGAGCCGCTTGTCCGCCGGCGCCAGTTCGCCCGTTTGCCCCACCACGCAGCAGCCGACCTCCCGCGCGATCTGCAAAAAGCGCTCCTCTGAAAGGTCGGTCACAAAACCTGGGATGCTCACTAATTTATCCACCGTGCCGCCGGTATGGCCCAGGCCGCGGCCGGACATCTTGACTACCTTGCCGCCGCAGGCGGCCACCAGGGGCGCCAAAATCAGCGTGGTGGTGTCCCCCACGCCGCCGGTTGAGTGTTTATCCACCGGGATGCCGCCAACATCGGGGCTGAGCATATCCCCGGTCTTGGCCATCGCCAGGGTGAGGGCGGCTGTCTCCCTGTCCGTCATGCCGTTTAAGCGGATGGCCATGAGCAGGGCCGCCAATTGATAATCCGGTGTATTCAAATCAGCCGCCGCCCTTGCAATCGCTTCGCACTGGGCGTCGGACAGCTCCCGGCCAAATTTCTTTGCGGCAATCAGTTCAAGCAGTGACATGACCCCACTCCCAACATACAATTCATCGATTTTGAGTATATCACAAGCCCCCGGCCTTCGCAAAGAAAAGCCCGTAAACAAACAAGGGGCGATTGTGGGCGCAAATCAGCGGCACGGCCGGATGAACAGCCTTGATTTGTCTTGAAAGTTTGAGCAATTAATGTATAATAATTATATTGGCAGGAGGAGGCAAGCGTATGAGCGAATACTACGGAACTACCAAGATGGTCCCCCTCAACGATGAAAACAGCGTTGCGGCAAGCATCCTGCAGCACGTTTACCAAGCGCTTTTGGCCAAGGGATATGACCCCATCGCCCAGTTGACCGGCTTTGTGATGACCGGCGACCCCACCTACATCACCAGCCATGAGAACGCGCGCAGCATGATTTGCCGCTTGCAACGGGATGAAATCTTAGAGGAGCTGGTCCGCTCCTATTTCAAGGTGGCCTACAACCAGTGAGCCGCCTTTTGGGGCTGGATTACGGCGACAAGCGCATTGGCATTGCCATCAGCGATGAAACACGCCTGATTGCCAGCCCCCACAGCGTGGTTTTACACCGGGGCTGGGGCCCCACCGCGCAGACAATCGCCCGATTAATGCAGGAAACAGGCGCGGAGTTTGTGGTCATGGGCCTTCCCCTCATGGCAGACGGGGAAACGGGCCCCCAGGCGGAGGAAGCCCTGGGCTTCTCCAAGGCCCTTCATAAGCTGGGCATCCGCGTGGAGCTACAGGATGAGCGATACACCAGCCTGGCGGCGGAGGATAGCTTAAGGGAAGGCGGGCAAACCGCCAAACAGAGCAAAACCCTGGTGGACCAGGTGGCCGCAGCCCTGATATTGCAGGCTTACCTGGACAGCCAGCGGGTATAATGAACAGGCACAGGGTTTTGGGCGCGAAGCGCCAAACAATTGAGGAGGAACAAGCAAATGGCACATGAGCACAAGAACGGGGAAGAAATGAACGAAGAAATGGAAAGCAACATTGTTGAGCTGACGGATGAGGAAGGCCAGACCACTGAGTTTGAATACCTGACCACCATTGAGCACAAAAATGAAAGTTATGTCATTTTGTTAGCGCCCCAGGAAGAAGACAATGAGGACGAGGGCGAGGTCGTGATCCTGAAGATCCAGACGGACGAAAATGGCGAGGACACCTATGTTTCCTGCGAAAGCGACGAGGTGGAACAGGAAGTGTTTGAGCTGTTCATGGAGCAGATGGACGAGGAAGAGGACGAAGCCTTCTTTGAGAACGAGAGCCAGGAATAAAGGATTTTTCCAAAGGCCCGCGGACAAAACCGCGGGCCTTTTTTATTTAGCGCGGTCTCACACTGCGCGCTAAGTGGGCAAGGGACAGGAGGGACAGCCCGGGGACGCTTGCCAGCAAGGCCACCAAGAAGGCGGTCACGCCGTAGACCAGATAGTGCAGGATGGGGCTGCTGGGGCTTGCCCCAAGCGGCGCCGGCTTAAAAAAGAAGCCCTGTACCAATGGAAATAAGCTATCAAACCTCCATACCGCCAGTAAAACAACACACAGGGGCAGAAAAACCGCCAGCAGACTACCCACCAGGCGCGCAATTTTTAAAAAGGGGCGGGGTTTACTGGCTGGTGGCAGGGGATGGCGGCGGGGGGAGGGCACTTCCTCCGGGGTTTCCCTTGGGGTCATTCTGCGCTCAGCCACAGGCAAGGAAACGCCCGGCTCCTGCACAGGGTTGCCGCCAGCGCCAAAGCGCCGGGCGTTTTTGGGCGCGGAGCATTGGACACACTGGGCATAGCCATCCTTGTTGGCGGTTTTACAGCGGCTGCAGATCCACATGGCTTTATCCTCCGACTGGTTCATTATCCATCAAACGGCAGAAGGAGGCGTTTTCATGCAGAGGAAACAACAGCCTCCCTTGCGGGAGGCCTGCTGTACGGTTCAAGGATGAATCCCTAATCCCCAAAGCTGATGCTGATGTCACGCGCGGCCTTGACGATCTGGTCCTCCGGGTTGACAGGCTTGGGCACGCCGGCGATGTCGGCCAGGTTGTTTTCCCCGATTTGCCCGCCCTTGAGCGCGACGGACACGCCAAAGCGCCCTTTTCTGATCAGGTAGGCGGCATGGACGCCAAACTGGGTGGACAGCACGCGGTCATAGGCGCAAGGGCTGCCGCCGCGCTGCATGTGGCCGGGGATGACGGTGCGGCATTCCACATTGGTCAATTTTTCAAGCTGGGCCGCGATGCGCTGAGAAACGTTGTGAAACTCGTCCTCTTTCCAGACGGCCTCGCGGTCCTTGCGCTTCATGGCCGCTTCCTCAACGCTCAAGGCACCCTCGGCGGCGGCGATGATGGTGAAGTTCTTGCCCAATTTGGCGCGCTCCTCAATCACCTTGGCAACCTGGTTGATGTCGTAGGGGATTTCGGGCAGCAGGATGACGTCAGCGCCGCCGGCCATGCCGGAATACAGCGTCAGCCAGCCGGCCTTGTTGCCCATGATTTCAATGACCATGCAGCGGTTGTGGCTGGCGGCGGTAGTGTGGATGCGGTCAATCACGTCTGTGGCAATATCCACCGCCGTGTGGAAGCCAAAGGTGAAGTCGGTGCCAAAGATGTCGTTGTCAATGGTCTTGGGCAGGCCGATGATGTTGAGCCCCTCCTGGGAGAGGAGGTTGGCCGTCTTGTGCGTGCCGTTGCCGCCCAGGGTGACCA
>CAYOOZ010000100.1:0-2232 GCA_964405705.1 uncultured Christensenella sp.
ACCCCCGGCCCCATGCTCCCAAAGCACGTGCGCTACCAGGCTGCGCTACACCCCGCAGGTGCCGCGAACAGCGGCGAAGTCAATAATACTAAAGGTCCAAGGTATTGTCAAGCCTTAAAATTCGCTTTTCAAAAATTTTATTGAAAAAAAGCGCCCGGACTCTATCGCCAGGCGCTAAATGGTTTGACTGTCTACTCAAACCCGTTCTTTACGTTCATTTCTTTGATCAGGCTGGGACGGATGGGCGGGTTGCAATGGCGGCAGGGGGTTAATTTCGCGTGTTCCTGATTGTCCAGTTCCGAATACAATAGCTCGCCCTTCAGCGGCAGGTAGCGGTCCTTGATGCTGGAGCAATTTTGATCCAAGTGGTAGAACTTGCCGCCTGTTGGGTTAAAGTAGAGCGCCAGGTTGCTGTCGGGATACTCATAGTAGCGGTTGTCATCATCCCAGACCAAGACCTTGGTGTTAACCTTGATGTTGTTCCACAGCCAGGACATGTTGATGCTTTCACCGTTTAGAACTCTTTGCACGCGCACACAGCCGTGGCTGGCCTTTTTACCCAGCTGGGCCTCCTGGGAGGAATAATCCCAGTAGCCTGTGGACTGGTTGACAATATAGGGCACCTCATGGATTAAGTAGCCGCCGTTGATGCGCATGGACATGCGGCAGACCAGGTTGCCGGTGGTGAAGTCGCCTGTGCGGCTGACCATCAAAAACTCACCTGAGGGGGTTTCATTCCAGGGTTGCTGACGGGTGGGGATGCCGGTGGAGATGACAAGCTCGCTGAAGATCTTGCCGTCTTTGAAGATGTACATGCGCTGCTTTAGCTTATCAATTAAGAGGCCATAGTCCGTCCGGGGCTCAATGACCTTGAGTTCACTGGTGCGGATGTAGCCGCGCAGCAGGGCGTCCGTATCGCCATAGCCGCGCCTGGAGCGGTTGTCCGGGCCGTAGGATGAGTTGTACACCTCAACCAGGGACCAGCCGTCGTCGCTCTGCTCAATCACATGTACGCCCTGGGACTCATAGCCGACTTCGCCGATGATGTTGTCCCGTTTGGTGCTGTCATCCTTGGCCGCACGCAATTTGTAGGTGTCGCGCTGGGTCTTGCCCCAAAGCACGGTGATGGGCTGCATCATGACCTTCCAGATGGCTTCCTCGTTGTAGTCCCCAACCGGCAGGCGCCAGAAATCCTTGCCATAGTCCGCCTCATCCACCTTTTCTTTTGTGGGAACGGAATAGTGATAGGCGTTTTCAGGTGCCGCTGGCAGCAGGTTGACAGGCTGGGCTACCGGCTCAACTGAAGCTTCTTCTGGCTGATCTTTTGAGGATTCGTCAGCCGGCTCATTCACCGGGGACTCGCTGGGCGTTGTCTCCAAGGGGGGCTTGGGCATTTCCTTGCCCTTGACCTCCAGGGTGATGTGCTGCTGGTTGGCCGCAAAGCCGGTTTCGTCAAAGAGCACCACGGTCAAGGTATGCCGGCCGGCTGGCGCGTCCTCCTGGCCCAGGCGGCCATTCCAGGATACCTTGGTGGTGCCCTCTAAAACATCCTTGTGGAAAATCTCATGGGTCTCGTTGGCCACGTGAAAGATGACGGCCAAAACGCCCTTCATGTTGGCGTTGACGCTCAAGCTCCAGTCATCCCCAGGGGTGATGGCCGCGTCCTGAAGGAGCAATTGGGTGATAACGGGGCTTTGCGGCCCGACAGTGAAGGGGTGACTAATCGCAGTATCTTCCAAGGTCAGCTTTAATGTGTAACTGCCCTCAGACAGGGGTTGCATCCCCTGGTCATAACCATTCCAAATGAGGCTGTTGTCCCCCGCCTTGATGTGCAGGTGGTCATTGATAAAAAACAATGTTTCCCCCGCCTGGTTGAGAACGGACACCGTCCCCTCCCCATTCGTAGTGGAATGAAACTTGTACAGCTCCGTCTTGCCGGGGCGGATATAGCCGGGGAAGCCATTTATGTCAATTCCGGCAGCGCCCTCCTGGGCCAGACCACCGGAAAAACTTGATAAAATCAGAATGCTTAAGAACAAGGCAGCCAGTCGTTTGGTCATGTTCTCCTCCTTCCACAAATGCCGTTTCATCTTAGCAGATAGATTGTGACGGGGCAAGAATAAGTTATAAATACATTGTAAACAAATTCTTCACAAGTTATAATAAACATTGATTATTTTTTGAGGAGTTTTCCTTTGCTGAATACCATTGTCGCCGCCATCCGGGAGATTC
>CAYOOZ010000100.1:2242-7958 GCA_964405705.1 uncultured Christensenella sp.
AGTTATAATATTCAGAGTTTGTTCTGGGAGGATGTTTTCTTGCTGGAAGCTGTCACACAAGCCGTCCGGGAAATCCGCGCGCCTGTCACCATATCCGAGCAGGATTTGCACGCGCTGGTTTCTGATGCCTTGACTCAAAAGGGCATTCCCCACCGGCATGAGGCGATGGTGGCTCCGCGCTGCCGGATTGACTTTTTGGCGGGCAGCGTGGGCATTGAAATTAAACGCAAGCGGCCTAACGCCAAGGTGCTTCTGGGCCAGTTGACCCGCTACCTGGCTTCCCCGCAGGTAACTTCCCTCCTTTTGATCGCGGAGCGCGACCCGGGCTTGCCTGAGCGCCTGTTGGGCAAGGAGCTCAAGGTTATCAGCTTATCCACCCTCTTTGGCATCGCCCTGCCTGAGGGCCAATTAAAGCCCCGGAAAGCCACGCCTGTCCTTTTGACAGAAGAACCCCAGCCAGAAATCCCGGACTTCACAAAAAGCCCGTCCCTCCCTGCCTATTTAAAGCAGGAGGAGGCCAGCACGCGCTATCTGGGCACCCTCTCCTATCAAAAAAGGGGCAATTACTGGGTCATCAAGGGGGACCCGGCCATGACCGAGGTGGTCAAGCGCCTCTTCCCCGGGGCGGATTCCGGGAAAAGGGGCATCGCCCGCTTTAGCGCGCACCGGCGTATCATCGGTGAAATCAATTGGCTGATGCTGCGCTATCCCCTGGCCATTTTGCCGTCTGATCAGGAAAGATGGGACACGGCCCTAAACGAAGCGCAAAACCACTTCCTGTCCCAGGAAGCCTTCGCCAAAAGCGCGCCGCCATATGAAAATACAAAAGGGCATTTTGTGGGGGAGCTGCGACCCTTTCAGCAATACGGGGCCAGCTGGCTGTGCCACACCAAGCGCGGGCTTTTGGCTGATGAAATGGGCCTGGGCAAGACCGTGCAGACCCTGGCCGCCCTGGCCAGCCTTTCCGCTTTTCCGGCCATGATTGTGGTGCCGCCCCACCTTTTGGGCAACTGGGAGAGTGAAATCAAGCGGTTTGTCAGCTTCAACGGGCAGCCCCCGCGCATCCATGTGATCCGAGGGCTTAAGCCCTATCCCCTGCCTGAAGCGGATGTTTACCTCATTCACTACCTGCTTTTGCGTGGCTGGAAGGAAGCCCTGCCCAAAGTGCCGGTGCAGGCTGTTATCTTTGATGAAATCCAGGAACTGCGCCACAGCGGGACAGAAAAATACTCGGCCGCCAGCCTCTTGTCCAGCGCCTGTGACAGGGTTTATGGCTTATCCGGCACGCCCATATACAACCAGGGCGGGGAAATCTGGAACGTGGTCAACATCCTGGACTATCACTTCCTGGGGGACTTTGAATCCTTCTCCCGGGAGTGGTGCACGGGCTATGGCAACCACGTGGTGGTGCACCCGGACTGGCTGGGCGATTATTTAAGGCGGGAGGGCTTGATGCTGCGCCGCAGCAAAAAGGAGGTCCTGCCCGAGCTGCCGGACAAGCGCCGCCTGGTCACCAAGGTGGACAGCGATGATGCCCTGATGCAAAAGCTGATGCTGCCCGTCATCGCGGAATTAAAGGAATATCAAAAGGAACAGGATTTAAACCCCTCCATGCGCGCCCTCTTTGAAAACCGCCTCTCCCAGGGCGAGCGGCAGGCCACCGGCATCGCCAAGGCGCCTTTTGTGGCGCAGTTTGTGCGCGCCCTTTTGGAAAACGGGGAAAAAGTCCTGCTCTTTGCCCAGCATCACGCGGTGATGGATTTATATAAGAAGGAACTAAAGCGCTTCTCCCCCGCCTCCATCACCGGGAGGGAGACCCAGGCCCAAAAGGAGCAGGCCAAAAACCGCTTCACAGAGGGCAGAACGGACCTGCTGCTCATTTCCCTGCGCTCAGCCTCAGGCTTGAACCTGCAAAACGCGACCTGCGTGGTTTTTGGGGAATTGGACTGGTCTCCGGCCGTACACTCCCAGGCGGAGGACCGCGCCCACCGCATCGGGCAAAAGGATTCCCTCTTGTGCTATTACCTGGTGGCCTCCGCTGGCTCTGACAGCTTTATTCAGGATACCCTGGGGCTGAAGGTCAGCCAGTTTTTAGGGCTCATGGGTGAGCAGCCCATCTTGGAGTCTGAGGCGATGAGAAGCGCCAGCCTGGCCCGCCAGCATGTGGAAGACATGCTCAGCCGTTTTCACCTTGATTGACAGAAGATGCGTTTGACCTATAAGATAAGCAGGAAAAGAGGGGTAACATGCGAATTTTGGGGATAGACCCGGGCCTTGCCACCATGGGCTGGGGGCTGATCCGGGGCAAGGCCAACAAGCCCAGCCTGGTTGCTTGCGGCGTTATTGAGACCAAGCCGGACACCGCCTTTCCGCAAAGGCTGTATGAGATTGAGCAGCAGGTGGGCCAACTCATTGACCTGTATGAGCCAGAGGCCATCGTGTTTGAGCAATTGTTCTTCGCCAAAAACGTGACCACGGCCTTCACCGTGGGCGCGGCCCGCGGGGTGGCCATTGCCAGGTGCGCGCGTTACACCAAGGAGCTGTATGAGTACACGCCCATGCAGATTAAGCAGGCCGTGGTCGGCTATGGCAAGGCGGAGAAAAACCAGGTGCAGCAGATGGTCAAATTGCTCTTGAACCTGCCCGCCTACCCCAAGCCAGATGACGCCGCTGACGCGGTGGCCGCGGCCATCACCCATTACAACGCTGGCCGCTTTGGCCAGGACCATTTGATGAAATAGAGGAAAGCCATGTACGCGTTTTTGGAAGGCCTGGTGGAGTATAAAAGCGGCAATGAGCTGGTGCTCAATGTATCGGGCGTTGGCTATCAATTGCTGTGCACGCAGACCACCCTCTCCCGCGCCCCGCAAAAGGGGGAGTTTACCAGGGTGTATACCTATTTATCCGTGCGCCAGGACGGGGTGGACCTGTTTGGTTTTGAGTCCAGGGAGGAGCGCTCCATGTTTTTTAACCTGACAGCCGTTTCTGGCATCGGGCCCAAGACCGCGCTCAACATCCTCTCCGCTCTGCCCTTAAAGGACCTGACCCTGGCCATCCTGACAGAGGACGTCGCCGCCCTCTCCCGTGCCCCGGGCATCGGCAAAAAGACAGCCCAGCGCTTAACCCTGGAGCTCAAGGACCGCTTGAGCAAGGACGAGGTAGCGGGCAGCCTGCAAGGGGTGGTCACCACCAGCAGCCTGGGGCCACAAGGCGCGGTGGGCGAAGCCATTGCTGCCCTCACCGCCTTGGGATACAGCCAGTCAGAGGCGGCCCTGGCCGTCTCCCGTGCCCACCAGCAAAACAGCGAATGGCCATCAGACGAGCTGGTGCGCCAGGCACTGCGCTCCATGATGAAAGGATAAGCTATGCAGGACGATCGTTTTGTCATGTCCGGTTATCGGGATGAGGACAGGGAAAGTGACCTTTCCCTGCGCCCAAAGACCCTGAGGGAATATATCGGCCAGGATGTGGTGAAGGACAATTTAAACATCTACATCAAGGCCGCCCTCCAGCGCAGGGATGCCCTGGACCACATCTTGCTCTATGGCCCGCCTGGACTGGGCAAGACCACCCTGGCCACCATTGTGGCCGCTGAAATGGGGCAAAATATCCGGGTGACCTCCGGCCCCGCCATTGACCGGCCGGGGGATCTGGCCTCCATCCTCACCAACTTAAACGCCGGGGACATCCTCTTCATCGATGAAATCCACCGCCTTTCCCGCGCGGTGGAAGAAGTTTTGTACCCCGCGATGGAGGATTTTGCCCTGGACATCATGATTGGCAAGGGCCCCACCGCGCGCTCCATGCGCCTGGATTTGCCGCATTTTACCCTGGTTGGCGCGACCACCAGGGCGGGTCAGCTCTCAGCGCCCCTTCGGGACCGCTTTGGGATGATGTTCCGCCTGGAATTGTATACGCCGGAGGAATTGTCACAGATTGTTAAACGTTCCTCCTCCATTTTGGGTATGCCGGCGGAGGAAGCGGGCATCATCGAAATCGCCAGGCGCAGCAGGGGCACACCGCGCATTGCCAACCGGATGTTAAAGCGCGTGCGCGACTATGCCCAGGTGCGGGCGGACGGCAAGATTACCCAAGTTGTCGCCAATGAGGGGCTCAACCTCCTGGAGGTGGACGCCCTGGGCCTGGACAAGGTGGACAGAAACGTGCTTTCCACCATGATTGACAAGTTCCAAGGCGGGCCGGTGGGCCTGGACACCCTGGCCGCGGCCACGGGCGAGGACGCGCTGACCATTGAGGATGTGTATGAGCCCTATTTGTTGCAGCTGGGCTTTATCCAGCGCACCCCCAGGGGCAGGATTGCCACCATGGCTGCCTATACCCATCTGAACAAATCCTTCCCCCAGGCTGACAACCTGGCCAACAATCCGCAGATGAACTTTCTTGATGAAAACGAGTGATTTTGACTATCTCCTCCCTGAGGAGCTGATTGCCCAGTCCCCCTTGGAACAGCGGGAGCAAAGCCGCATGCTGGTCTGCCATCGTGGCAGTTATCAGCGGGAGCACCGGCATTTCTTTGATTTGCCGGATTATTTAAACCCGGGCGATGTCCTGGTCATCAACCGCAGCCGCGTAATTCCAGCCCGGCTTTTGGGCATAAAGGAAGACACGGGGGTGGCCTGTGAGGTGCTGTTGCTAAAGCGGCTTGACGCAAACGACTGGGAAGCCCTGGTCAAACCCGGCCGTCGATTGAAGCCCGGCAGCCGCCTGGTCTTTGGCGGGGGTGAGCTTTCCGCCACGGTCCTTCACATGACAGACTTTGGCGGACGGGTGGTGCGCTTTTCCTATGAGGGCATTTTTGAGGAAGTGCTGGACCGCTTAGGCCAGATGCCACTCCCCCCCTACATCCATGAGCAATTGCAGGACAAGTCTCGCTACCAGACCGTCTACGCCAAGGAGGAGGGCAGCGCGGCCGCGCCCACAGCGGGCTTGCACTTTACAAAGCCAGTTTTGGAGCAAATCAAAGAAAAAGGCGTCCACATTGTCAGCCTGCTTTTGCATGTGGGCCTGGGCACCTTCCGCCCGGTCAAGGACGAGGTGGTGGAAAACCACAAAATGCATGAGGAATGGTACGCGCTGAGCCAGGAAGCAGCGGACACCATCAATCTTGCCCGGCAAAAGGGCGGGCGCGTGGTCTGCGTGGGCACCACCAGCGTGAGGACCCTGGAATCTGTCGCGACAGAAGAAGGGCTGATCCTCCCCGGCAGCGGCACCACGGACATCTTCATCACCCCGGGCTACCGCTTCCGCGCGGTGGACGCCCTGCTGACCAATTTTCATCTGCCCCAGTCCACCCTCCTGATGCTGGTTTCGGCCTTTATGGGCCGGGAGGAGGCCCTAAACGCCTATTTGGACGCTGTGGCGCAGCAATATCGCTTTTTCAGCTTTGGGGATTGCATGCTGATTTTGGGGGATGGGCCATGAGAAAAAGAGGGGCATTTGACCACAGCCCGCGCTGTTTGTGCGTTGGTGGGATGAACATCGACATCCTGGGCAGCACGGACTGCGCCTTTGTGCCGGGGGATTCCATGACCGGCCTGATCAACCTCTCCCCTGGCGGCGTCGCCCGCAACATTGCCACCCAGCTTTCCAAATTGGGGGCCAGGGTGGAGCTTTTATGCCCTCTGGGGGATGACGCCTTTGCGGACCGGCTGATTGCCGCCTGCTATGACTTGCTGGGTCTCATCTCCTTCCTCAC
>CAYOOZ010000100.1:7968-8509 GCA_964405705.1 uncultured Christensenella sp.
GGACGGCATCGGACTGACCCACGCATTTAAAACCGACTACCCCACCCCCACCTACCTTGCCATTCATGACGAGGGTGGCGAAATGGTGGCTGCCATCAACGACATGCGCGCCATGGAAGCCTTAAACGCGCAGGCACTGTCAGAATGCATTACAGGCTTATCAGGCGCGGACTATGATGTGGGTGTGCTGGAGGCCAACCTGCGGGAGGACAGCCTGCTTATGTCAGCGGGCAACCTGCACTTCCCCCTGATTGCTGACGCGGTCAGCGCTGTCAAATGCCACCGCCTCCTGCCCATCTTGCCCAGGCTCTATGCCATCAAGCCCAACCGGATGGAAGCCTATGCCATGACCGGAGAGGATTCGGTGGAAAGGGCGGCGGAATCCCTGCTCTTGTCCGGCATTGCCCAGGTATATATTTCCCTGGGACGTGACGGCGTTTATGCGCGGGATTTAAACCAGGCCCTTACCCTGCCCGCGCCCAGCGTGCCCAAGGTCAGCTTGACCGGGGCTGGGGACGCGATGACGGCGGGGTTGGCCCTG
>CAYOOZ010000101.1:0-8504 GCA_964405705.1 uncultured Christensenella sp.
GCTGCCCCCGTGGCCGCTGCTGCCCCCGCCGCCGGCGCTGCCGCCGCTGCCGCCCCCGCCGAAGAGAAGACCGAGTTTGACCTCGTTCTGACCAACGCCGGCGCCGAGAAGATCAAGGTTATCAAAGTGGTCCGCGAAGTCGTGACCGGCCTGGGTCTGAAGGAAGCCAAGGAATTCGTCGAAGCCGCCCCCAAGGTCATCAAGGAAGGCCTGGCCAAGGCTGATGCCGAGAAGATCAAGAAGCAGTTTGAAGAAGTCGGCGCCACCGTCGAAATCAAGTAAGACTGAAACCCATAAAGTCCACCGAAGTTATTCGGTGGACTTTTTTTGGTACAAAACAATTCACCTGATTGACAATCCGCCCTGATTTGATAGCATGGAAACAAATGGCGGAAAGCAGGCTTGTATGGGAAAGAAGCGCATTGTCATCAAGGTGGGCACCACTACCTTAACCCATGAGTCCGGGCGCAGCAACTTCCGGGAGATGGACGCCCTGGTGCGCGTGATGGCGGACTTGCAAAACCAGGGGTATTTAATGACCCTGGTATCCAGCGGCGCCATTGGCATTGGCACCGGCAAACTGGGCTTAAAAGGCCGGCCCCGGGACATCACCGGCAAGCAGGCTGCCTCCACGGTGGGGCAATGTGAGCTCATGTTCATGTATGATAAAATGTTCTCAGAATATGGCCAAAAGGTGGGTCAGCTCCTCATCACCAAGGAGGACGTGGAGCATGAAGCGCGTAAAAACAACCTCATTGGCACGATGGAGCGGCTGTTTGAATGGGGCGTCATCCCCATCATCAACGAGAACGACGCGGTTGCCATTGAGGAGATTGTCTATGGGGACAACGACAGCCTCTCCGCCATTGTGGCGCGGCTGATTGGCGCTGATAAGCTGATTATTTTAACGGACATAGAGGGGCTTTACGACAAAAACCCCAGGGAACACCCGGACGCGCGATTAATTTCTGTGGTAGAGGAGATCACCCCCGAGGTTTCCGCCCTGGCCCGGGATTCTGGCAGTGACCTGGGCACCGGAGGCATGACAACCAAGCTTTTGGCGGCCAAATTGGCCAATGCGGCCGGGATAGACACCTTTGTGGTGCGCGGGCAGCCGGTGGACAATATTTACCAGGTTTTGGAGGGCAAGAACCCTGGCACCTGGTTTAAGGCGGTGAAACATGAACTGGAATGAAATTGGCCAAAGTGCCAGAGATGCCTCCCTGAAGCTGGCTCAAAGCAGCAATGAGCAGCGCGTCATGGCCATCTGCCGGATGGCGGACCGGCTGGAATGCAATTCCGCCGGGCTGATGGTGGCCAATGCCCTGGATTTGCACGCAGCCCGGCAAAACGGCATGAATGAGGCCATGATTGACCGGTTGTATTTAAGCAGCGACCGGATCACCCAAATGGCCAGGGGGCTGCGCGAGTTGGCAGAAGCGCCCGACCCCCTAAACCGGGTTTTATCAGAGGACAGGCGACCAAACGGGCTATTGATCAAGAAAACCAGCGTGCCCCTGGGCGTAATCGCGGTGATTTATGAATCCAGGCCCAATGTCACCGCGGACGCGGCCGGGCTTTGCCTGCGCGCGGGCAATGCCTGCATCCTGCGGGGTGGGCGGGAAGCCCAGAACAGCAATGAGTTCATCGCCGGCGTCTTAAGGGCCGCCTTGAGCGAGGTGGGCTTGCCGGAGGACGGGGTGCAATTGCTCTTTGACCCGGAGCGGGAGGGCGTAACTGCCCTGTTAAATATGCGGGAATATGTTGACCTATTGATCCCGCGTGGGGGCAAGGGGCTGATTGATTATGTAACCCAAAACGCCAGGGTACCGGTTTTGCAAACCGGGGAAGGGGTCTGCCACATCTATGTGGACAAGGACGCGGACATCAGCATGGCCGAAGACATCATCTACAACGCCAAGGTGACCAGGCCCTCTGTATGCAACGCCTGTGAATGCATGTTGATTCACCAGGACATCGCGGATGCTGCCCTCCCCCGTATCGCGCAGCGCTTAAAGGAAGCCCAGGTGGTGATTAAAGGAGATGAAAGAACCCGGCAACTCATCAAGGACGCGCAAGCCGCCAATGAGGAGGACTGGGGATATGAGTATTTAGACCTCACCATCGCCTGCCGCGTGGTGGACAGCCTTCAGGAGGCTTTGGGTCACATCAGACGCTTTGGCACTAAGCACAGCGAGGCCATTATCACAGACAACCAGCAGACTGCTGAGACCTTTTTAAACCAAGTGGACGCAGCCGCGGTCTATCACAATGCCTCCACCCGCTTTACAGACGGCGGGGAGTTTGGCTTTGGGGCGGAAATCGGCATCTCAACCCAAAAGCTGCACGCCAGAGGGCCGGTGGGCCTCAATGAACTGACCAGCTACCGCTACCAAATCCGTGGGGAGGGACAAACCCGATGAAGGAAAAGAGCATTGGTTTTATAGGCCTGGGCAACATGGCCAGCGCCATCATCAAGGGGCTCAGGCAGAGCCGCGCCTTTAAAGAACGGACCATCCTGGGCTTTGACCTGGACCAGAGCAAGGGCGAACAAGCCCAAAAGGAATATGGCCTTGAGGTTTTAGAAAGCGTTTTAGCTGTCGCCAAGAAAAGTGCGGTGCTAATTTTGGCCATCAAACCCCAGGGCTTCGCGGATCTTCTGCCTGTAATCAAACCTGTGCTCAAGGGCAGCCAGCTGGTCATTTCCATCGCGGCCGGCATTTCCCTTGCCACCTTAAATCAGGCCCTGGGCCTGGAACAGCCCATTTTGCGGGTAGTGCCCAACATCAACGCCAGGGCTGGCGCGTCCATGACCGCCCTTTGCCCCAATGAGCGGGTGAGCGCGGAACAATTGGAAGAGGGCAGCGCCATCTTTGACGCGATTGGCAGCGTTTTGGTGCTGGAAGAAAGCAAGATGCCAGCCTTTACCGCGATTGCAGGCGCAGGCCCCGCCTTTGCCTTCACCTTCATTGATGCCCTGGCAACCGCCGGGGTAAGGGCCGGGCTGCCGCGCGAGTTGGCTCAGCAAGCCGCCAGCGCCATGCTTTTTGGCAGCGCCAAGCTGGTAGCGGAATCAGGCGTACACCCCCGCGCCTTGGTGGACCAGGTCACCTCTCCCGGGGGCACCACCATCGAGGGCACCCATGCCTTATCCCGCCTGGGCTTTGAGCACGCTGTGCAGGAAGCCGTCAAGGCTGTGATTGACAAGGAGACCTTGTTGCTTAAAAAATCAGAGGACGGGCAATAGACAAGGGTTGATCAAACGAAAAAGGGCTGTAGCAATATTTTGTTACAGCCCTGGTTTTTAAGGATCTTCTGGGCTTTGCCCAGACCCGCAGATATTTATTCCGCCCGCAGCGCCTCCACCGGGTCCTTTTTGGCCGCGATGCGGGAGGGCAGCCAGCCGGCCAGGAGGGAGAGCAGCGCGCTGATGCCAACCAGAATCACGGCGCCAGAGACGGGCAGGATGGCCTTGATGGAGGCATCCTTGGTCAGGGCAAAGATGACAGCATTGATAGGGAAAGTGAGCAGGAAGGAAATCAAAATGCCCAGGAGCCCCGCCGCCAGGCCGATGATGAAGGCCTCCGCGGTGAAGACCCGGCGCACATCCTTTCTGGACGCGCCCACCGCGCGCAGGATACCGATTTCCTTGATGCGCTCCAGCACAGAGATGTAGGTGATGATGCCAATCATGATGGAGGAGACCACCAGGGAGACCGCGACAAAGGCGATGAGCACATAGGAGATGGCGTTGATGATGGTGGTGACGCCGGAAATCATCACGGCCAGGTAGTCCACATAGGACAGTTGGTTTCCTTCGCCCGCCGTTTGGTTGTACTCATTAATCAGCGCGGCCACCTTCTCCTTGTCTTCAAAGCTATCCATGTATAGGGAGATGCTGGAGGGCAGATCCTTATCCACAGCGCCTAAGGCCAGGAGGGCTGCCTGATGGGTGGTGGCCTGGGCGGACAGCAGCTCATCATACATTTTGGCCAGGGTCTTCTCATCCGCTGTCTTGAGGAAGGAATCAACAAAGACGGCCATTTGCGCATCCCCGCCGCCCGGGTTCCTGGTGAACTGGGACAGCATGTCCTGGGGCAGGCCAGAAAAGCCGCCGGATTGGGGCTGCGCGCCGGATAAAAAGGATTGCATCAAGGCCATCATCTGCGCCATGTCCGCGCCTTCTGGCAAAGAAGAATCGCTCTCCCCTTCGCCCAAAGGCTCCTTGGGGGCCAGCTCCGGCATCATCTGAAACAGGCGCTGGGCAAACAAGGCCTTGTCACCTGGGGACATTTTTTCAGCCAGGATCCTGGTATTGGCTGCCTTTTGCGCCTCGCTTTTGGGGGCGAACCACAAGCCGCTGACCACATCCTTTTCTGTCTGTGCCTGCTGCGCCTTGATCACAACGCTTTGCGCGCCTCGGGCAATCACCTGGTCGCTCAAGGCCCTGGTATAGCCCAAGGCGCTTTCCTGGGCGGATTTTTCATCGCTGACACGCACGATGCCAACGGTGGTCAGCTTGGGCGCGTCCGCAACCAGCGCGGACAGGGCGGTATGGTCCATGGACAGGTCAACAAACTGCCCCTGCTCCCCTTCTATGTACATATCAGAAGGCGCAAGCCAGGAGAGCTGCAGACCCAGCAAATCCTGATAAGCAAGCTTCATCCCGCTCAAGGCCGGACGGGCGCCGGAGAGCCGCTCGCGGTACTCGCTGATGTTATAAAGGCCCAGAGAGTAGAGGAAGGCCTCGTCCAGCTCATTGTCGTTGTTTAGGATGATGATGACCTCAGACGCGTCCTGTGGCCAATGGCCGGCTAAGAGGGTGTATTTGTCCTTGACCGCGTCCCCCACCAAGCCATTGGTGGAAGCGGGCACCAACTCTGTCAATTGGGAAGCAAGGTTGGGCGACATAAAGCCAAAAGAGGAGAACATCTCATTCCCCTTGTCTTGGTTGAGGGGGATGATTTCACCGCTGGGGTCCTTTGAATAGATGCTAAAGCGGGTGTTGTAGTCATAGCGAACATCGGACAGGTAGGGCAGGAAGGGATTGTCCTTTTGTTCCAAATACTGCTTAAACGCGGTTAAATTGTTTTTAACCATGTGGGCGGCAAACCGGCCACCTGGCCCGGTGGTTTCCGGGGTGATGTAGACCCCGTCCTTCTCTTGCACCTGTTTTTCCTCATGGAACTCCTGCATGGCTTCCATAAAGCCGCTCACCTGCATGGTTTCCTGCTGGAGGGTGATGGGATAGGACACCATGGTGTCCTTTTGGATGTTGACGATGTACTCATTCATGCCATTGGAGAGGGCCAGAATCAAGGCGATGCCGATGATGCCAATGGAGCCGGCAAAGGCGGTGATGAGCGTCCTGCCCCTTTTGGTCAGCAGGTTATTGAGCGAAAGCGACAGCGCGGTCTGAAAGCCCATGGATGTTTTTTTGAAGCTATCCTGGCTTGCGGGCAGGGCTTTGGCCTCATTGGGCTTGCTATCTAAGACCACCTGGCCATCCTTTAGTTCAATCAGGCGGGTGGCGTACTGCTCCGCCAGCTCGCGGTTGTGGGTGACCATGATGACCAGGCGATCCTTCGCCAGATTTTTTAACAGGTCCATCACCTGCACGCTGGTGGTGGAATCCAGGGCGCCGGTGGGTTCATCCGCCAGGAGGACATCCGGCTCATTCACCAGGGCCCTGGCAATGGCCACCCGCTGCATCTGCCCGCCGGAGAGCTGGCTGGGCCTTTTATGCATCTGGTCATGAAGGCCCACCTTGTTCAGCGCTTCCTGTGCCCTGGCGCGGCGCTCCTTGCTGCCAACGCCGGAGAGGGTGAGCGCCAGCTCCACATTGGCAAGGACGCTTTGATGGGGGATTAAATTATAGGACTGGAACACAAAGCCCACAGAATGGTTGCGATAGGCGTCCATGTCCCGCTCGGTATAGGCCTTGGTGCTTTTGCCGTTGATGACCAAATCTCCAGAAGTATAGCGGTCCAGGCCGCCAATGACGTTAAGCAGCGTGGTTTTGCCACAGCCGGAGGGCCCCAGGATGGCCACAAACTCCCCCCGCTCAAAGTTTAAGTTCACATCCTTGACGGCTTCCACGCGCAGGTCACCGGTCTGATAAACCTTGGTAATCCCGGATAATTTCAGCATACATACCTCATAAAAAATAATGACAGGGTTTCCCCTGTCTTATACCATATTCTGCTCA
This sequence comes from uncultured Christensenella sp., assembly GCA_964405705.1. Classification (GTDB taxonomy): domain Bacteria; phylum Bacillota; class Clostridia; order Christensenellales; family Aristaeellaceae; genus UBA6115. The sequence goes on from CAYOOZ010000101.1 coordinate 6,209, forward strand.
TCGTTAAATGAGAATGCCGTTAAATTTACCCATTATTCACATAAGAGAGCAGCTCTGTTTCAGAGAGGCTGGGGATGCCCAGCGCCGCGGCTTTTTGCGCTTTGCTGCCAGGGGCCTCGCCCAAAAGCAGGAAACTGGTTTTCCGGCTGACGGAGGAGGAGACGCTGCCGCCGTTGCTGATGATGATGTCCTCGGCCTCCTGACGGGTCAAGGTGGGCAGGGTGCCGGTTAAGACAAAGGTTTTGCCCTGGAACACACCACCTGAGACCTGCTTTATTACAGCGCGCGGGCTGACCCCGGCTGTTTGCAAGGCCGCAATCATGGCCAGGTTATCCGGGTCCAAAAAGAAGGCCAGGATGCCCTCCGCGATGATGCCGCCAATCGCTGGAACTTCTGTCAACTGCTCATAATTGGCAGCCTGCACCGCTTCCAGGGTTAAAAAGGCGTTGGCCAAGTCCCTGGCCGTGGCGCGGCCGATGTTGGGGATGCCAATGGCCAACAGGAAGGCCTCCAACTGGCAATCCTTGCTGGTTTGCAGGGCTTCGATAATTTTTTCGGCCTTTTTCTGCTGAAAGCCGGGCAAGCCGATCATCTGATCGGCGGTCAAGCGGTATAAATCCTGCGGCTCCCGTACAGCTAGGCGCTCAAAGAGCACCTCCAGCGTTTTTTCGGACAGGGTTTCGATGTTCATCGCGTCCCTGGAACAAAAATGGGTCAGCCTGGCGATGACCTGGGGCTTGCAGCCGTCCCGGTTTTGGCAGAAGATATGGGCGCCAATTTCCACAAGCGGCGTTCCGCAGGCCGGGCAGACCAGCGGCTTTTCAATGAGTTCACCTTCCACCCCGTCCTCAACTCGGCCCAGAATCTCCGGGATGACATCATTGGAACGCCTGATGAACACGGTGCTGCCCAGGGTGAGCTTTTTTCTTTGAATATCGCCATAGTTGTTGAGCGTGGCTTTTCGTACGGTCACGCCGGCAAACTCCACCGCGTCCACATGGGCCAAGGGCGTTAATTTGCCGGTGCGGCCCACATCCCAGGTGACTTTTAATAAAGTGGTGGTGGTTTCCTCGGCCGCGAACTTGAAGGCCACCGCCCAGCGGGGGAACTTGTCTGTAAAGCCCAAGGCCCGGCGGGATTCCAGGTCCATCACCTTGATGACCAGGCCGTCGATTAGAAAGTCCAGGGTCTCCCTTTGTTCCTCAACCTGCGCGATTTTCTCCCGGATTTTCTTCTCATCCCCGCCCTCATACAGCAATGGAGAGGATGGAAAGCCGTTATCAACGATGAACTGATGCAGGCCTGCCTGGTCAAGATAAGGCGGGTTCAAAATGGTGCCCACCTCATAAAAGCGCGCGTCCAGCTTCCTTGAGGCGGTGACCCTGGGATCCAAATTGCGCAGGGCCCCGGCCGCAGCGTTGCGGGCATTTTTTAGTTTTTCTGTCGCGGTTTGATTGTAGCGGGCCAAAACGGAGAGGCGCATGATGCACTCGCCATGGATTTCCATTAAGCCTTGATAGGGGATGGACAGGGGAATACCCCTTATGGTCAGCGCCTGGGGCAGCACCTGCTCCCCCACGATGCCATTGCCCCTTGTCGCGGCTTGCACCAATTGGCCATCCCGGTAGGTGAGGTTGATGGTCAACCCATCGTATTTATACTCCAGCGCAAAGCGAAGGGGCGGTAAACCGGCTTCCCTGGCGTGCAGTTGTTTTACGCGGGCAAACCAGGCGGACAATTCCTCCACGCTTTGCACCTTGTCCATGCTCCACAGCCGGTTTAAATGGGTGTGCTGAACAAAGGCGGGCAGGGGCTCCCCGCCCACCCTTTTGGTAGGCGAATCGGGCAGGACAACGCCGCTGTTTTTCTCCAACAAAACCAGCTCATCATAGAGCTGGTCCCATTGGGCATCAGGCATGACCGGCTGATCCAGCACATAGTACTGGTAGCTGGCCTGATTGATTTGATCCGTAAGCTCCCGAAGGCGAATCAGGGGGCCTGACATTATTTATCCACCTTGACGATAGGCGCGATGGCGACAGAGAACTCCTTCTCGCCATAGGCGGTAAAGAGGATGGTCACCCGGGATTCAGCGCCCTTGCCGGAGGTCCCCACCACCTGGCCCGCGCCGAACTTCTTGTGCAGGACCTGATCACCCTGCTCAAAGATCTGGGCGGAGGCCGCCACATCGGCCGCGACGGAGGGCACAAAACCCTTTTGCACGCCGGGAATGGACCCTGGATCCTGCCCCATGCCCGGGATGCCAAAGCTGGTCTTGGGCTGGCGCTGGGAGGGG
>CAYOOZ010000102.1:0-8460 GCA_964405705.1 uncultured Christensenella sp.
CTGGAGGATGCCGCCAATGGCCATGATGGGCGCGTAGAGCATCATGCGCAGCATCATCACCGAGGTCTGCTGCACCTGGGAGATGTCATTGCCCGTCCTGGTGATGAGGGAGGCGGTGGAAAACTTGTCAATCTCCGCCTTGGAGAAGGACAGCACTTTTTCAAACATCTGGTTGCGCAGCCGCCTGCCGGTCCGGGCCGCCGTGCGGCTGGCGATGAACCCAACGCCCACTGCCGCGATGCCGGAGAGCAAGGTTAATCCCAGCATCATCAGCCCTTTTTGAACCAAATAGCTGTTGCGGATCTGGTCCTTGTCCTCCCCCAGGCGCTCGTTTTCAGCCAGGACAAACTGGGCCGCCGCCTGGCCTAAAAACTGCTCGCCCATCAAGCTCATCTGGGGCTGGGCTTTTTGCATCTGGTCTAAAATCATCTCCCGGGTCATCGTCTTGTTGCGCAACAGGGCAAGGGCCTGCTCCCCCTGGGGGGAGGAGGAAAGGCCAAAAAGCAGGGCCATGGGCAGCTCCAGCGCCTTTTCCGCGGCTTTCTTTTGCTCCTTTGTGGCATCGGACTTTAAGATATAAAGGTCGCCCCTTGGCGCATAGGCGGCAGATACCGCATCCAATTCCTCCATCGACATCAACAGCTTCAGGTCTTCCATGGAGGTCTGGCTGATTTTTGGGGTCAGGGCGGATTCCACGCCGCCTTGCTGCACGCCCACGTTGACCAGGGCAGAGGTATAGCCCGGCAGCGCCAGTTCAGAAAAAACTTGGGCGATGAGCAGGATGGCGATGAGGAGGAGGGCCTTCCATTCCGGCTTCATGAAGGAAAATGTTTTCAAGGCGTTACCTTTCTTAATAGGAAGTTCCGTTTTAATCGGCAAGCTGGATTGTACCCCGATTGCCCAAAGGGGGCAAGCGATTTCATAGAATGGTTACAATTCCAGTAAAGCAAAAAACCGCAGGGTTTGCGGTTTTTATTGTGATGGTTAGTCCCCGGCTTCCGTTTCTTCCCCTGGATCTTCCGTTTTTTCCGGCAGGGTCAGTTTGACCGCCTCAATGCGCGTGTTGGCTACGCGCAGCACCTTTAAGGTAAAGCCCTCGCCCACGATTTCAGGCGTCTGGTTGGGCTTGGGGATGTAGCCCAGTTGCTCAATCACATAACCCGCGATCGAGTCAGCACCCTCACTGGTCAATTCCAGCTCAAAGGTGCGGTTGACATCGGCCAGCGGCACGCTGCCCAAGAGGATGGATTCCGTCGGGCTGACCATCTGCATGGCGGTGTTGTCCTCATCATCATACTCATCCTGGATGTCGCCCACGATTTCCTCAATCAGGTCCTCCAGGGTCACAATGCCGGACACGCCGCCAAACTCGTCCACCAAGACGGCCAGGTGCTGCTTGGATTTCTGGAACTGGATGAGCAGTTCATCTGTGTACATGGTGTCCGGGATAAAGAGGGCAGGGCGGGAGATGTCCTTTAAGGTCAATCGGCCTTCATTGAGGGCCTGGAGGTTTAAGAGCACGTCCTTTAGGTGGATAATGCCCAGGACATTGTCCTTGTCCTCCTCATACAGCGGGATGCGGGAGCGCAATTGGGTCAGGAGAATCTCCATGTTTTTCTCATAGGGGTCCTCCGCGTCCAGCATGTCGGTATCCACCCTTGGCACCATGATTTCGCGTACCAGGCGGGTGTCCAGGGACATCACCCCGCGCATCATGTTGAACTCATCCGTGTCAATCGCGCCGTCATTGCGGCTGGAGGACAAAAGGAGCTTCATCTCCTGGCGGGTCAATTTTTCCTGCTTCTTGGTAAAGTCAATGGGCGTCAGCTTTTTGAGCACGTTGACCGAGATGGTTAGCAGCCAGACAAAAGGCTTAAACGCGTTGCGCATAAAGAGGATGGTGCCCGCGGAAATCCTGGCATACTGCTCCGGTATCTGAAGGGCCAACTGCTTGGGGTAAAGCTCACCCAAGACCAGGGACACATAAGAAATCACCAGGGTGACAATCAGGCTGGCCACCGTCTCCGCCGCCGGGAAATTGCCCAAGAGCGGCATCACCAGGCCCACAAAGCTGCGCGCGGCAGAAGCGGAATTGAAAAAGCCCGCGAAGGTGATGCCAACCTGAATCGCGGATAAAAAGGCATCCGGTGTTGCGAGCAGCTTTTGAACTTTTTTGGCGCGCTTGTCCCCGTTGTCCGCCATCTCCTTGATTTTGGCGGGGTTGAGCGATACGAAGGCCATTTCGGCCCCTGCTAAAAAGGCATTGACGAGGGTGAGGATAAGAATTAAAAGAATCGAACCGAATAAAGGCGAACCAGGGTCGTCCATGAGGGAAACCACACTCCTTTTAGGCAGAATTGAGAAGATTATACAAGGCTTTGCTTTGATTTGCAAATCAGCCCGGGAAAAGGCATTGTAAAACCGTGGTGAAGTGGAAAAGCAGAGGTGGCTTTTTGTTGCAATAAGTTCACAAGAGGGACGACAAGTTGCCGCCCCTCTTGTGAAATCATGAACAGGTAGAAACTTTAGTTGGCTTTATAGGCTGCGTAAGCATCGTTATAGATGGCTACATAGCGCTCAAGCCCCATGGCGTTGAGCTGGTTGATATAATCGTTCCACTGCTCTTCAATACCGCCATTGACGACCCAACCGGCATACATCTGTTCAACATAATTGCGGATGTCGGTAGACAAAGTGGCCAATTCCAGAAGCTGTTCGTCGGTATATGCTACTACAGGGAAGTTGTCACGGGCATAAGCCGCGTTCACCTTGTCATCCGCCAGCTTGATGCCATCGCCCTGGTTGTCAGGCAGGATAATCTTTGACTCAAATTCCTTATTCATGTATTTGGGGCCATGGTCGCGGAAGGAGAAGGTCCAGCAGGAGGTGTCCAGAGACATCCCGTCATCAGGCACCAGCACTGTGTAAGTGCCATCTTCATTGGCAGAGATTTTGCCATCCGCGATGGAGCCATAATAGGTTTGTAAGGATACGAGGTCATCATAGAATTGATCCACAAACGCCAGGAGCTTTGGCACATCTTCACAATTCTTGGTGACCACAAATTCATTGCGCGCATAGTTCAAGTATGTAGGATCGCTCTCCACATAGCGCTCACCATCAGGGCCAGCGACAGCTTCCAGCACCTTAAACTGCGGCGCGTTGACAGCTACGCCAGCGTCGGCTGTCCAGGCAATGGACAGGCCAGTCAGAGAGCCCCCCTCAGCCTGGGTTTTGGCATTGACCATGTCAGAGGTTTGTGTGAAATATTCCTCAGGAATGATGCCGCGGGTATAAAGCTCATGCATCCAGGCAACACCAGCTTTATAGTTCTCAGCGGTTGGCACAAAATAGGGGCTGCCTTCTTTATTCAGGCCCATAAAGCTGCCAGAACGGCTGGTCATGGTGCCAAAGGGAATCATGATGCCATTGACATCATTGCGCGCAGTGCCGGTTCCGGTAAAGCCAATTTCATCGGCTTCGCCGTTGCCATTGGGGTCGCCCTTCATGAAGGCTTCCAACACATCAGCCAGTTCTGTGTAGGTGGTGGGAACGGATAAATTCAGCTTTTCCAGCCAATCGTGATTGATGTAGAACTCATTGGCTGTGATGGGGCGCAGGGGAAGCCGCTTGGGCAGGCTGAAAATCTTGCCATCCCGGTTGGTGCACAGCGCCTTCATGGTGGGGTCCTGCTCAAAGATGCGGGTTAAATTTGGCATGTACTGAGGGATGAGCTCAGCCAAATCCACAAAATACTCCTGGTTTTGGGCAATGTCTGTATCATTGAGCGTGATTTCAGCCCAGAAGGCATCAGGCAGGTTTCCAGAGGCCAACAGCAGTGATTTTTGCTCGGACCAGTCACCATAGTAATAAGTATTCCAGTTAATTTTGACATTCTGTTTGGCTTCCAGTTCCTTGAGTACAGCGACCTCGGTAAAATCCGTCCCCCAGCCATCCGTCCAGCGGACGATGGCAATGTCAAACTCTGCGGGCGCTTCCGCAAAGGAGAGGAGAGGCAGCAGCATCATGGCTGCCAGGAGCAGGGCAACAAGTTTCTTTTTCATGGTTTACCTCCAGTAATTTATACACCAATCTGGTGTTGGATGCTTTGTTTCAATTATCCCTTTACTGCGCCAATCATGACACCCTGATTAAAGTACTTTTGCAGGAAGGGATACATCATCATAATGGGGGCTGAGGAGATCACTATGGCGCAATACTTAATCAAGTTGGCTGCTTTTTTGGCTTCTGTGGCTGCTGAGCCGGTCATCATGTCGCTGACAACCTGGTTGCTAATCAATATATTGCGCATGATGAGCTGCAAGGGTTTCAGCCGGTCACTTTGCAGGTAAATCAAGGCGTTGAAATAAGAGTTCCAATGCGCCACAGCTGCCCAGAGCGCGATGACTGCCAGAATGGCTTTTGACAGGGGCAGGACAAAAGTAAAGAAGTACCGAAGGTTGCCACAACCATCCAATTGCGCAGACTCCCAGAGCTCCTCTGGTAGTGAATTGGAAAAGAAAGTGCGTGCGACAATGATGTAGTAAGTTATCACCGAGAATGGCAAAACCATGACTGAAAAGGTGTCCAGAAGTCCAAAATCCTTGATGATGATATAGGTAGGAATGAGACCGCCAGAAAAGAACATTGGAAAGATGAAATAAAAGGTAAGAAACTTGCGAAAAACGAGGTCTTTTCTCGTCAGGACATAGGCGACAGGGATGTTGACGCCCAGCATGATCAGTGTGCCGACGATGACATATTTTATAGTATTGCCATAGCCGGTCCACAATTGGGAATAAGAAAAAAGATGCTCATACCCTTTCAAGGTAGGGCCGATGGGCCAGAGGATGATGTTGCCTGCTGAAACCTGATTGGCGTCAGATATCGAGGCGATCACAATAAAGTACATGGGATAGAGTACAACAAGGGTGATGAGGCCAGCCAATACATAGAGGAAAAAGTCAAACATGCGGTCAGGGGAGGATTTTCTTATCTGTTGATACTCAGAATGTAATGACATCTTTTCCTCCTTAAAACAGTTTGGTTTCGCTCATCTTGCCGGCGAAAAAGTTGACCGATAGCAAAATGACAAAGTTGATAAGGTTATTAAATAACCCGATGGCAGAAGACAGGCTGTACTGATTGCTCCGAAGACCCATCTTATAAACATAGGTTGAAATGATTTCACTTGTGCTCATATTTAAGTTGTTTTGCAGCAGGTAGACCTTCTCAAAACCAACAGACATGATGGATCCGGACCTCAGGATGAAGAGGATGGTTGCAGTTGGCAAAAGCAGGGGGATGTCAATTTTGAGCATCTTTTGCCATTTGCTCGCGCCGTCCACAGAGGCAGCCTCATAGAGTTCTGGCGAGATGGTGGACAGGGCTGCGATATACATAATGCTGTCCCAGCCCACATGCTGCCAGGCTTCGGTCCACGCATAGATATCAGCAAAAGCGGAAGGTTGGCCCATGATGTTGCCCATTTTTACGCCCGCCAGGGATAAGAGCTTGGCGATGATGCCGGAGGAAGGAGAGAGGAAGAGGATGATCATGCCGCACATGACAACCGTTGAGATAAAGTGCGGTAAGTAGGTTGATACCTGGAAAAACCGCTTGAAGCGCTTGGCGTACATTTGGTTGCACATCAAGGCCAAAACGATGGGCAGAGGGAAGGTGACAGCAATCGTATACAGGCTGATGACCAAGGTATTCCGGATTGTATTGACGAACATATAGGAGTTAAAGTACTGCGTGAAGTATTTGAATCCCGCCCATTGACTGCCCAGGATTCCCTGGGCAGGCTTAAAGTCTTTAAACGCAATGACGATGCCGTACATTGGGAGGTAGGTAAAGCAAAAGAAAATTACAAAGGCAGGTAAAATAAGCAGGTAGAGGGATTTGTTGGCAGTAATTTTACGCCACGTTTCTGAGAGCCTCGGCTTTTTGTAGACAGGTATTAATGTTTTCGGCTGCTCCATACATCCTCCTTTTAACTGCGCAACACATCCAGCAGTTGATAAACATCGCTGCCTTCCCTGGCAAAGAGGGGAATTTGTTCAAGGGGTGCTTTGACTTGGATTTCTTGACCGCCAAGAAAGATCTCGCCAGTGTGGACGTTTTTCCAGGCGTCATTTCCGGGTAAATAGACCGCCCTCTCCCTGGCGCCGGCAATATAGATGGGGGCGACCAAAAGGTCATAGCCAAAGAGATAGGCGTCTTCCACGTGCCAAGCCTTCTCATCTTCCGGGAAGACATAGAACAATGGCTTGATAAGTGGGGTGCCTTTCTCATGTGCTTCCATCATGCCTTTTTCTATGTAAGGTTTCATGGCTTCTCTAGCCAGAATGTGCTTTTCCAGAATGCCCTCTGCATCTTTTCCAAAAGACCAGATTTCATTGTCCGCGCCGGAGCCTGCCATGCCTCCGCCCACCTTGTTTGAAGCTGGCATATGATGAGGGGAGCGGTCGCCATGCAGGCGCATCACAGGGCAGAAGGTGCCATACTGGAACCAACGCACCAGAAGCTCCCGGAACGCAGGGTCTTCAGTATAGCCGCCATGAAAACCGCCTATATCGGCTGTCCACCACGAGATACCAGCCATGCCCATGTTCAGGCCTGCCTGCATCTGATAGCGCATATAGGTAAAGCTGGACGGGACATCGCCGCTCCAGGCCAGAGCGCCGAAACGCTGCATCCCAGCCCAGGCACAGCGGATCAGGGTCAGCCGCTCCTCTTCCCCTGCTTTAACCAAGCCATCGTCAAAAGCTTTGGCATACAAGTAGGGGTAAGCGTTGGCAACTTCGTTTCCAGGACCAAGGTGGTAGCGGTAAATGTCATAATCACGCACGGTATACTCTGGTTCGGCTACGTCCAGCCAAAACAACTTGATGCCCTTATCAAAATAACTCTCTTTGCATTTATCCCAGATATAGTCCCTGGCTTCAGGATTGGTCATATCGGTATAGCCTTGGAATCCATGCAGCACCATTGTGAAGGGGAGGCCCTTGTCAACGCGGATTAACAAATCCCGGTCCATCATTTCCTGCCTGGTCTCCGCCCTTGAATCAACGGTCGGCCAGACCGACACCATGGTTTTGATGCCCATATCCAGAAGTTCCTTCACTAAACCGGCAGGATCTGGCCAGTATTCTTCATCAAACCGCCACTCGCCTTGATTGGTCCAATGGAAGAAGTCGATGATAATGACCTTCAAGGGCAGGCCGCGGCGGTGATATTCTTTTGCAACAGCCAAGATTTCGTCCTGGGTGCGGTATCTTAATTTGCATTGCCAGAAGCCCAAGCCGTATTCGGGCATGACTGGCGGACGGCCTGACAGGTCGGTGTAATTTTCTACGATTTCAGCCGGGCTGTCCCCTGCGGTGACCCAGTAATCCAACTGCTGGGTTCCATCCATCTCCCAACGGGTGATGTTGTTGGCGAAATGCACTTTTCCGATGCCCGGGTTGTTCCATAACAAGCCATATCCCCGGGAGGACACCATGAAAGGCACGGAGGCTTGGGTGTTGTACTGCATTAAATCTAAAAGGCAGCCTTTCAGGTTCAATTGATCCTGCTGATACTGGCCCATGCCGTAGATGCGCTCATTCTCAAAAGCATGGAAACGCATTGTAATTTGATAGTCACGCCCAGAGGGTTTGTATTCACGGGCGCGCATATTGATAAGAACCAGGTCGTCAAAGAACTCCTTGTCATGAAAGTCATTGCCCCTGTCCCCGGTCCTATAATACTCCCTCAGCAACAACTCATTCTTGTCGTTGAAAAACCGTATCTTCCCATACTTGGTGATATGAGCGGTCAGTTTTCCATTGACCAGGGTCGCGCCATCCTCTGAAATTGTGATTATGCCTTGGGTTTCTTTGCCTGGTAAAATAGCCCAATCCCTTTCCTGAAACGATGTGTTTTTTGTTGCGCGTACCCGGATGCCATTGATTCCATAGGGAATTAGCTCCAGCATTTCACCCTGGTAACGGAACAACAGACCATGATTGAGCCGTTTAATAACATCCATTTCTTTACACTCCCGCATTAAGCTGTCTTGCCAAAAGATATTTGATTATGGTTCCTATGCGATAATTATATGCTCCATGAATAGAAAATGCAAGCAGGGCAATGTTTTATTCCAAACAATGCACGTTGTTTCACTGGTATCCAAGAATCCAGCAAGCCAAGCCGATCATTGAAGGTCTCGCCCTTACTCCCTTACACTTCACAATTGTCATCAATCCTTGCATTCACGCGCATTTAATCCTTAATTATTGTGATTGTGATTGCGGCTTGTGATTGGTTTTTCTGCGTTGACAAGCCGATTTCCTTATGATATTATCATAAATCGTCAGCGATACCAGCGAATGGGTTTTGTGTCGCTGTGTCCGATGATGATGCGCCTGTAGCTCAGTCGGATAGAGCATCGGCCTTCTAAGCCGAGGGTCAGGG